>JABMRV010000222.1 GCA_013202285.1 bacterium | reverse complement strand
TCCCGCGCAGGCGGGAATCCCTTTACTACTTCAATTGAATTTCTTAAAGGAGCTATCATAAACTTGTCCATTTCTTCTGGAAATTCATTCGAAGCAATTTTCAGTAAAGTCTCATGAGTGTTCGTTCTGTGCGATAAATGTGCAAATATTATCGCAGAAAATCTATCTATTCCAATTTCTTTCAGAAAGCTTATTGTCTGTTGATTGGACAGATGACCGACGTTACTGCTGATTCTTTCTTTTAACCAGTCGTCGTAGTACTCGTATTCCAGTAATAACTTCTCATCGTAATCTGCTTCAATCAATAATGCATCGGCTTTCTTTATATTATCCGCCATGAGCGGTGTTATCATACCTGAATCAGTAATATAACATAAGGATGGACCTTCTTCTTGAGAAATCAGATACCCGAAACTCATATTTACATCGTGCTCGGTGGCGAAATGAAATATCGTTAAATCTCCTATTTCAATTGTCTCGCCGGGCTCGACGAAACTAACTTCACATTCTCCTAATTTATATCCTTTTCCACGATAACATAATCTGTGCATATAGACCGGGCATCTGTAGTACCTGGATAATATACCACCTCCATCGATATGATCTGTGTGTTCATGACTGACGAAAATTCCATCAATTTTCTCTGTGAGAGGTTTTATTTGCTTTAAGGGAGTTCCTGCATCAATTACAATAGATGTTTTATCTGTCGTTATAAGTGTACAGTTGCCGTCGGAACCTGAAGCGATTGGATGAATGTTCATTACTTTTGAATTATTAAGATTTCGTCAGCCCAGCAGCCGGTTCAGTCTTATTATGCCCTCTTTCACCTCATCCGGAGCTACGACGGTGAAACATAATCTCGCCCATTCGTCATACATCTCACCGAAATACTCACCCGGCGAGAGCACTACACCGGCGTCGAGCATCTTATAGACCTTCTCCATCGGAGGCAGTCCCTTGAACTTCGGACTGAGCTTGAGAAAGAAATAAAAACCGCTCCTGCAGGGAAGAGTTTCAGCCTGAAGGTTATCGCAGACCCACTGCCATGTCTCGGCATAGTCCGGCTTGAACGTGCTGACAACTTCGTCGAAGACCTGCATCCCACGCCAAGCCATGAGCATATCGTATCTCCCCGCCTGGTAATGGCTACCGACGACTCCACGGTGCAGTTCGGAGATCACCGCCGGAGGTGCAGCTACATAACCAACCCTCATCCCTGAAGCGCCGAAACACTTGGAGAAGCTGTATATCGACAACGTCCGCGCGAACATATCCGGCAGAGAGCCTATCGAAACATGGCTGCTGCCGTCGTAGATATAGTCCTCGTAAGCCTCATCCGAGAAGACCCACAGGTCATGCTCTTGGGCGAACAGGGAGAGCTTTTCGAGTATTTCACGATGCAGAACGATCCCGGTCGGATTCGAGGGCGTGTTTATATATATGCCGCCGGTCTTCGGGGTTAAGAACGGTTTGAGGACTTCAGCCGGATCGAATCGCCGCGTAGGGGTCGATTTATCGAACCCATCCACCAATGAATCAAAAAACGGTACTTCAACCAGTTTGACGCGAGCCTGTTCCGCGACAACCCTGAGGATCGACCAGTACGGCGCGAGCGTGAGCACTTCCGTGCCGGATTCGAGCAGTCTTGAGAAGGCTGCATGCAGAGCCGACGTCGCTCCAGCGGTGATCTGGACTGAATCGATTCCTTCAGCCGGAAGATTATTGCGTTTCCTGACCTTGTCGAGGAGGGCTTCCCGCAGTGCCTGATCACCGAAGGCGTTGCCGTAGCGGTTGAGACCGGTTCCGTAGCGCAGATCCTCATCGGGAACCGGGGTTAGCAGTTGATTCGGTAGCGGAAGATACGCATCCCCGACGTGCAGGGCGATGACTTTCTCACCGGCTGCGGTGCGCTTCGCCACCTCGACCTCTATCTGATTGAAGATCGTCGGCGGACGTTTCTCCCTGGGGAATGTTGAGGGTTTGTGCAATTTACCTTATTAGTATTTTGGTGGGGCTGACATTCTTGTCTGCCACCTATTGTCATTCTGCACTAAGCGAAGCGTTAGTCTTTCACGAAGTGAAGAATCTCTCTTCGTCATTCCCGGCTTGATCGGGAATCCAGATTTAATTTTCGTCGCCGAATCATAAATGTTGTATCACTCCTCCAGCTTTTTCCATTAGTTCATCTGCTATCATCCAACGGTGACAAGCTTGAGGTTCAGCCTCCACACAGAAGAGGCACAGCTTTATTTGCTCCACTTTAGTCAACTCGGTTATTCTCTCCAACATCCCGTCCAGTCCGACCTCGCTCAGTACGGAATTGCGGTACAGCTCTAAAAACGCACCGGATAGCTTCACTCGCTTGCGTTTCTGCTCTCTCAGCAACTTGTCTTCATCCTTCTGGACTTTCCGGATTTCCTCAGTCGGAGACAAATCCTTCTCGTGCAGATATTCGATTTCTAAATCAGTCAACTTTTTCTGTAAATAATTGCTGTTAACAAACGAGTACTTCTTCCCGCGCATCCCGCGTCGCCTTCTCACATCAATAAGCAGATTAATTCCATTATCAGTCAATAGGTTAAAAAACTCATCTTCGCTCCTACCATACACGCCGATTGTAAAGATGGTATGGAGTTTAGCTTTCATATTCACCCTTCCATTTCCGCTTGGAGTAATGAGGTTTTTCAATCCCGATCAATTCTATTTGATTGTTATTCAGCCGAGCCATAACTTCCTGCTGATCTACAAGATTGCCATCGACATCGATGTGCTGAACGCCGACTTGCCTTTTAATTAACTCTTCTCCGATACACTTCGACCGATGACACTCTTCAGGTCTGCCCTCTGAACAGAAAATCGCAATCTTATGCTCCTTTTCCAGTCCATCAATTACGCGTTCAAGGCAGTTGATGAAATCCGGTCGCTTGGCTAACTTGGCGTAATCGACTCTACCCTCAGTCAAGATGTAGGGGTCTTTGGGGAAGCCACCCAGCTCTTCGCCCCAATGAACGTACTTGACGCCATTCAATTTCGCAGCGGCACTGATGTTATCCCTGTTGAACTCAGGCTTAAACTTGGACCAGGGACTGCTGCGAATGTCGACCAGTACATCGAGATGATTAGCTTTAAGCACAGTAAAGAATTCCTCTACCGTGCGTTTGCCAATGCCGATTGTCACTAAATCACGCATTAGAACCAACCTGAAAGTTGAAGATAGGATCGCGGTTCGGGAAATTCAGGCTTCGACCATAAGGTTGCAGTAGAAAGTCGGATAATTGAACCACTTTTGATTATTGCTACCGCAGGTTCCACACCAACATACTTAATCCTCAAGCCCTTACCATAGTAACTTCCGGATGACTCTCTAAGACCGAAAGGGCTGATCCAGAATCCGACGGAGTTCAACAGTTGATCAACTGATGATTCGGGTGCATATATCGACCTCCCGTCAAGGATCATCGGATGATCGGGATTGTCAGTTCGAAATACATATCTTGGATCTTCCGACTCAACTATGCGACCTTTATCACGTATAAAATCTGCAATATCTTCTCTTGACATCTCGCGCAATAATTTCCTTTTTAGTACTACAACATCTTCAACATGGTGGGGATTCTCACGATTTTTCGATCTTCGATATTTTAGTTTGTAGCATTGACCAATCTCAAAATCAACATCCTCATCCCAGAATGGAAATCTTCTATCCTTAAGGCGAAAATTAACGGCATTTGTAAGAGACAAGGCTCCGATACAAATCATAGAACCAGCCTTAGTTTTCCCGACAATAACTACTTCATCGGAAGGCATGATTTCTCCAGGATATTAAATCGTTATTTATAAGTACTTAGAAATATAATTCGTAATTCTATCCGCTGCCCTTTCGCCAGTAGTTTATTTGTGCTCGGATGTTCATCCCATGAAACCTAATACTCTTAATCTAATGTCAACAGAGTCATAAGATATTGGTTAATTATTACTACCAAATCGACAATCTTTTTGCTCTTTAATACTTTTTATTAATCTATGAGCTTTTTTCCCTTTATAGTAAAATCGCACACCAGTCTTATCCTCCGCTACGAAATTAACAATTTTCATTTTGTATAAATTTGCATCGACAACTGTACATTCCCAAAAATTTCTCGGCTGCAATTCATGTGGAAGCTCAACTGATGATTTGTAATGATTAAATAAAGTATCCCTGCTTTCTTTAGAATACCACAGAATATCACTCCTGTCTTCTAATTGAATCCCAATTCTGTTAATATGGAAAGAAATTGATCCTCGATTAGTAATTTTATAAAAAACCGTAAATGTAGAATCTTCATCTATAGGTAACGTAACTTCTAATTCACCATTGATTTTCTTATCCTTTTCTCTGAGGTATATATTTATACATCCTAGTAAAGTACCGAATATTCCAGTCACAGATCCGATAATTGCACCTAAAACTATCCACGGTGAAGTAGGATCACTGCTCATTTGCCTTTCTCCTTCTTACTGTCCGTTCTGTCAGGTCACACGCCTGACGGCGCAAGACCATACAGAACGCGGGGTACGTAATGGCGGACAGGAATGTCCACCCTCCCCTGAACCTCTCTACTTGAGGTACCCCCCCCTTTTATCCCCCCCTTCAGTAGAAGGGGGGGTATATCAAAACCTTTCACATACCGACTTGCCCTGAGTGAATAACAGCAGGTAATCCCTCCCGCCGGCTTTGGAGTCCGTGCCCGACATGTTGAAGCCGCCGAATGGCTGTACCCCGACCAGAGCACCGGTGCACTTGCGATTCAGATATAAATTGCCCGTATGAAGCTCGGCGCGACCGCGCTCCAGACGACTGCGGTTGCGGCTGAATAACGCTCCCGTCAAGCCGAACATCGTGCCGTTGGCAATGCGGATGCCCTCGTCGAAATCCTTGAACTTGATGAACGCCAGCACCGGACCGAAGATCTCCTCCTGAGCGAGCCTGTCGTCGGGTTTGATGTCGGAGAAGATGGTCGGTTCTATGAACCATCCTCCTTTTGATCCTTTTCCACCGCCCAGTACCAGTGTTCCCTCCTTCTTACCGATTTCAATGTATTCCAGAATCTTATCATGCGCAGCCTGGTCGATGACTGCTCCCATAAAGTGTTTCGGGTTATCGGGCTCGCCAACCTTAATCTTCCTGGCGTGCTCAGCCACTTTTTCGAGTAACTCATCATAGATGTCCTCTTGTACAATTGCCCGGCTGCATGCCGAACATTTCTGTCCCTGAAAGCCATAAGCCGCGGCAACGATCCCCTCGGCAGCAGCGTCGATATCGGCAGTCTCATCGACCATGATGAAATCCTTGCCGCCCATCTCGAGGATGGTGCGCTTAATCCAGATCTGACCAGAATTGAGTTTCGCGGCACGCTCATGAATACGGAGACCTATCTCCATTGAGCCTGTAAAGGCAATCAAACGTGTCTTCGGATGATCGACAATGGTGTCGCCAATGGCTCCACCCGGACCGGGGAGGAAGTTGAGCACTCCGGCTGGAAGCCCGGCTTCCTCCATGATCTCGAAGAACTTGAAGCCGATTGTCGGTGCTGTCGATGCAGGCTTCAATACAACCGTATTCCCGCTGACGATAGCCGCCGAGGTCATCCCCACCAGGATGGCACAGGGGAAGTTCCACGGCGGGATGACTGCGATGACACCGAGTGGGATGTAATAAAGCTCGTTCTCCTCGCCGGTATAACCGACCACAGGCTGCGGTTCTGATATGCGCATCATCTCGCGGGCGTAAAACTCGAGGAAGTCGATGGCTTCCGCCATATCACCGTCCGCTTCGCTCCAGCTCTTGGATGTCTCAAATACCATCCAGGCAGCCAATTCGTATTTGCGACGGCGCATGATGGCAGCAGCTTTCAAAAGGTAACGAGCGCGTTCGTATGCAGGAACACTCCTCCATTCCTCGAATACCTCTGCGGCGGTCTTTATTGCCAGATCGGCATGATCCTTTGTTCCTTTGGTGAATTCCCCCACCAGTTGGTTGTAATTGGCGGGATTGACGGATTTGAATGTATCGCCCTCCATGATGGCTCTGCCACCGATTACGACAGGATAGCGTTTGCCAAGTTCCTTCCTGACCGAATTGAGGGCTGTCTCCATAGCCGTTTTATTTTCGGGAATGCTAAAATCTGTGAATGCTTCGTTTTTGAATTCAGGTAGCATGGTTAACTTCGTGGCTCCTTATGATAACTACTTGTACCGCAGGATGTTAGAATCCTGCGGAACTAACTTAATAGACTGTTAGCACGACCTGATCGATGAGATCGCCGTAACTTAATAGCTTAGTAATATAAGAAAGAAATGCAGTTTGTTCAAGCCGTCGGTTAATTGAGTACGATTACAGAGAGAAATGGCGTCGGTTGATTATTTCCGACGCCATTTACTTATTAAACCCGGTTGTTTCGTGCAATCACAATCTACTTGATTAAGTGGATTTTTCTCTCAAGTTTCACCCCACCGGCTTCAAGCCTGACGATATATAAACCGGCTGGAAGCTTGTCAGCATTAATGGTGGCTTGATGTGTTCCAGCATCAAACAATCCTTCGGATGACTTCCTGACCAGCCTGCCGGTGATGTCGTAAAGGGCTAATGTAACCAGTTGCTCTTCCGGTATGACAAAATTGATGGTGGTTCTTGAATTGAACGGATTGGGATAGGCTTCTTCCAGCGCGTAGCCGACCGGTATTACCTCCGGATCAGGGAAACCGACCGAGGTCTCGCCATCATCTATTCTCTGAACAAAAATGTTGAAGAGATGATCTTTTCCAGTGGCGCGTTTATCAACCCATGCTGCGACTATACCTGACACTCCATTAGCGTGTAATCTTGCTGCCTTCGGGTATTCCTGATTGTGATAAGCGTCGCAGATGACTCGTCCGTTTTCACCCCAGCCCCCGTCGATGTAAGGTTGTCCATCTGTATCAAGGTGAGTGGCATAAACGTCGGAATTAACACCGTTTCGATAGTCCTCCCAGATAACCCAAACGCCGTTGTTGTTGTTGTCATGTACCAACTGCGGATTAATCTGATCGGCGTTAGCACTGCACACTGCAACGCCATATAATGCCCCCTGGTTTTCACCTTCAAGCAGCGTTATAACTCGAAAGTTCTGAGTCGGTTGACAACTTATCTTCTGGATGTAAATATCTTGACGCCGAGAGGTTTCCCCATAGCGGTTATCCACCCAGGTAACCCATATATGCGACTCGTTATCGATTGCAATCGATGGTGAAGTCTGGTGCTCTGAGAAATCACATATCATAGCGCCGTTATGACACCAGCGGAAACTGCCGTCAGGGTTGATGAATTGACCGACTATGTCATTCTGGGATTGTCCTTCTTCATCGTCACGACCGTCAATCCAGACTACTATAAAGCCATCCGGATGCAAAGATATTACGGGATCGGTCTGATCGAGGCGTTCATCACAGATTACGATGCCGCCACTCTCCTCGTCGCCCCACAGAAACTCACGCTGTGAGTTTATTCGTAACGCCCAGATATCTTGTTCGCTATCCCCATCCCTATTATTCACCTCCCACAGTAAAACCGCACCTTCTTCACCGTCCCAGATCAGGTCCTTGATGGTTTCAGCCATATCATGGAGTGTAACACGGGTTTCGTCCTCCCAGCTCAATTCACCATTACCTGTAACATGCTGCATGAAGAGATTGACTACCTCTTCGTCGGTATCGGATTCCCAGGCAACAAAGATACCACCATTACCGTCGGAACAGACTTTCGGATTTACCTTTTCATAGTCTGGCGATTCCTCTGAAATCAAAAGTCCGCTTTCACCCCAGAGCATTTCACCTTCACCGTCGAGATGCTGAGCGTAAATGGAGTAGGCATCATCCCCGATGCGGTGGTCCTCCCAGACGATGAAAACGCCGTCTTCATCGTCGAGGGTCATATCAGCAACACCACCACCACCCTGTGTTCCCATGAGGGCTGGAAAACCGTCATTCTGCAACATTATCTCGACATAAGTATCAGCATCTATGCAATATTGAATGTAAGGAATTGTGCCTTTACCACCCCGGCGACCATCGGACCAGAGCAAAACAAAACTGCCGTCAAGTCGTGAGATAAGCTGAATGTACTGGGCATTAGCGCCAATACTGTCAAGAATGGCGATACCGTCAACATCCCATTGAGGCCTCCCATTCCCATCCAGTCGCTGTGCAAAGATCGTCTTGCTTCCGTTGCGCTGATCCTCCCAGGCAATGACACAGCCAACCTCGGCTGTAGCACGGATTAATGGTAATTGCTGAGTACCGGGAGCTGTACAGACAGGCACTCCCCAGTTCTCCTCATCCCACATAAGCTGACCATTGCGGTTGATACGCTGTGCCCAGATATCTATCTCAGGATAACTGCCATCCCTTTCATCCTCCCATATGTAATACGCCCCACCAAAACCGTCAGGATAGAGACGAGCCTGCTGTTGATTACGCTCTTCCACAACGACCGCAACCCCGTCCAGGTAATCTCTCCACTCTTTATGCATTTCATTCACGCCGCTGATGCGCATCGAATAAATATCGTAGGTGTCAGCGTCGTTACGTTTATCCTCCCATAGAACTATTGCAGCACCACCCTGAGACTTGACAATGCGGTTGCCGGTCTGTTCCTCTTCAACATCACACAGCATCGCTCCGCCTCCTTCTCCCCAGAGCGGGCTACCATTTGCATTCACGCGTTGAACATAAATATCCCAGCCAGAAATGTCGAAGTTCCTGAGATCGACCCAACTGAAATATGCACCGCCTGCACCATCCGGGCAAAGCTTAGGCGTTTTCTGGAGAGATTGGTCGTTGCAGACGATTACACCTTCATCATCGTCACCCCACAGCAATTCCCCCCTATAGTCGATGCGCTGCGCCCAGATATTGTAATCCCGGTCATCTCTGCCATCCTGCCAGCCGATAATCATACCGCCCTGACCGTCCGAGTCAGCAGTGTGCTGAGTCTGCGCCCCACGTTCCGCAACTACAACCCTCCCGTTACGGGGCCAATTCGGATCGGGTTCACCGTTACTCGTAATATGCATGGCATAGATATCGCCGGTGTCCCCTCCTCGCAAATCCTTCCAGGCAATGATGCAACCACCGCCATTGTCCTCGACGAGCCTAATCTCCTTTTGAAAAGTATTGCCCATTACGCATACGGGTACACCGATCTCCTCATCGACTGCCCATAACCGATTTCCGTCGGCATCGACTTTAGTGCAGTATATATCTCCCAGTGTATCTGCAGCGAAGTCCACCCAGGCGATATACCAGGCGCCATCTTCCTCTGCTGGCCAGACTGCGGGATCCTCCTGTCGATTCGGTCCATCCGCGATCTTTACTCCGAAACCGTCATACTCGTCGTAGTCGTACTTGAGGTTTCCATCCTCATCAATCACCTGGAGATATATTCCTCGGTCAGTGAAACGAGTATCAGACCAGACAAATGCCACTTCGCCGGCAAAATCGCCTACATCACGCCGTTCACCACCGCGGAACCACTCAACGTGCCATCCCTGCCGGATAGGAATGCCAGTTTTAGGTTCCCACTTCAACCAGTCGGCGTCATCCGGTTGTGCCGTGGCAGACGGAGTAAGCATTAGTATTGCAAGAAATGCGAGCAGTAAGTTAATTTGCTTCCAGTTCATGGATGCCTCCAAAATCTCCGATGGGAGTAAGTTTCAGTTTTCTTCAGCTTTCTGGGTTTGCGGTTCCGTTGCGTCCTGTTCAGATTCCTCAGGTTTTGGATCTGGACGGTCGATCTCATCGACATAATTCAGTTTCAGTTCGGCGACGGAGTGTTCCAGCAGATTAGCTTCATCCTGAGTTAGATTACCTCTGCATTTCTCAAGCAACATATCAAGTGTGTCGATTGAGAGTGAAGCTTGTTCGAGATCACGAACGATTTTACCGCTAAAAGGGTCTGCAAGTTTTCCCATCTGCTGCATTGCAGCAGAATGAAACGTGAGGATCAGCCTTGTAAAGAGAAACGATTTTCTGTCGTCTGCATCGCTGCTCATAAAGGAACTCCTCCCGGTTTAAAAAACGCTGAATTAACCAAGATTGATTAACACTACTTTAGTAAAGTCCCTAATCCAGAGGTAACATCGCAAGTTATTGAAAAAGTATTATAAGCTCGTGCCGCAGGGTGTCCTCACCCTGCGGTCATTGGT
>JABMRV010000221.1 GCA_013202285.1 bacterium | reverse complement strand
GGTTTGCTTTTCATCTCAGTTACCGATCCCGAGCATCCGGAAGAAGTGGGATACTATGATACGCCGGGAAATGCCCATGACATCACGGTTTCCGGTGACTATGCTTACGTAGCGGTCGGAAATAGTGGTTTGTGTGTTATCTCCGTTGCCGATCCTGAACGTCCGGAAGAAGTGGGATACTTAGATACACCGGGATATGCCTGGGGCATTACGGTTTCCGGTGACTATGCTTATGTAGCAGACGGGTTGAACGGATTGCGTGTCATTTCGGTTGCCGATCCTGAACATCCGCAAGAAGTGGGATACTATGACACACCGGGGGGTGCTTTGGGCATTGCCCTGTCGGAAGATGGCTTGATCTATGTGGCAGATTACACAAACGTGGGAATTTACCGCTTCACCGATCCTGCAGTTGTAGATGATTCTTTCATCCCTCATCCTTCATCCTTTATCCTTTATTCCCCCTACCCCAATCCATTCAATTCGAGTGTCACAATTACATACGAGACTGTTCAATCCTCGTTTGTCAGGTTGGCTGTCTATGATATTCGGGGGCGGTTGGTCGAAGAACTTGAAAACAGAAGAATAATCAAGGGTCATCACCGTTTGACTTGGACTCATAATATATCGGGTATATACTTCATCCTGCTTGAGACGGGTAGTACGCTGGTGGTTGAGAAGATTGTCTGTGTGCCTTGAGTTTCCTGGAGGGCGGACTTTCAGTCCGCCCATCCTCCCCCCATCTATTGAAGGGGGGAAAAGAAGGGGGGTTTCCTTATTAAAGGCTTTAATCTTTATTTGAGGTAACCCCCCCTTAGTCCCCCCCTACTCTGCAGGGGGGGATGTCATATTAATGGGTTTGTAACACCGGGTGTTGACAGCCGACCTTGCAAAGTTTGGATATGAGTCGTACATTTTTAAGGAAAAGTTTAACGGAAAACGTATAGAGGAAATTAAAATAAAATGCCGACATACGATTTTATATGTCAGACATGTGACAAAAATTTTGATGATCTCGTTCCTTTCGACTGGCGATCTGCAGGAGTAAAATGCCCCGTATGCAGTTCGACCGATGTGGAGAAAATGGTCTCACGAGTCATGTTCGCTACCGCAGGCAAAGTGGCAGCAACCAGTGGTCCAAACGGTGAGAGCCTCGGTTCAGCCTGCTCGTCCTGTTCGTCAACTAATTGCAGCACGTGTAATTAATGATCAGCAGCAAAGATTCATCCGGTAAGAACCTGTCCGACAGCGGATCTGTTATTCCGTTGAAGACGGAACTGCAGATACGTTATCGGATAGCTGAACTCGCCGCACTGTTAGCCGAAGAGTATCGTGGCAGGGATTTTGTGGTTGTTGGTATCCTCAAAGGGGCGTTCATGTTTGCCGCTGATCTGCTGCGCAGGCTGTACGATCTCGAACTCTATCCCGACATCGATTTTATTCGTGCCGTCAGCTACGGCTCGGGAGACAAGTCGAGTGGCGAAGTCAGGATTGAACTGGATATTTCCATCGATGTTAAAGATAAATCCGTGCTCATTGTCGATGATATTGTCGATACAGGCAGAACTCTCCAGCATGTGAAAGAGCTTATATTATCGAAGGGTGCTGCGGAAGTCAGGGTTTGTGTTCTGCTTGACAAACCGTCCCGGCGGGAGGTTGAGTGCGATCTTGACTGGGTCGGTTTTGAAATTCCCAATCTTTTTGTGGTTGGTTACGGGATGGACTTCGACGAGAAATACCGATATCTGCCATTTATCACCACCATTGAACAGGCAGGCGGTAATTAATCGAATTACAGCTTAATAAAACACTGACAGGTGCCGAAAAATATAATAGAAACCCGCAGACTTGCCAAGACATACCTTCTTAACGGACGAGAGGTCGTAGTTCTCAAGGGAGTCGATGTATCTCTAACTGCCGGCGAGAGCGTGGCGGTGGTCGGTCCTTCAGGAGCGGGAAAATCAACGCTTCTATATCTGCTCGGCTTACTTGAAAAGCCCACCGGCGGGAGTTTATATATAGATGACCGCGACGCTGGCGTGCTTACGGATCGTGAACGATCGCTGATACGTCTTACGCGCATCGGATTCATATTTCAATTTCATCATCTCCTCCCGGAATTCACTGCTCTCGAGAACGTCATGCTGCCGGGACTGATGCTGGGCAGATCGCAGAGCGACTGTTCAAAGGAAGCTGCGTTGCTGTTAAGCCAGGTGAACATCTCCGACCGTTTCAATCACAAACCGGGTGAACTGTCCGGAGGTGAACAACAGAGGGTCGCTTTTGCACGGGCATTGATGAATTCGCCGGATTTCATATTGGCTGATGAACCGACCGGTAATTTAGACCGCAATGCATCCCGTGTATTGGAAGAGATGATGTGGAAACTGTGCAGAGAGCAGGAAACATCCTTATTGATCGTAACTCACAATCACAGTTTAGCGCAGAAAGCCGATCGCTGCCTGGAACTAATCGACGGCGTTCTTAACACAGTTAACGTATGACTCCGGATATAGAGTTGAGCTTGACACTCTCTGAAGTCAGTCGTATATTATTACTGAATTTTGGATGCGATTTGCTCAACTGTCAGTAATTAAACGTTTACTCTAATCCAGCAATAGTATAACTCATGTGCTGCAGGGTGTCCCCACCCTGCAGCGAAAGTCAGTACCAAT
>JABMRV010000220.1 GCA_013202285.1 bacterium | reverse complement strand
CAATAACTTGTCTGGATTCCCGCCTGCGCGGGAATGACAAAATGAATACTTTTTCAACAAACACTATTTAAAGATTTCTACTGCCATTTCAGAATAATCAATCCAAGATCCTGGTCGGCAATAAACACGGTATGATCTTCCAGTACGAACAATCCCGTCGGAGCCGGTGCGTCATACTCGGCAATCAGCACTGGAGCAGCCAGCTCACTCACATCAACAACAAAGAGTCCGTCAAATTTATCAATGAAGTAAACCGTGTCGCCGATGGCTACGATAGTCTCAACATCTGCAACATCTTTGATCCGGAGTTCACCCGTGACTACGGGATTACTCTCATCTGTTTTTATATCTATAATCTGAATACAACCGTTATAATCGGCGACGATGGCGTGAGACTTATCCCTGTTCAGTGTTACGTCTCGAGCCGAGCCGTATGTGTCGATACTTCCGAGAACATTTAAGTTGAGAACGCTCTCGTAGTTTATCTCAACAATATCCAGTCCCAACTGACCCTTAGCCATATACATCAGGTTGTTTGGGATGTCCATATACAGTCCACTGTATCCGAGATCGCGCAGAAACTCATTATTATCACTATTCCAGAATCCGGCGTCCACTGAAGTAATGGGCCAGCGAAATGCTTTATAGACTGACAGAACTTCCCAGGGATCGGTAACTGCGAGGATAATCAAATCCTCTGTTAGATCGTAAACCTCAATCGCAGATACTCCATATTCCGATAGAAACATCAGGTCGTAAATATCCTCTCCCTGAGTAGTTAATGAATCAATACTATAACCGTAGGTTCCATTGCGACCCGCAATAAACAGCATCCTGCTTTGTTCGCTGTAGGTAATATGCATTGCATTTGTGTTAGTTTGGATCGTGGTAATGAGATACGGTGATTCTATATCCTCGATATCCCAGATAGTCACGCCATAATCATCATCAGCGAGAAAGACCATGTCCTCGTGAACATAGAGGTCTTTCGCCCAACCGGGTGTTTGTGTTTCACTGACCAGTCTTAACTGATAGACAGTTGGTCCAACCGGCGGGTTATCCGTCCTCTGAGCGCACCCGGCGATCATGACAATGATAATAGTTAGAATAAAACCTGTAAGACGGTTCATTGCAGCCTCGTTGAAAATTACTTGTATAAGATATTAACAGTAAGTTGATTCAGTTGTGATCTCAAGCACAAATTGTGAAATAAATTGAATATATGTATTCCTTGCTGAATCGTGCGGGTAACGATGTATCCGCCATACGGTGGATTCGCCGACAAGAATGTCGGCGCTCCCTATTTGCTTACTGAGACCCGGTTTGACAAGCAAGCCGGGGCACCCCTCCCAATTCGATGAAGCAAGAACAAATTTATGAGATCCTTTGACGCTTCCTTCCGCGCATGTACTCGGGATGATCCCTGGAGATCGCCATCCTGATACGCTTCCGAGCTTCGTGCAGATACCATCTGAGTGTCACTTTCGGACAGTCAAGTATCTCCGCTACTTCATCGGTTGTAAACCCCTGCAGATCACAGAGAACAAACGCCGCTCGCTGTTTTGGATTCAGTTTCTCAGCAAGTTTGACGAATATCTGTCGCAGTTCCTTACGCTCGATATTAAATGTTACCGAGTTGTATTCAGGAATCGGTATATTCTGGTACTGATCGGGACGCTCTTCGAGAGAACTCTCGTATGAGCGTCGTCGCTTGGCTCTGAGAAAATCAATTGAAGCGTTGACAGTCAACCTGTATAGCCAGGTGAAGAACTTCTTTTTCGGATCAAAACTCTTGATTCCCTTGTAAAGCTTGAAGAATACCTCCTGGGAGACGTCGCGTGCATCTTCGTAATTACCGAGAACCTTATAGGAGATGCTAGCAACACGGGTCTGATAGCGTTCCACCAACTCCTTGAAGGCTTTCTCATCACCCAGTTGGCTCAACTCAATCAGATCAGCATCAGGATTAAGAGGTTCTTCGACCTCAATTGCTTTTATTGTTCTTTCTGCCATTTATTATCTAATTGTTATCTAAACACAGAGAATAAACATCTGTGTGTTCTATGCCTCTTGTTAAACATGTTTCAACCAACACGAAGTGTCATCTTACACCCTTAACTTAGTATAATAACACATTCTATTGTAACTATCAACCATAAATTTGCTTTCAATATTCGGAAAACAGTGATTTCGTATTTAAGTTGATACCCTGGAGGGTGGACTTCAATCCGCCCGTTAGATAGTATGCCCATTGGGGCGGGTTAAAGCCCACCCTCCAAGATCGAAATCCTGATCCGTTAGCTGACGAATTAGGATATGTCATTGTTATTACGTGGATTCCGGTCTTCCAGTCTGTCCAAGAATGTCATCTGTCCGCTGGAAGACGCTATTCTCAAATAGTCTGTTTCGTTAGAACGACGATATAATGTAATTCTGTAATTGAAAGAATCCCGATATGGATAATCCCCGCCGTGAACCGGATTTGATTGATATCCTGATAGTCTGCTGGGGACTGTTTGTGATTATTATACTCTCTGCATCATTCTGGAGTCAATGGACCGGCAAGTCGGAGTACATCATCACAAACACGGTAATATTTTTCGCCGCATGGTACTACCTGAAGGCTCGTCGTCAACCGCAGATTATCATGTTTCGACTTCGACCTGTTCCACGTAGGGTTATTCCCTCCTTTGTTCTTATGGCGTTATCAAGCGCTGTTCTGTTAGATGAAATCGACCGCCTCATTCAGTTAATAATCCACGTACCGGAAGAATATGTAGCCTATCTTAATGAAATCTTCAAGGCGGTTTCCTTCGGAGAAGTAATTCTGATTCTCTTTGGCATTGTTATAATTGCCCCGATAGTTGAAGAATCCCTCTTCAGAGGCTTTATTCAACAGATTCTGGAGAGAAAAAGAGATGTTACTAAAGCTGTCCTGATAACATCGATGATCTTTGCTCTGATTCATCTTCAACCGTGGTTAATAATACAGTTATTGATTCTGGCAGTTCTTCTCGGTTATCTTGCCTGGCGCTGGAACAGTATAATCCCCGCAGTGTTAGTCCATATGGCAAACAACCTTTTACAACTGATTAACATCGCTTCACAGGATTCCGGAATGGCAGGGATTTATCTTATGAATAATCACGTAAATCCACTAATAATAATTTGTTCTATAATTGTCTTCGTATTAAGTTTTAGAGCCAGCGAGAGAATACTTAAAACGCTTGAAATAAGAAAAACGGTATAATCTTGAAGCTGCTCAGAATACTCTTGATAAATACTCAGCAAATAAATAAATTGTAGGTTCTTTGCTTAATCCATTAACCGGTGGATTGGCATATCGGAATGAGTTCTCTCAATTATTCACTTTAATGGTCGTTATTCTGGCGGAACAGACTGTCCGAGAATGTCATCTGTCCGCTGGAAGACGCCCTCGTCTTCCAGCCAAGTTGT
>JABMRV010000219.1 GCA_013202285.1 bacterium | reverse complement strand
GTAGCTCAGCTGGTTAGAGCAGTGGAATCATAATCCACGTGTCGGGGGTTCGAGTCCCTCCTCCGCTACTTTAATTGGTATAATTACTTGATATAAGGCTTTAGTAAAGGTATATTCAATTAATTTGCCAACCGCACTGCCCACCGGTAGATAAACACATAAAATCAAAGGAGTTCTATCATGAACACACGGTACAACATTTTAACAACTACAGGTATGTGTCTTTACATTTTATTGTTTTTCCTCGTGGGGACACAGACTTCGCAAGCTCAGCCCGGTTTCGGACAGGTCTGGGAGAAACATGAGCAGAATCCAGTGATTGACTTGATTGGAGATGCGGATACGTGGAACGACGACCACATAGCCTATTTTTACCTTTTAGGACATGTGATTTTCGATGGTGATGTCTACAGGTATTATGGGGGTGGATTCGATGGATCATCCTGGGGTATAGGGCTATGGACTTCATCAAATCTGGCAACAGGCTGGTCGGAATACGAAGACAATCCAGTTATGACAGAAGGCGCCGATAATTCCTGGAATGTAGATGGAATAGGATGTTCGGCTGTAATAGTAGATGGGGATACTCTAAGGATGTGGTATGCTGGACTTGATCAACACAATTTTGACGCTATCGGTTATGCCACCTCAACTGATGGTGTAAACTGGACGGAATATGAGGATAATCCGGTTCTGGAGAGAAGTGGCGAGTGGGATAGTTGGGGTATTTATGCACCATACGTTATCAAGAATGGGGATACTTTTGAGATGTGGTATTCAGGAGTGACTATCAATTCTCCATGGGCTCATCAAATTGGCTATGCAAGTTCGGAAGACGGAATAAATTGGACCGTATCTGAAGAAAATCCAATCCTTGAACCAGGACCAGGATATTCGTGGGATGGTGCGAGAGTTGGTTCACCGGTTGTATTGCATACAAACGACCAATACTTGATGTGGTTTACTGGATCTAATCCTAATTTGGGACTTCATATAGGATTTGCGAACTCAGATGATGGAATATCATGGCAAAAAGATCCGGACAATCCTATATTAGCCAACGGCGAGTATAATCAATGGGATTCGCGAAAAGCAGTACCAAGTGCAGTATTTCAGGATGACACTACCTGGCAAATGTGTTATATTGGAGGAAATTTATCAGATATTCATGGCCTCGGATTAGCTACGCTCAGGGGATGTCCGGTCGAGGACGATGTCTCCCACTCTCCAACAGCATTCGTACTTTATCAAAGCTATCCCAACCCGTTCAATGCCACGACCACGATCAGATATGGACTGCCATATCCAGGCAATGTATCACTGCAGGTTTATAACACGTTAGGACAGCAGATAACCACGCTGTTTCAAGGCTATAGACAGGCAGGTTTTCATTCAGCAACTCTAAGCGCTGATGACCTCGCTTCAGGGTTGTATTTTGTGAGGTTGGAGGCATCGGGGAAAGTGGCGACGCAGAAGGTTATGCTGATACGATAACCACCACATATCCCCTCCTGCAACAGCAGGAGGAGGTACAATTAAGGGTGGGCGACAACCCCCCTTGTATTCCATCCCCCGCAAGTAATAGGGTGGCGGACAGGAATGTCCACCCTCCCCGGTTTGTGGAAATCCCCGGCTTCGGAGAAGCCGGGCTACGAAACTGCAAAGCCTGGGGGAATGGCTGATCGAAGAAATAATTGTAAAACAAAACCCGCCCTGATGACCTACAGGGCGGGTTTTGAATGTGTATGCAGACGGGATTACTTCGTCAGGATGACGCGGCGAACCTCATTGAAACCAGAGGCATACATCTGCACCAGATAGCAGCCTGCAGGCGCTGTTTGAGCGTTCCATGTTACTGTGTATTCGCCTGAATTCCGCAGTTCATTGACAAGCGTCGTCATCAGGCGGCCGTTCATATCGAATACCCTGATGGTGACATGATCTGATTCCGTCAATCCGAATCTAATTTTTGTCTCCGGATTGAACGGATTTGGATATGCCTGTGACATGAAGTGCTCGGATGGAACGTAAGCTAAATCCTTCAATACCAACGGATCATCACCTGCATTATTATCTCTCCGGTTGCCGAGTTGACCGATGCCGAGTTGCTCGATTATGCTGTTAGCCTCTTCGCGTAACACCTGTCCAACATCATCCGGTAGTACTCCCTGGCGGATGTAATTCCGTACGTGGATGTTGAAGACATAGAGCATGCGAATTGCCTGGCATTCCCGACCTCGGTCGAGACGCCGGATCGCCAATAAGAGTTTGTATCTTAACAACCTGCCCTGTCTATTGTTGAGCACGTCATCTTCAACAAGCGCCTCTACATCTCTGATCAGCTCCAGGATCTGATCGCGTACCGACAGGTCTTCTTCTTCTTCTGCAATGACAGTCATGGTTATCCCAATCGCGACTGTCTGGTCGGCATCCTTGTTCTTGCACGCGATGTAAAGTGTTGCAGAATAAGTGCCTGCATCGAGCCAACCCTCATCATCGTAAGCAGTAAGTGTAATAACAACATCTTCCGCTTCACCACCACCGAGATCCTCACCGAACTCAGGATTGACATAGACCCATTCGAAACCGTTGTCGTTACCATTGACACTTGCTTCCCAGCTAATGGCATCTCTTTCTTGGATGTTGCTGATACTTAAGGTTGTAGTTGCCTCACCGCCAGCAGGTATTTCCGCTGAAATCTCCGCTGGATTGACTTCAATCAGCTCCCCAGCTGCCTGAAGTTGGTTCAGAGAAGCAACGAAAAGGATTAGAAAAAGTAGTTTAATAGTTCGCATGACATACTCCTTATAATGTGTGATTTACGATGTCTTACGCTTTTATAAAGTGCAATGTCTGTGCCATTAATTAATATCCGGATGGATATTTGTGCAGAACGCCATGAATAATTGTGAATAATCATCTCGTCATTTCAGAATAAATCAGAGTCCAAAGCAACGTAACATATTGTATATATGTAAACAGGATTCTGGCTTTCGTTAGAATGACGATAACCGGAAACGTGGATAAATATAATGAAGTTATTATTATTAGAGGGTATTTGGATTTAATGCTGAAGACAAATTGTGACTGTAATGTAGCAAATTGCATCGGTTAGTGTTACATAATGATGCAAAGTGCTACAGTAAGCTACAATATGTTACGGTATGTTACGGTATGTTACGGTATATTGCGAAATGCGAATCGTCCGTCGAGTTTTGGAAGCTCAATTCCGAGCATTTTAATCTTGCGACTTAGAGTGATCCGATGAATTCCCAGTTCTTTTGCAGTTGAGGTTCGATTCCAGTTATTTCTTTCAAGACACTCGAAAATCAGGTTAGTTTCGGAGTCTTTTATTGAGGCGGGAGGAGGTGAACTTTTCGTGACTCCCCCTTTATCCCCCTCTACAATTGAAGAGGGGGATGGGAGACTTTTTGATATCCCCCTTAGTCCATCCCTATTAGCGTAGGGGGGGATAGGGGATATGCCTGAGAGTTGTGAGTTCTGTCGGAGAATTTCGGGGAGATGTTCTGGAATAATTTTGTCGCCTCGGCAGAGAAGGAAGGCGTGTTCAATGAAATTTTCGAGTTCGCGGATATTACCCGGATAGTCATAATTCATCAATACCTCTATCGCCGCCGGTGAAACGCTGGTAATATCCTTGCCGAACATCTCTCTGAACTTGCCGATGAAATGCTCCACCAGAACAGGGATATCTTCGATACGTTCCCTCAATGGCGGGAGTTCAAGCTTGATTACGTTGATCCTGTAATAAAGATCCTGGCGGAAGTCGCCGTCTTCAATCATCCTGTCGAGGTCGCGGTTAGTGGCGACAATGATACGAGTATTCACTTTAACGGTTTCGCTGCTGCCGAGCGGTTCGATAGTTTTTTCCTGGAGAACTCTGAGCAGCTTGACCTGCATGGCGGGCGAGACATCGCCTATTTCATCGAGAAACAGCGTTCCGCCTTCAGCCTGGACGAAGCGACCGGGTTTGTCCTGTCTGGCGTCGGTGAAGGCTCCCTTTTTATATCCGAACAGCTCGGATTCTATCAGCGTATCCGGCAGAGCAGCACAATTAACCGTTATCAACGGTTTGTCTTTACGCGGACTGAGGTTATGGATGGTTTTGACGAGTAATTCCTTGCCGGTCCCGCTTTCGCCCGTGATGAGGAGTGAACTCTCGCTGTTTGCAATCGTCGGCAAGATCTCGAACATCTTCATGATGGCGGGATTCTTGCTGACGATGCCACCTATGGTGTGATGCTGCTGTACCGCCCGATGCACCATTTTCGATATGCGTTTGCCTTCGGCGCTTCTCCTGTCAATGTAATCGTAGAGTGTATAAGCATTTGCCGATTCCGACTGCCAGATGATCCTTACGATGGCGAGACCGATGGTAAGTTTGCTCTTATCGGCACACTTCATTTCAGTCTGAAAATGCCTGGGGAAGCGTTTCTTCTTTTCCCTTTTCTCAATACTTTCGATTTCTGTCGCGAGTTCACTCTCTTTGAAGAGCTTGGTTACTGAAAGTTTAATAAGATTGTCATGTTTATAGCCGGTTATTTCGGCGGTGCGGTTATTGGCGTAAACTATATGGTGATCGAGCGTAGTGACGATAATTCCATCGATTGAATTATCAGACAGGTTCTCGAAGCTCTCTTTTTTGATGGATAATTCCCCCGTCTTTTGCATATACTCTTCGAATTTTTCCTGATAATTTTCGTCCATCTCAACGAGTTTATTACGGTACACATCAGAGCTGTCTTCACACTGGGCTTTCAATTCATCGCATTCTTGTTCATTTTTTTTCAGTTCACTGATATCAAAGGAGAGTTCTACGATTGAAAGTGGTTTGCCATCGCTGGAGTACTCCAGGTAATAGCAGCAGTCTATCCACAAGTAACGGTCTCCGCTTAGCAATCGGAATGTAAGTTGAAGAGGGCTTTTCATGTCCGACGCCAGCCATGATTGAGTTTGTTTCAACCATTCGTCGAGATCGTCGTAATGGATGTAGCTTTGGCGTTTTTCTTCAGTGAATTCATTCCACTCTTCAAGATTAGAACCGTTCCAATACTCGTCAGAATTCAGATAGACGAATTTCTTGAGAGTCAGATCATATCGCAGCAGCTTGGCTGGTAAGTGCTTGACAAGTTGCTGGAAGCGGATTCTGCTCTCATCAAGGGATACTTTTTGGTCTTCAGTGTTGGATTGTTTCATTGTCTCATTGTTTCATTGTTGGATTGTTTCATTGTCTCATTGTTTCATTGTT
>JABMRV010000218.1 GCA_013202285.1 bacterium | reverse complement strand
GTGCATACGAGATTACATCCAACGCCTCAAGGATAACTTTTCTGGATACTCCGGGTCATGAAGCCTTCACCGCAATGCGGGCACGCGGTGCACAGGTGACGGATATTGTTGTTCTGGTGGTAGCTGCGGATGATCGTGTTATGCCACAGACAATTGAAGCTATCGACCATGCCCGAATTGCAGGCGTACCAATCATCATCGCCGTCAACAAGATAGATAAACCATCCATTGACACAGAAGCCATCTATAAACAGCTCGCAGATATTAATATCCTTGTTGAGAAGTGGGGAGGTAAATATCAGTCAGTCGAGATTTCAGCGAAGTTTGGTGATGGTGTGGATGATTTACTGGAAGAAATTCTCGTTGCAGCTGATATCCTGGATCTCAAAGCTGATGCTACGGTTAAAGCGCGAGGAGTTGTAATTGAATCCAGACTTGACAGAGGTTTGGGAGCAGTCGCCACCGTTCTTATCAAGAACGGAACATTGAAGATCGGTGAACCGTTTGTAATCGGTCAGCATTACGGTCATGTCAGGGCAATGTACGACGAATTCGGTAAGACCAGAGATGAAGCAGGACCGGCAACACCGGTTCAGGTAGTTGGTTTCGATGGTGTACCGCAAGCCGGTGATCGAATGGTTGTATATTCATCCGAGAAGGAAGCCCGTGAGATAAGTCATAGGAGACAGCGTCAGTATCGTGAGATGTCCCTAAGACAGATAAAGGCTCTATCTCTCGAACAGGTCAGCCGCCATTTGAAGGAGATGGATCTGCGTGAATTGCCGTTGATAATCAAGGGCGATGTTCACGGATCGGTTGAAGTACTCTCTGACGCCTTGATGAAACTCTCCACACCGGAAGTCGGAGTCCAGATTGTACATCGCAGTGTGGGGGGGATCAGTGAATCAGATGTTCTGCTTGCTGCGGCTTCCAGGGCGATAATCATCGGTTTTCATGTTCATCCGAATCCACAGGCACGTGAGACAGCCCGTCGCGAGGGTGTTGAGTATCGCCTTTACCGGGTGATCCATGAGATTGTCGATGATGTGCGCAAATCGTTGGAGGGTCTGCTCACACCGACACAGGAAGAGGTTCTTACCGGCAGCATAGAGGTGCGCAAGGTGTATAAGATCAGTCGTATCGGCAAAATAGCCGGCTGTTATGTTGTCGAGGGTAAAGTAATGCGCAATAACAAGGTTCGATTGATCAGAGATGACGTTGAATTGTGGCGGGGTGATCTGGACAGCCTGAAAAGGTTTAAGGATGACGCGCGTGAAGTGGCTTCAGGTTTCGAATGTGGATTATCGCTGAATGGGTTTAACGATATCCGGGAAGGAGACCGTGTTGAGGCTTTTGAAATTGTTGAAACTGCACGAAAACTGGAAGAGACCGTGTGAGAATAACGCTGCTGATTTTTCACCTTCACCTACCGGTTTCCCACTCGCTTAAGGATAAGCGACGAGTGATAAAAGGCTTGAAGGACAGAATCAGAAATCGTTTTAACGTATCGATTGCTGAAGTCGATTACCAGGAAAAATGGCAGCGTTCCACTATTGCTGCTGTCTGGGTTTCGTCAGATGGGAGTAATACCGACAGGATGATTGACGAACTGGATAAACAGGTTAATCAATGTGAGGATGTTGAGCTGTTACGATTTGAGCGGATTGAGTATTAGATCGTTGGATATTTGGATTTCCATCATCCCTTATCCCTCATCCCTATCATTACAAGGACTGTTAATGAAAGCACACCGACCACAACGGGTCGGAGAACAGATAAAACGCGAACTCGCAGAGCTTTTTCGTCAGTTAAAGAGCGAACTGGGGGGGTATCTTCTGACTGTAACGGAAGTACGGTGTTCGAGAGATCTGCGTTCGGCTGAGGTTTGGGTCAGTGTGTTCAGCGATCAGGAGAATCGACTTGCAGCAATCAAGCGGTTATCGGAAAAATCCGGCAGGATACGCCATCTGCTGTCGAACATGATTTATCTGAGAAGGGTTCCGGAATTGATCTTCAGACTGGATCAGACGCTTGATACTGCAGAAAAAATCGATACTCTTTTGAAGGAGAGCGGTATCCAGGAAAATGATGAATTTTGAATGATGAATGTTGAATCCAAAATCCAAAATCCAGAATCCAAAATTATTTATAACTACCTTCTGTCTGGTGGTGATCTATTAGCAGTCAGTCATTTCTCGCCAGATGGCGATGCTATCGGCAGTCTGATTGCATTCAGTGGAATGCTGGATCAACTCGGTGTTGAACATCTAACTGCGATCGCTGATGTCCTGCCGGAGAAGTACAGCTTTCTGCCGGGATTTGACAGGATTCGGAAATTTGACATTCAAGATTCAACATTCAAAATTCCCTGTAATCGCCTGGTGATACTTGACGCAGGAGCGCTGCCGAGGATCGGATCAGCGCGGTCGTGCATCGGTAAGGGAACGAAGGTACTTAATATCGATCACCATTACTCAGGTCCTTGCTATGGCGATATTAACATAATAACGCACGAGGCATCGGCGACGGCGGAGATACTGTATGATCTGTGTGAAGAATTCAGCATTGAGATAACCGAGCAGATTGCCTACGGGTTGTTTGTGGGGATTCTGACCGATACCGGACGATTTCGTTTTTCCAATACAAGCTCCAAGGCATTGGCAATCTGTGCCGATCTGATATCGAAGGGAGTTAACCCGGGCTGGGTGACCGAAAACGTTTATTATAATCTCCAGTTTGAAAACGTACAGGCTCTGGCTCGTGCTTTATCGACCATTGAGTGTCATCTTGATGGATTGATCTGTATCGTCAGCCTCGATAGAGAGAAAGATGTCAACGACACCGAGGGATTTGTTGAATACGCATCCTCGATAACCGGAGTGGCTCTGGCGGCATTCATCAGGGAGATAGAAGATAAAGTTTACAAGATTTCTTTACGTTCACGGTGCAGTGTGGATGTGGCTGAGGTTGCCGCCAAATTCGGAGGAGGCGGTCATCTCAAGGCAGCTGGATTTCGCTATCTTGGTGCAAAAGAAGATCTTATTAAAAACCTCGTAGATGAATTAGCTTGGAACATAACGGCCCATAAGATCACACGGGGTAGCAAGTTCATTGAACGGACAGCGTTGCAGCCTGATGATGAACATATCGAATTTTGATGGACAAAGCCTGGAAGGAACTCTGGTTCCGATAAATAAACCGCCGGGGATGACCTCCTATGATGTGGTACGGCGAATCAAGCGGGCAACGGGTATCAGAAAGGTTGGGCATGCAGGCACGCTTGATCCCTTCGCAGAGGGTGTTCTTCTCGTAGGTATCGGTCGCAGTGCAACACGCAGGCTTGGTGAATTCCTGAAGGGAGATAAGGAGTATCTGGCGAGAGTGGTACTCGGAGTCGTAACCGATACTTATGACCCGACTGGTGAGATAATCGAAAGAAACAATTTCTCACTGCCTGAAGAGGATAATATCCGAGCCGTATTGAAACGGTTTGAGGGGGAACAGTTGCAGACTCCACCACGTTATTCAGCTATCAAGGTGAACGGCGTCAGGATGTACCGGTCAGCAAGGAGAGGTATAGATGTAGAGCCCAAACTCCGTCGAGTAACATTGAGAGAAATAAGACTTACAGACATGACAACAGATGGATTTGAGATGCGGGTTACCTGTTCACATGGAACATATATCCGTTCGCTGGCTTATGATATTGGTCGCGAACTTGGACCGGGGGCGCATCTTGGGAGGCTTATCCGAACAAGAGTGGGGGAATATACGTTAGAACAGGCTGTCGATCTCGAAACCTTTGTCAGACAGACGAGGTCATGATGGAGGTAATTCGAGGTCTGGAGAATGTCAAAACAGAAACGGATTCCGCTGTAACCGTTGGCTCATTTGACGGTATGCACTTGGGACACCGACGTATTCTGAGGCGGATGAAGGAATGCAACCACAATTCGTTAACCGTAATAACATTCGATCCTCACCCCAGGTTAATTGTTGAACCTTATGGAGAACCGCCGCCTCTTTTGACTACGTTCAAGGAACGAATCAGGCTGTTTGAGGAGCTTGGAGTTGACAGACTGATAATTATTCGCTTTGATGAAGAATTTGCCCGTATTACGGCTGAGGATTTTGTAAAAACGATACTGCTCGATAAGATAGGCATGTCGCATATATTCATCGGTCCGCGGCATGGTTTCGGAGCGGGAAGAGAGGGGAACGCAACAAAACTGATCGACATGGCGAAGCAGTTGGGCTTTGATGTGGTAGTTGTTCCTCCGGTTATCCGAAACGGCAAGTTCGTCTCAAGCAGTCGAATTCGCAAGTGTTTGTTGAATGGGGATGTTCTCTCTTCATTTCGTTTCATGAGCAGACCGTTTTACCTCACAGGTAAGGTGGTTGTCGGGGAAAAACGTGGTAAGGAACTCGGTTTTCCCACTGCTAATCTGAAGCTTGATAAGAATGGAAAGTTAACTCCGAAATCCGGAGTGTTTGCTTCGGTTGCCGAGGTGAACGGTGAACGTTTTCCTTCGGTGACTCATTACGGAACCAGACCCACTTTCCAGAGCGCCGATCCGGTTATGGAGACGCATATTATAGATTTCAGCGCTGACGTTTATGGAAAGACCATTGCAGTTGGGTTGGTGGAGCAATTGCGTTCGGTGGAGTTATTCGATTCCCCGAAAAAACTCACCACTCAGATAAGCCTTGACCGGAGCAACGCTTACGTCAGGCTGATAGAGAAGGGCTTCGGACCTCATTCATCCATCCCTGAACGGAGGTTTGGGAGGATTTAGCTTAATCCACAAGGTTTTTAATATGGCAACAATTTATCTGGAGATACAATGACTTATCAATTAGTTGATAACCGGGAATTGATCACAAAATTCGGAAAGAATGACAGCGATACCGGTCGCACAGAAGTACAGGTCGCAGTTCTATCCAACAGGATCAATTACCTTACAGAACATTTCAAAACCAATCCCAAGGATCATCATGGCAGACGCGGACTTCTGAAGCTGGTAGGCAGACGTCGCAGACTTCTAAGATACCTTGCAGGCAGGAATATCGAAAAGTATCGTAAACTTATTACCGAACTGGGATTGCGCAGGTAGCGATTCAAAGTTCCGTAAATTTTTGAATTATGAATTATGAATTCAACATTCATCATTCACCACTAAAGGAGCTGGAGTATAGTGAGTTTATTTAAAGAGATTGAAGTAGGCGGCAGGAAACTTAAGGTCGTCGTTGGTAAAACAACCCGTCAGGCTGACGGTGCTGTGTGGGTGCAATATGGCGACGCCGTAATGCACATGGCGGTCGTATCTGAAAAGGAACGCAAGGAGGGACTGGATTTCCTTCCTTTAACAGTGGACTACCGTGAACGAGACTATGCCGGAGGAAAAATCCCCGGTGGTTTCTTCAAACGTGAAGGACGCCCACAGGAGAAGGAGATTCTCAGTGCGCGCATCATCGACCGACCGATCCGACCATTGTTTCCGGAGGGTTATGCCTATGAAACACAGGTCATGGCTTTAGTATTATCAGCGGATCAGGAGAATGACGCCGATATCCTCGGTGTGACAGCGGCTTCTATAGCCCTGAATATCTCTGATATTCCGTTTAAGGATGTTATCGCCTCCGTCAGAATCGGACTTGTAGATGGAAAGTTTATCGTCAACCCGACATACACCGATCTGGATAAAACCCGCCTTGATCTTGTTATGGCTGGTTCTCAGAATGAGATCGCCATGGTCGAGGGACATGCCGAGGAACTATCCAATAAGGAATTGATCGACGCTCTTGCATTCGGACACGAAGAGATACGCAAAATCGTCGCATTTGAGCGTGAGATCATAGCTGAATTCAGTAAACCGACCAGGGAGTTCACCCCGGTCGTGATGGACAAGGACCTTGAAAAGCGGGTTATAGAACTGGCTAAAACAGAGGTTGTGGAAATTGCCAGGATTGTAGAAAAGAGTGAACGGAAAAACCGCATCACCGATTTAGTCGCAAAGGTTATGAAGGAAGTGAGCGAGGATGATCCTGAAAAAGAGAAGGATGTCAAGGCAGTCGTTAAGGATCTGATGAAGTACGAGGTGCGTCAGAATATCCTGAATGATAATGTTCGTCTTGATGGACGCTGCAGCACTGATATCCGCTCGATTGAATGCGAATTAGGATTGCTGCCGCGCGTTCACGGTTCTTCGCTGTTTACCCGTGGGCAGACTCAGGCGCTGGGTACGGTTACGCTGGGAACCAGGCTGGACGAGAAGCGTATTGACAGCATTGATTTAAGCGGATTCCAGAAGTATATGCTGCATTACAACTTCCCGCCCTATTCGACGGGTGAAGTCAAGAACCGCTTCGGTGTTACGAGGCGCGAGGTCGGACATGGAAAACTTGCCGAGCGAGCCCTGGAACCCGTACTGCCTGATTGGGATGATTTCCCATATACATTACGGATCGTATCTGAGATTCTCGAATCCAACGGATCGTCATCGATGGCTACCGTCTGCGCCGGATCATTGGCGCTTATGGACGCCGGTGTGCCTGTCCGTAAACCCGTTGCCGGCATTGCCATGGGTCTGATAATGGAGGGGGATCGGCATCGTATCCTCACCGACATTCTGGGCGATGAAGATCATCTCGGCGATATGGACTTCAAAGTCGCCGGTACGCGCGACGGAATTACCGCCTTCCAGATGGACATTAAGATCGAAGGCATATCAGCTGAACTGATGGCGGAGGCACTGACACAGGCTGAGGATGCACGTCTCCAAATCCTCGACATTATGGATAAAACTATTGACCACCCGAGTGCAACACTGTCATCCTATGCCCCGAAGTTTATCGTGCTGAAGATACCGGTAGATAGAATCGGAGCGTTAATTGGACCGGGTGGAAAGATGATTCGCGAGATTGTCAGTGAAACAGGCGCCACGATAGACGTTGAGGACGATGGCACTGTACGTATCGGTGCAGCAGATCAGGCATCCGGAGATGCAGCCAAGAAGAGAGTACAGGAGTTGACTGCCGTTCCCGAGGTGGACAAGGTCTATGAGGGAACGATAAAGCGGATTATGGATTTCGGAGCATTTGTCGAGATTATACCAGGTATTGAAGGTCTGATGCACATCTCACAGATCGAACACCGGCGGATTGACAGGGTCAGCGATCTCTTTGAGGTCGGCGATACAGTGAAGGTCAAATTGTTGAAGGTCGAGCCGGACGGCAAACTTGATCTTTCCCGAAAAGCTCTGCTCCCTGACGACCGCAGTGAGGAAGAGAAAGAACGTGATGCAGCCCGACAGAACCGACCTCGCAGGGATAATGGTTTCAGACCGCGCGGCGGTGGGAGAGGACCACGTCGGTGATAATCGGTGATAATAAGTATCACGGTTTCAAACGAACGGTATTAGACAGCGGTTTACGGGTTGTAACTGAAGATATGCCGAATATCAGGTCCCTGGCGATTGGATTCTGGTTCGACAGTGGCAGCCGTGATGAACCGGACGAGTTAGCCGGTATCGCACATTTTCTCGAACACATGAACTTCAAGGGCACTGATCGTCGCAGTGCGGTAGCGATTGCGAGGCAGATCGAGGGTCGCGGTGGGCATCTGAACGCCTTTACTTCCAAGGAATCCACCTGTTATCATGCGCGAATTGTCGATCAGCAGTTATCCAGAGCTGTCGATATTCTCGCCGATATCAGTCAGAATTCAACCTGTAAACCGGATGACGTTGAAAAGGAACGAGGGGTGATTATCGAGGAGTTAAAGAGCGTCGAGGATACACCCGATGAACTCGTTTTCGAACATTTCATCACGCAGTTATATAATCGCCATCCGATGGGGAGATCGGTTCTTGGAAGCCGTGCTTCACTGCAGACAATTAACAGAGACAAGCTGATTAATTATCGCTCTGTTAACTACTCCCCATCTCGTATGGTTGTCGCTGTCGCCGGTAACATCGATCACAATCGTCTGGTCAGAATGATCGAAAAACGTTTTTCTAATAAGGTCACTTCCTGTCCGGATCGTGTACCACCGGTTGAAGAGATAAAAAAAGATCAACGTCAGGACTTATATACAAAAACCCAGCAGGCGCATATCTGTTGGGGATGCAGAGCTTACTCCTACGGTGACAACAGAAAATACAGCCTGCTGATTCTAAACACCCTGCTCGGCGGTGGAATGAGTTCACGGCTGTTTCAACATATCAGAGAACGTCATGGGCTGGCGTATTCGGTTTTTTCATTCCTTGAAACATATTTTGATACAGGTCTGTTTGGCATCTATGCCGGTACAGAACCGGATCAGGCTGAGCGGACGCTGAGGATGATTCGCAGGGAATTGCGCGAGATTGTTCGTAATCCGGTATCCGCTCGGACGTTGCAGCGCACTAAAGATCAGCTCAAGGGCAACCTGATATTGGGGCTGGAGTCACCGGGGAATCGCATGCACCGGCTGGCGAAGATGGAGTTATACGCCTCCGAGTGGTTGTCGCTGGATGATGTAGTTGACCGTATTGATGCTGTAACCGTGGAGGACATTCAGAAGGTTGCCAATGATCTGTTCGTTGAACGACCGAATTACACAACAATACTTTGGCCGAATTGAGGAGAAGTCATGATAATAGGTATTCCAAAAGAGATAAAAACTGCTGAGAACCGGATTGCAATGCCGCCTTCAGGCGTGCAGACGCTCGTCGCCGACGGGCATACGGTCTTTGTTGAATCCAAAGGTGGTATTGGTAGTGATTTCAGTAATGATGAATATATCCGTGCTGGCGCTGAAATCATTGAAACAGCCGGTGAGATCTGGAATCGCTCGGAAATGATCATCAAGGTAAAGGAACCGCTTGCATCTGAATGGGGAATGATAAAACAAGGTCAGGTTATCTTTACCTATTTACACTTTGCATCCTCAGAGGAGTTGACGCTTGGTATTCAGAAAACCGGATGTGTGGCAATTGCTTATGAGACGGTAACCTCGGCGAACGGCAGATTACCGCTTCTCGAACCGATGAGCGAGGTTGCCGGAAGGTTGTCTGTTCAGGAAGGAGTCAAATTTCTCGAAGCCCCGATGGGTGGGCGCGGTGTCCTGTTGGGCGGTGTCCCCGGTGTTCTTCCGGGAGAGGTTGTCATCATCGGCGGCGGTGTTGTGGGGATAAATGCGGCGAAAATGGCTGCCGGATTGGGCGCGCACGTAACCATGCTCGATATCGACATCGACCGCTTGCGCTACCTGAGTGATGTTATGCCGAGCAACGTCGATACCATGTTCTCCAACAAGTACAATATCAGCGAAGCGCTTAATAAAGCTGATCTTTTGATTGGAGCTATTCTGATACCGGGAGCGAAGGCACCGCACCTCGTGACGCGTGACATGCTTGGTTTGATGAAACCGCGAGCGGTAATCGTTGATGTGGCTATAGATCAGGGCGGCTGTGTGCAAACCATCTCTGAACATGGACCCACAACCCACGAAGACCCGATATTCATAGTGGATGATGTTGTTCACTATTCAGTGGCAAACATGCCTGGCGCAGTACCATTGACTTCCACCCTGGCGCTCACCAACGCAACGATACCGTATGCACGCGAAATTGCAGGCAAGGGTTATCGTCAGGCAGCTATCGACAACCCGGAGATTATGACTGGTATAAATATGATCGATGGTAAAATCACCTGGGAGGGTGTGGCTGATGCATTTGACCTCCCGTTTACTCCTGTCGAGGAAGCTCTCGGACTGTAGGTCGAGATGTTAAAAGTACCGATCAGACGCCTGCCTCACGGTGAGGGACTGCCGTTACCGGAATATGTCAGCTCTGGAGCAGCCGGACTTGACCTCTATGCCGCGGTTGAAGGTAGTTTAACAATCAAATCCAGAGTAACAGTCGTCGTACCGACCGGAATATCAATAGCTCTTCCTGAAGGTTATGAGGGTCAGGTCAGACCTCGTAGTGGACTGGCTCTCAAGCATAACATCGGAATCATCAATGCTCCCGGCACAATCGACAGTGACTACCGAGGTGAGATCATGTTGATTATGACTAACTTTTCCGATAAGGACTACGATATCAGGCGTGGAGACCGGGTTGGTCAGTTAGTGATAGCGCGTTACGAGAGAATTGAATGGAAAGAGACTTCGGAATTACCACCGACAGACAGAGGCGCTGGCGGTTTCGGACATAGTGGCAGATGAATCTGTCGTCTGACAGACCCGCGCTGCTCTATCATAAGGTAAGTCCAAGCTGGGAGGTTGGAGTTACCCGTGTTTCACCTCCCGACTTCTATCGGCAGATGAAAAGACTTGCTGAAGCAGGTTGGAGTACTATCTTACCATCTGAAGCATGTCCCTGCGGAAGCAGAGATCGGCGGATCACTCCTTCATCCCCTGATCAAGTTCAGCATACTTCAGACAGCGATAGTTCTACAAAACAGTTTCTCCTGATCTTCGATGATGGTTATAAGTGTATTTATAAGTATGCACTGCCTGTTTTAAGGGAATTCGGTTTCAGAGCGACGGTTTTTATACCGAGTGCTTATCTTGGCAAAACGAACGATTGGGATCACCAGTTGCTCGGTCGCCGGTTCGATCATCTGGATCGAGATATGCTGCTCTCGCTTATAAAAGAGGGTTGGGAGATAGGTTCGCACACAGTCTCGCATATAGATCTTCTTCAGGCAGGTCGTGAACACCAAGCCGATGAGATATTCAACTCACGCCTGAAGCTCAAAGAGTTGACCGGACAGGAAGTTAACTGGATTTCCTTTCCATTTTGCAGATATGACAGAAAGATTCTCGAAATTGCAATTAACGCCGGTTATTCGGGCGGAGTAATACCGGTACAGCATGATTCGGTTACCGCACCTGACGGATTTTGTTTATTAAAAGCTGATGCTGTTTACAGGTGGGATTCAGGTTCATCGGTAAATCGACTGCTCGAACGGGGAAATGGATACAAGTTGAGCGGGAGACTGCGATCAGCGGCAAACCGGTTGAGTTATGGTACGGTTCTCTGGAAGCGTCTCTTTTCCAACGCTAATGGACGGACGCCGCTTGCGATGAGTGAATAATTCCACTATATTTTTTTTCATCGCTGTTTTTAATGGGGAGCGCCGACATTCCTGTCGGCGAATCCGCCTCTGGCGGATATGCTGAAATCCGATGTTGCCCGGGTTCCGCTAATCCGGGGAATCACAGGGGAGTATAAGCTCGTGGTTGAAGAAGAGGTTGGTAAGCTCTATTATTCGATTGGCGAAGTCAGTCGCCGTTTGGGGATAGAGCAGCACGTATTGCGTTTCTGGGAGACTGAGTTCAAGGAACTCACGCCTCGTAAGCGGAAGGGCGGAAAACGCCTCTACAAAACGGCTGATCTTAAATTAGTAGAGCGTATCAAGCAACTGCTTTACGAAGAACGCTATACGATTGAAGGGGCTCGAAAGCAGTTGAAGCTCGATGCGAGTGGAGGTCGGGAAACGGAGGTTATTGAGAAGGATTCGAAGTCTGCGAGGACTGTTGATAACCTGCATGAGATTCGTGAGGGATTGCTTGAGATCAAATCGATTCTGGAAAGCGGAACGGATTAGCTGATAACAGAATCGGGGCGTGGCGCAGTCTGGTAGCGTACCTGACTGGGGGTCAGGTGGTCGCTGGTTCAAATCCAGTCGCCCCGAC
>JABMRV010000217.1 GCA_013202285.1 bacterium | reverse complement strand
TTAAAAGAGCAGAACATGTTCGTGCCGCAGGGTGTCCTCACCCTGCGGTTGAAAATTATGTATTAAGCTGCGGGGTGGGGACACCCCGCAGCACGCGTGTAAATATTACAGCTGGATTAGGGTTGCTTACTTTTCACAGACATTAAAAAGAGTAATTAATGAATACAACAATCGACTTAAGCAAAGTGTTCAGGATTTCCGAAGACGTCGTAACCAGGGAGATCGAGGGGGAGGTTATCATCGTTCCGCTGATTTCAGGCATCGGTGACCTGGAGGATGAACTCTATACTCTCAACGAGACAGGCAGGAAGATCTGGGAGAAATTAGATGGACATCTGAAGCTGGAAGAAATCATCAGTGAACTGACAAGCGATTACCTCGATTCGGATGGTGAACTCGAGAAGGATGTTATCGGTTTTGTCACCGAGATGATCAAACGGAAGATGGTAGTTGAGGTTTGAAGATGTCCGCTCCTGATTCATACATAGTTTCAGTCGATGAAGCAGATATCAGCGGCGAATCTCTTCTTTCGGTGATGAAGGATGTTCTTGCCAGGGAGAAACCTTTCAGGTTTCTCGCTCGCGGCTACAGCATGTTCCCTTTTATTCGGGATGCCGATGTTATCACCGTTCACGCTATGACGGGTATTTCTCCGTCTGTTGGGGATGTAGTTGCATTTATCCATCCCCGCAACGGGAGACTTGTAATTCATCGGCTGATTAAAAAATCATGTGATGATTATCTCGTGAAGGGCGATAACAGCGTGGAACCGGCGGAGGTTGCATCTCTCGAACATATCATTGGGATAATAAGGGCGGTCGAGAGAAAGGGTGTCCGGGTGATATTCGGTTTCGGACCTGAGAAGAAGTTGATCGCTTTTTCATCGTCTGTTGAGAATGACGGATTTCTATTGAGAAATGTGCGCAAATACTGTCGTATTCTGCTGAGAAGACTTGCAGGATGAATGAACTGAAGGATAATCGAATTCCACTCCAGGAGTTTCATCTCTGGGAGAGGATGAAACAACGGAATGCACTGTTTTCATTTGACATCGAGCTTACCGCTCGCTGCAACAACAATTGCAGCCATTGCTATATAAACCTGCCACGAGATGATAAGACCGCACAAAAAAGAGAATTGACGTCATCCGAAATAAGCAGGTTTGCAGATGAGGCGATCTCACTCGGCGCGCTCTGGTGTCTGCTCACGGGCGGTGAACCCCTCCTGCGTGATGATTTTTCCCGGATATATCTCGATTTGAAACGTAAGGGATTGCTGGTCTCACTGTTTACCAATGCGACATTAATCAACGAAGATCATATCAAACTGTTCAAGGAATATCCACCGCGGGATGTGGAGATCACCGTGTATGGTGTAACTCGTGAGACTCATGAGAGGGTTACCCGGCTGAAAGGCTCTTTCGATGCTTTTATGCGTGGAGTAAAACTGCTTGGAATGAATGGCATCAAGGTTCGCTTCAAGGCGATGGCGCTACGTGATAATCTGCATGAGATGGGTGCAATATCTCAATTCTGTCGTGAAAACTCCACCGACTTTTTCCGCTTTGATCCGTTTCTTCACCTGAGATTTGACAGGGATGAAGCAAGGAATGCGGAGATACGTAAACAGCGGCTTTCACCGGCAGAAGTTGTGCATCTTGAGACGATGGACGAGGAGCGTATCAGTGTTCTTGAGAAGAGTTGTGACAGGATGTTGCAATCGACGGACAAAGTGATGCATCATCCGGTGAGGGTTTTCAGCTGCGGCGCTGGAACCGGAAGCCTTGTATTGGGATGGGATGGTTATCTAAAGCCCTGTTCATCTCTCATTCACCCGGATTGTATCTATAACCTGCGTGAGGGCAGTCTGACCGACGCCTGGCGGAATTTTATGCCGAAACTCAGAGATATTCGATCTAAAAACAATCTTTTCATTGAGAGTTGCGGGAAATGTCATCTGAAGAACCTCTGTTTCTGGTGTCCGGCTCATGCATATCTTGAAGCGGGTTCTCTCGACACTTCTGTTGAGGAGTTCTGTGAGATGACTGCAGTGAGGCTCTCAGCAATCAAACCTGAAGAAGCGCGAGTTGATGGAGAGAGTAAATAACCCTAATCCAGCGTTAACAACGCAAGTTATTAAAAGAACAAAACATGTTCGTGCCGCAGGGTGTCCTCACCCTGCGGGGTGGGGACACCCCGCAGCACGCGTGCAGATATTACAGCTTCATTAGAGTAAATAATCAAACATGATGCGGATTTGGAAGAAATTTCAGGATAATATGCAACTCGGGCGCGCTCTGAGAATTGTTCTAAAGTGCTCACCGAAGTTAGCTCTGGGTAACATTATTTGCTTGTTGATCCAGGGTGTAATTCCACTAATCAGTCTCTACCTGATTAAGCTCATTATTGACGAAGTTACTGTTGGATTATCTATTGCAGATAAGAGCAGCAGTTTCAATCATGTGTTAATGCTGGTCATCATCGCAGGTGGTGTCGCTGTAATTTCCATTATCTGTAATTTGTCAGCTCGGTTGCTGGGTGAGTCGCATTCGTTGATCGTAACCGACCATATTCAGAGAATACTCCATTCAAAATCAATCGAGATAGACTTAAACTATTACGAAAATCCGCAGTATTACAACACCCTCCACAGGGCACAGCAGGAAGCTCCATACAGACCCAACCATATCTTCAACGGACTTATCCAGGTTGCACAGAGTAGTGTATCGGCTGCTGCCATGCTGTTTTTGATGTTCAGGTTTCACTGGATTGTCACGGTTGCGGTATTCGTAGCGGTTCTGCCTGAGATATATGTAAAACTAAAATTCTCCGGTAAGCTTTATAACTGGCAGCGAAGAGTTACCCAGGATGATCGAAAATCTCGCTACTATGGCTGGATACTCAGTACCTACGCTTACGCCAAGGAGATCCGGCTTTTTAATCTCGGCAGCCTGTTTCTCAAGCGCTATGCTGATCTCCGCGGTAAACTTCGTACTGAAAGGCTGAAGATCTCCAGGGATAGATCGCTGGCTGAGCTGTTCACTCAGACGGTCGGAGTGCTCGTTGTCTTCGGGTCTTACGGTTTCATCGTTTACAGAGCTATTCACGGAAAGATAACCATCGGTGACCTGGTGATGTATTTCCAGGCTTTCAGACAGGCGGTGAGCTATCTGAGAAATATATTGAACGGTGTGGCTGGGCTTTATGAAGACAATCCGTTTCTCAATAATCTTTTTGAGTTCCTCGATTTGAAACCGATTGTGGTCGATCCGATAAAACCTGTACCTGTCCCGAGTCCGATTAAAGACGGTGTAGTTTTCAATTCTGTTTCCTTTCAATATCCATCCATCGCCAGATCTGCTCTTGATGATGTTTCGATCCGCTTTAATCCGGGAGAAGTTACCGCACTGGTGGGCAAGAACGGATCTGGTAAGACGACCCTCATAAAACTCCTGTGCAGATTATATGATCCCTCCACAGGTTCTGTAACCATAGATGGTGTCGATCTGCGGGAGTTCAACACTGTGGAATTGAGAGGGCGAATCAGTGTTCTGTTCCAGGATTATGTCCGGTATCAAATGATGGTCAACGAGAACATCTGGTTAAGCGATACAACGGAACCACTCGACCTGGACAGGATTAAGAATGCTGCGCAAAGTGCAGAAATCGAAGAAGTTATTAATCGTCTCCCGAATGGATTTGAGACAGTATTGGGTAAGTGGTTTGACGATAGCGTGGAACTTAGCGAGGGCGAATGGCAGAAGATCGCCTTCGCACGAACTCTCAACAAGGACGCACAGATCGTTATCCTTGATGAACCGACAAGCGCTATGGATGCGGAGACGGAACATGAGATATTCCGCAGGTTGAAGCCCCTGGTGAGAGACAAGATCATAATACTGATAAGTCACCGCTTCTCAACGGTCAGGGCTGCGGACAGGATTTATATTTTGGATGGCGGCAGGATCAGTGAACAGGGCAGTCATGAGGAGTTATTACGGCAGAACGGTTATTATGCCCGGTTATTCAGGGAACGTTCAGAATTATATCTTTGACCGCGCTGATGGTTCTGTCTATTACCTCTTCACCATGTGTCAGGGATATGAACCATGCTTCGTAGCCACTTGGCGGGAGGTGCACTCCCCGGTCGAGCATCGCATTGAAGAACCTACCGAACCGTTCATGATCGGCGTTTACGGCATCATCCATGTTTCTTACCGGGTTGCTGCTGAAGAACAAAGTCAGCATCGATCCGATACGCTGAACGACAGCGGTTGTCCCCGTTTCACTGATTGCCTGGTTCAGCCCTTCCTCAAGTCTTCTTGAACTGATCTCAAGATTGTCATAGGCGTCTTCATTCAACAACTGTAGGGTCTTGAAACCCGCTGCCATCGCCAGAGGATTGCCGGACAATGTACCTGCCTGGTAAACGGGTCCTTCCGGAGCTATCATTGACATTAAGTCTGCCCGACCGCCATAAGCGCCGACAGGCAGACCGCCGCCGATAATCTTGCCAAGTGTGGTGATATCGGGATTGACACCGAACAGTTCCTGAGCGCCTCCTTTTGAGACTCTGAAGCCTGTCATGACCTCATCGAAGATTAGGAGAGTGCCGTTATGAGTACAGATTTCTCTAAGACCTTCGAGAAAACCATCCTCCGTCGGAACCACGCCCATATTACCTGCTACCGGTTCGACAATAACCGCTGCAATTCTGTCTTTTTCGTTATTAAAGACTGCTTCTACTGATGAGAAGTCGTTGAACCGAGCAATTCTGGTATCTCGGGCTGAACCGCTGGTTACACCCGGGCTGTCGGGCAGTCCGAAAGTTGCAATACCTGATCCAGCCTGGATCAGAAAACTGTCGGCATGACCATGATAGCAGCCTGCAAATTTAACGATGACATCCCTGCCGGTGGCAGCCCGTGCCAGCCTGACCGCACTCATCGTTGCCTCAGTGCCGGAGTTTACGAAGCGGATCTTTTCAATTGAAGGCATCCTGTGGATGATCTCTTCTGCAAGTTCTATCTCTGCCTCACATGGTGCGCCGTAGCTTGTCCCGTTATCGGCAGCATTCTTAAGAGCGTTGAGTACGTCGGGATGAGCATGTCCGAGGATCATCGGTCCCCATGAACCGATATAGTCGATGTAGTTTAGACCATCGACATCGGTCAACATACAGCCCTTGGCATGCTTGATGAAGCGGGGTGTTCCACCGACAGCATGGAAGGCGCGCACAGGTGAATTAACTCCACCTACAAGGACTTTTCTTGCTCGATCAAAAAGTGTTTCCGACTCGTAAATGTTCACTTGGAAAGTATTCCATCCTGTTTCGAGATAGGGATGAGGGATAAGGGATGAGAACGATACCCTTATTACGTTCATTGCTACATTGCTTGTTGGTAACCTCAGAACGATATTCAACAATGAGAAAATGAAACAATGAAAACAATGCCGTATTCAATGAAGTAGAACGACGTACTGTGAACCGTTCTTTACACATCCTGAAATGGTTCACAAGTACACAAATTCACTTACTTGCTCTCGAGTTCACTCTGTCTCTCAATCTCTTCGGCAACTTCCGCCATCATCGGTTCAATAACCCTGTCGGAGAAGTCGAACTCTGTGTTGGCGGCGCGGAACAGTTCCGGCAGCGGTCTCGAACCACCGAGCCGCAGCCCTGCTTTATATGCCTCAATCGCGGCTTTCTTATCATTTTTACTGTTGAGCCAGACCTGCAGTGCGCCGAGCTGAGCGATGCCGTATTCAATGAAGTAGAACGGCGCTCTGAAAATATGACCTGTCGTATGCCAGGCGGTGGCTTGCAGCTTTTCATAACCCGACCAATCAACCCCGGAACTGAAACGCTCTAATAGCTGCATGTAGAAATCGGCTCTTTCCTGTGAAGTGTGATCAGGGTGAGTATAAATCCAGTGCTGGAAGGCATCGTTGATAGCAACTGAGTTCAATTTCCAGGTCATGTCTTCAAACAGGTTACGTCGAGCCCTTGCCGCATCGCCGTCGTTATAGAATACATTCAGATGTGCGCTGCCTAACAGTTCCATGCTCAGGGAAGCGACTTCCGAGAATTCCTTGGGGCTGCTGCGATAACCAATCAACGGATCGTCGCTGACAGCCATGAGATTGAAGGCATGACCTCCCTCGTGGAGGAGTGTGAAGACGTCACTGTTGAGTCCCACTGCATTCATGAAGATAAACGGCAGGCGCAATTCACCGAGGGCTAATTGATAACCGCCCGGAGCTTTGCCTTTACGACTTTCGAGGTCAAGCAGTTCGAGATCCATCATTCGCTGAAAGTAATCGCCCAACTCAGTATCGACCATTCCGAAAATCTCGCGGCAGCCGTTGGTCAGGTCATCGATGCTCTTAAACGGCTTCAGTGGTCCTCTGCCGTACCTGTCACACGACTTGTCCCAGGGACGAATTGTATCATACCCCAACCTCTGACGACGCTCCTCCTGTAACTGGGCAGCGAGCGGAACAACATATCTTTCAATTGACTCATGGAAGAAGAAGCAATCATCGGGAGTGTAGTCAAAGCGGTTGTTTAATCTGAACTGATAGGTTCTGAAATCGTCGAAACCGGCATTTTTAGCGATCTGAACACGCAGCTTCAGCATCTTGTTAAACAGTTCATCCAGTTTTTCCGAGTCCTTCAGTTCTCGTTCGATCAACAGTTCCCAGGCTTTCTTACGTCGATTGCGATCCTGGTCCTGGAGATAAACCCACATCCGCTGAATGGTGTGTTCTTTCCCCTCGAACTCCACCGTCTTACCGCCCATGATCTTCTGATATTGTTGACCGAGCTTGGCGATCTCGACGTTGAGAGGAATGTTCACTTCCTTGAACAGATCCTTGGAGTTACGGCGTCTGCGAACGAGTATTTCGTAACGTTTCTGATTCAGTTTGTAGAGGTAGGGGCTGTCGAGAAATTTCTGATCTATCTTATGCCATAGGGGTTGAACTTTCGGTATAATATTTTCGATGAAATACAGGTAGGCTTTTTCGATTTCCTTGTTATCTGTTGCACAAGTTAATGCTGCATACCGGCGTGATCTCTCTTCGGATATAACACCGCTCAATTCACTTTCATCATCCAGCCATTGTGTCAGGTCTTCTCTGCTCCTGATATGGCGATCTATCAGGTTCCCGATAAGCGGCTCGATATGCTCCCATTTCTCTAAATCAATATCATTCGGAACGAACTGGCGGGGGTATTGAGCAGAAGGGCGGGGAAGTCTTGCCAGGCAGTTGAAACTGTTTTTACCCATAAGAGTATTCCAACTTGTTAGCGGTTAAGGAGATGTCCTGAAATGGTTCACTCGTTCACACGTTCACTATTAGTGTGAAAGTGAGAAAGTGAGAAAGGGGGTAAGTTTGTCATTCCTGCGAAGGCAGGAATCCAGACAAACTCGAAACTCACTCACTTCCATTGTGTGTATATAGGTACGCGTGAGTATAATATATATAATATCCTCCCTGCTTTGACCCGGTGTCTTCTTACGCTCGCGTACATATCTTGTCAAGTAAAAGGTGAACTTGTGAACTTATGAAGCAAAAAGGGGTATAGTTAAACGTTCCCGCCGGGTTTCAAGCGTAGCGTAACCTGGCAGCAACAACTTTCCGGTGTTACAGTTTCGTAGCCCGGACTCTTGCAGTCCGGGATTCTTTTCTTTCCCGCACCACAAGGGTGTGGGTTACTATACTGTAATCGTTCATTGCTACATTGCTTGTAACCTCAGGACGATATTCAACAATGAGACAATGGAACAATGAGACAATGAAACAATCCTTATTTGTCAAGTGCCTTAATGAACTTATGAACTTATGAAGCAAATTAGTATATAACTCCTCATCCCTCTTTCACAAATCAGCTATTTTCCAGTTTATCCAGTTTCTCAATTTCTTCCGATACATCAGCCATCAACGGTTTGATAATCTTGTCGCTGAAGTCGAATCTTGCATCTGCTGCCTTGAACAGCTCCGGTAACGGTCGTGTCCCGCCAAGTCGAAGCGACGATTTATAGGCTTCAATCGCTGAAGTTCTGTCCCGCCTGCTATTTTGCCAGACTTGGAGCGCGCCGAGTTGTGCGATGCCGTACTCAATGTAGTAGAAGGGATACTCGAAGATGTGAAGTTGTGCCTGCCAGCGATGACGGAGAGCATCTTCATGTCCCGACCAATCGATACCGGCGCCAAATCGCTCCATCAGCCTGGTAAATTCATCGCTACGTTCCCGGGCGGTCTGGTTGGGATGGGTGTAAATCCAATGCTGGAAAGAATCCACTATCGCAATCCAGGGCAGCAGTCCAATCGCGCCGGACAAGTGATCGTATCTGGAACGAGCTGCATCACCCTTGCTGTAGAAGGTTTCCAGGTACGATGCACCCAGCATTTCCATGCTCATTGAGGCAACCTCGGCGAATTCCATCGGAGAATGCCGATAATCGAGCAGCGGTTCATCATTAACGGCAAACTGGTGAAAAGCGTGACCGCCTTCATGCAGAAGGGTGAAAACATCGCGGTCAACTCCGACCGAATTCATGAAGATGAACGGCAACCGTACTTCAGTCAGTGATGACTGGTAACCACCGGGCGCCTTGCCCTTGCGGCTGTCAAGATCCAGCAGTCCCTTGTCGATCATACGCTGGAAGTGCTTACCCAACTCCTCGTCAACCTTGCCAAATATCTCCCTGCATCCGTAAACGAGTTTATCCGTTGTCTCGAACGGTTTCAATGGGTCTCTCCCCAACCGGTCGCACGCGGTATCCCAGGGGCGAACCGTATCTATTTTCAATGCCTTGAGGCGTGCTTCAATCATCTTTCTCGTTAATGGCACAACATTTCTTTCAACTGCATCATGGAAGGCGAAACAATCTTCAGGTTTATAATCGAAACGACCGAAACGACGGAACTGAAAATCAACAAAATTATCGAAATCCGCATTCTTAGCCATCTGGGTACGCAGTTTTAGCATTTTATCGAACAGTTCATCGAATTTTTTTGCATCCTGCAGTCTCCGGTCAGTGGACAACTGCCATGATTCATGTCGTATATCACGATCTCTGTCCTGGAGGAATATGCCCATCTGTGGCAGAGTATATTCCTTTCCCTTGAAGGTAACTGTCATCGCGCCGACAATCTTCTGATATTCCTGGCTGAGTTTGGCGATTTCGACTGAGATCGGTATATTCTCTTCCCTGAAGAGTTCTATATCATTCCTGATATCGCGGATCAGTACCTCGTAACGAAACTTGTCCAAGTCTCTCCAAGGTAGGGACATTCAATCATTTTCAGGTTGGACTTATTACTGTAGGGTTTTACCCTGGGGATGATGTTCTCGATGAAATGGAGGTAGGCTTTCTCAGCTTCCTTATCGTCGGTGGCACATGTCATGGCGATAAATCGTCGCGATCCCTCTTCATTCATCACCGATCCGAGTTCGCTGCCGTCGAGCAGCCATTGTTCCAGATCTTCCTTACTGTTGAGTTTTCGGTCGAGTATTTCTTGAAACACCGGTTCTATGTTGCTCCATTCTGAGAAGTTCATATCCTCAGGTACATAGCTGCGAGGGTATTCCTGAGACGGTCTGGTGACTTCAGCTACGCGATTAATTATCTGTTTTCGCATTTATTCTCCATGATTAATCCAAGAACTATTAAGAATATAAGTGGGGGCGAGGAAGCGATGGAGCAAGTAAGTCACACTTACACACTTACTTACTTGAGCGAGAGACGGGATTTGAACCCGCGACCTTCACGTTGGCAACGTGATACTCTACCGCTGAGTTACTCTCGCTGACAAATCGTCTTCCGCTGTCGACCCTCTGTGGTCGACAGCATTCCGTCACCCGCAGAGGGGTAACGGCGAGCTTGATTTGATTCTTGAATCCCGAATCACGAATCCTTAATCCTGATCGTCTTCCTCAAAAAGCCTGTCTCGGTAACGATCAAGTATTTTCCGCTTCTGCTGACGGCTGCGTCGGTTGGCTTTTCTACCAATAAGGTAAAAAACCGCAAACGTAAACGCCAGTACAGCGGTAATCAAGATTTCCAGTTGATCCTCTCAACCGCTGTTTATTATCGTTGAATTTAGTAGTGGAGCATAGCGGGATCGAACCGCTGACCTCTTGAATGCCATTCAAGCGCTCTCCCA
>JABMRV010000216.1 GCA_013202285.1 bacterium | reverse complement strand
CCGTCGAAATCACCTGCTATGGTATGCTCGGTGAACCGAATTTGTGCAAAGCAGACCTGCACAGCCATAGAAACGAATGCGAATGCCAGTAAGCAATGCCTGTAGTACCCGGACTCGAATTTCATCTTTCTCTCCTTATTGTATTGTATCGTAATACCTTATTAAATATACGTATCGTGATTTCATAAGTCAAGCGGTGTGACAGACATGATGTCCGTCACACCGTCACCTCCCCCCCCCGGTAACCGAGTGGGACAATGCGGAAGTCACCTCAGCAGCACCATCTTCCGCGCCGACTTCCATCTTCCCACCTGCAGAGAATAGACATAAACGCCTGACGGCAGATCGACGAGATCTACGTTAATCCGGTGACTGCCCTGATCATAGTGCGATTCAGAGAGTGTTCTGATCTCCCTGCCATGCAAGTCGTACAGAACCAGCCTTACCTGCCCGGGAGTCGGCAGAGTGAACGATATAACCGTTGTGCTGTTGAAGGGATTGGGATATGCAGAATAAAGGATGAGGGATGAGGGATGAGGGATGAGGGGAGTTAAATCTATTGCATTCTCTGTGACGTTCAGGGATATCGGAAGCAAGGTCTCACCGGCACCGGCGTTATGGGTTATTATAAGCACTCCCTCATATATCCGCTCTTCGAGTTCGGAAGCGTCCAGGGTGAGAGTGACCGCTTCATCCTCGCCAGCCGGTGTCACCGAGCTGTCAGGTTCAACGATCATCCAGTCTGTGAAAGATTGTAACTGCCAGATGTCAACCCGGTCCTCTCGTCCGGAATTTACAGTACTTAACAGAACCCAGCAATCCCGGTCGTAGTCTTTAGATATAAATAAACCTTTCGTAGATCCACCATCATCCGTTTCAAGATCATGGACGAAAATTGTTTGTTCAATCTCGGGATTTATTTTGCTTAATACTATTCGATCATCTATTGAATGTGCTACATAAAGCGGATATCCATCCGGGTCATCTTTCCAGTATGCCAAGCCGTATATCCGCAAACCAAACTGGGGAATTGTGGTAACAGCATTCCCCGCCCGGTCATATCCGGAAATTTCATGTGAGGTAATTCCGCACATCCAGATCAGATTGTTTTCTGAATCCCATGCCAAAGCCTGGTGGTTGTTTTCAGGTCCTTCAATCTGTCTCCTTAGTTCACCTTCGAGAGTAAAACCGTATATGATGTTTTCACCGGAACCCCATATCAATTCTCCGTCCCACGCCATATCCCTGTAGCCATAATCTGACTCGCCTGCCTGATCAAACCGCTCAACCTCCTCACCGTCACGGTTTAACACATATATCTGGTTTGTTCCATCCTCCACGCCTTGCCTGTTTGCTCCCGAGATATAATAATGGTCACCCACCATGACTGCGCCTTCAATGCGGGAGTCATTGACAATTTCGCCAACCGGAAGGCTGTGGCGCCTTATCCAGGGATCACTGCCTGATTCTCCTGTCAGTTCAGGTTTGATCGTCCAGGATAGTGGACCATTGCCGTGATTGGTTATCGTAAACTCAAAATCTGAGCTGTTTCCGGGCATCAGAGTTGCCTGAATTCCCTCTGATGAAAGTACTATCTCAGGGTGCAACAGACGGAACTCTATTCGTAACGTATCTTCAATCTCTACCTCTAAACCTGTTAGAAGAGAATCATTATGTCCGGTATGTGATACCAGCAAATTAAATTCATCATTCGGAGTACGATCAAAGCGACAGAAACCGTTTTCATCTGTCAATAATTCAACGCTAAAGGACGTTCTTACCAGAGCGCTTTCCAACGGATCAGGGAATGCAGCATCAAAAACGGTTACTTCAATTGTACCTCCGTGTCTAAAGGGCAACGCTCCCATGTCCGTCCTCGTACCATCGGGGTCATGTTCTGCATCTGGATCACCACTGTCGATACATGGACTGTCGAATTCGAGATGGAAATCTCCTTCATTGGCGTCAACAAACAGGGGATCCTCATCGATTGATCCCTCATCGAAGGAGACATACCCTCCGTTGGCTTCAATACCATCTTCACCGTCCTCGATATCGCTGAAGCTGATATCAATAGAAAGACGTCCGCCAGTACCCCAGATTTCAACCGATTCATGCCCCCACATGATACTGTTTGACATAGACAGAGTGTTGTTTGTAATAACAATACCTTCATAATTCTGCTCTGCCTCATTGTATGCTATTGTAACATGATCCATCTCAAGCCACGAGCCTTCGGCATATATACCACCACCTCTTTCGGAGGCAAGGTTATCCGTTATCAGAGTTCGTATAATTTCAGCGCCGCATCCTTCTTTGTAGAAAGCAATACCTCCACCAAGTTCGGCATTATTATCATAGATCATCGTGTTTGAAATAACTGGTGTCGATCCTCTTGTAATATAGATTCCACCGCCACGATTACTTGCTTCGTTGTCCTTTATCACCAGATGACTTAGCAGAGGTGTCCCACCACTGAGATAGATTCCTGCACCATAGGATGCTATTCCCCCCTCAATGGTAAATCCTGCCAGGACGATATCTTCTTCCTCATCCAGGATTATCCTGATAACACTCGTGTTGTCATCCCCGGAATGGATTATTGTAGAATCGATGTAAGCAGTGTTACCGGTTGTGAGGAAAAGGCTTGCCACAGTGAGTGATCTTTGAGGGAAAACGAGATTTTCGTTGTACGTGCCCGGTTGAACGAGGACCGTATCCCCGTTTGAGGCTTGGTTAATGCCTCCTTGAATCGAGTTCCGATCCTCCGGAACGTTGATGATCCGGGCATTAGTGGGAAAAGGTGTGGAAAAAAACAGAAAAACAATCAATAATAAAGCTGTAGCTGTTTTCATGATGAACTCCCTGTTTGCAGCTCGAAAGAAACAATTATTCTTGATGTAATATTTTGTTTAAGTAAGGTTTAAGGTTTAGTTCAAAGGTAAAGAGCAAAGTTGTAGTGCGTTTTTTAAAAAAACTTTGTACGGCAATTATTTACATATAATTTAGCAGGTAAAACTCCTGTTGTCAATTGATTTTGAGCAACAAAAATAATTACTTAGTACGGTGTCCGGACATAAAATCCGATCCGTCAGCCGAAGGATGCTTTGAGGGATTTGTTACGTCCATTACCTATACTATATAGGGAATTTCTCCTTATCTGATCAACATAACCTTCCGCGTCGCCACTTCCCCCGCTCCCTCCAACCGCACAAAATACAATCCTGAAGCGAGATCGGCGGCGGTTAGAGTTGTACTGTGGACGCCGGGTTGTTTGATACAAATCTTGCTAAATCTAGCCCATGTTTATCCAGTACAGGGGTTTGGCTTTATGGGAAAATCGAAAATTTCAGTCTGTGTTCACACCTTAGTTAACCATCCTGTTCAGAACTAATTAATTAAACCTCCCGCTATTTCACCGTATAGAGACTTTCCGAAATAATTCATTTTTTCGCAGAATAATGTCAAATATACTTGACAATATGACAAATATATATTACATTATGTAAAATCGTTTTTACTTACATATAATCTTTTGAGGAGAGCTAATTATGCTTCGCGAACAAAAACGTGCCTTGTACGGCCTATTGATCTTCGGAGGAATCCTACTGGCGGCTATATTGCTGTTTTCTTTCAACGATCCCTCTAAAATCTTTGAGAACAAATCGGCAGAGATCATTTACGTGGGTCTTCTGGTGGGAGGATTCTCACTATATGGCATCATGATCCTGCTTACACGAAAGCGACGGGAAGGAGAGGAAGTCACATTTGATGAGCGCGACATCCACGTCGCCAGACATGCTCTACAAAATCAGGTGGTTGCGGTAATCGTAACAGTTACTATCTGGTGTGGAGCATTGACTGAAATTTACATCGAAGAGAATGGAGTTCCCGTGCCGTTAATGCTTATAATGGTAAATTCCGTTTACTTTGTAAACATGCTGGTGCGGTCGATCTCAATCCTGCGTGGCTATAACATGTCAAACGAGAAGCTGACCAGGTCACTATGATGAAAGAGAAAATTAATAATCAAGTCAGACGGTTTCGATTCGAACGGGGTGAGATGACACAGCAGGAACTTGCCAATCGTGCCCAATGCACCCGTCAGACGATCATCTCACTGGAAGCTGGTAAATACGTACCATCTTTGATACTAGCACTTCGTATCGCTAAAGTGTTTGCTGTAGGTGTTGACGACATTTTCGAGCTTGGTGAAGAATAAATCCTCCCAACCAGTTCGACGTTTAAGCTGTCTTGAGCGAAAAGGTCAGCATTCGCTAAAAACACGATACAGATGATTGTGATTAAAAGGATTGTCTTACGCATTATTCTACACCTTTATCTGATTAGCATTACTTTCATTGTTTTGTATTCCCTCCTTCAATTGAAGGGGGATTGTCGCCCACCCTTATTTGTGCCCCCCCCTGAGTCCCCCCCTGTAATAGCAGGGGGGGAACATGTTTTCCGTTCCGTTGGTTCTTTAACAAAGCGGTGAACCAACGGATGTATTCACCGACGGGTCACATCCCGCAGCTGCGGGACAAGACCCACCGGAACCCAGGTTAACGTATCAACATCACCTTCTGCGTCGCCACTTCCCCCGCCCCCACCAAACCTCACAAAATACAATCCCGAGGTGAGATCATCGGTAGTAAGAGTTGTACATCAGATGCCGGGCTCCGTACGCGAGTCAGTCTGCTTCCATTCGGGTTCGCAGCTCGGCTCTGTATATCCAGTTGAGCAGAAATAGAATGCCTACCAGAATCAGCGGTCCGGAAATTGCCAGATAGGCGACCAGGGGGAATCTTCCCCATGTCCAGATTAGATAAAACAGCGCCAGACCGATGAACAGGATTGTCCCGACCCACTCCCACCGCCATGAAACGAGCAGAGCGATCACTATGATGTATGTCGGAACTAAATGGATTGCCAATGCAAGAATGGTTTTCAATACGCCCTGTCCTTCATCGAAGACATCGAGAGCAAAGAGGCTTATAAAGGCCGCGAACAAGATGCAGATCACCCTTGGAGTCCAGAAAAGAAGTTGTTTTGTGGTATTATTCATTTTGGTTACTCTTTCATTATTGCAAACTCATCCCCCATTTCCGCAAAACCGGGGATAAGATTAGTTTATCTGATCAGCATAACCTTCCGTGTCGCCACTTCCCCCGCTCCCTCCAAGCTCACAAAATACAACCCCGAAGCAAGATCGTTCGCGGTTAGAGTTGTACTGTGGACGCCGGGTTGTTTGAGATCGTTGACCAGCGTCATCACCTCCCTGCCGGTCAGGTCGAACAGCCTGAGCTTAACCCTCGATGCCTCCGGCAGCGAATAGGTTATCTTTATCGAAGAATTGAACGGATTCGGATAGGCGCTTATAATCCGAAACTCAGACGGCAATTCCTGCGCGCCGGTGAGCCTCACCGCCCGGAAACCGTCCGTCTGATAGAAAGAGTCACCGGAGAGGATCTCGTAATTCACGGAATGCAGACCATCCTCATCGACCAGCACGAGTTCCAGTTCCTGACCCTCGATTGCGCCGTCTATTTCGTCCGTCGTCGGGTCATCACCCCAGACCGCTATCCCGCAGACGCCGTCTTCCAGAACGCCACTGCCAACCAACTCGCCATCAGCATAGACACCGATTTCGACCCCCCCTTTAGTTCCCCCCCTACTTCGCAGGGGGGGATTGTTTCCGGCTATTCCACCCCTACAGAGTAGGGGAGGAGTAAGGGGGGGTGTTCCAAGTATCAGCAGGCTCATATTATTCCCCGTAACCGGATGAACCGGCAGAAAAACCGGATCAGACTGCATACGTGAATAGATCGATCCCGCCGCTTCCTCATCCTCACGCTCCCTGCGGTAAACGAGTTGTACGCCCGATTCGACGTTCATATAATAGCCCTGTCCTTCGTCCATTTCACCGATATTGCAGAAGTCCCAGTCCGGGATGTAGAAATGACCCTGTCCATCCTTGGCGATTATCAGCACATCCTCGATTCCGGAGAGAGCAACAGTCGCCTCAATCGGACGGCGAGGATAGTACGAAACGAGCTGCCACCCCTCTTCAAGATCGATCGGCGTGTCGCTGAGCACGGAAATCCCCTCAAGCCGCAGGATTCCCTCGTCCCGCATCTTCAACTGGTAACCCTGATCGACGAACCAGCCGTCGATGTTGCTGAAATCATATTCCGGTATGTAGAAATCCCCGTAACCGTTCTTCATCATAATCAACAGGTTCTCTTCAACCAGTGTGGACATCAGTCCACGGATACTATCATAATCCTCTGGCTGCAGGTTGACCGAAACCGTGTTCCAGCCCATATTCAAGCTCAATTCGCGGTGGGTGAACACCGCCCCCTCGACCACGTTCAGCGTCACCGGCAAGGCGGTCTCTCCTTGGATTGCATTGTGGACGAACACTATTTCACCCTCGAACATGTTATTGACAGGCAGTCCGGTCGAATTGAGCGTCAATGTAAAGTTTTCTTCATTCTCAGCTTCAATCGTCCCTGCGTCCGGTTCCACCTGGAACCATTCGCGCCTCGCATCGAGATTCCAGATCGCCAGACGGTCGGGAGTCTGCACTATTCCCATAAACACCCAGCTATAAATATCCAACTCGTTGGTGATATAGATGCCGCCCGGGCGACTCTCATTGGCGTCAAACTCGGTCACCAGCATCGCCTCACCGTTGTCTGTATTAATCTTATAAACGGCGATGTCCGTTTCCAAACCGCGGGAGAAGGTGTAAAGATTGTAACCGTCCGGATCGTCGTTCCAGTATGCCAGACCATAGAAACGCACGTCACCGGGGCGATTGATGGTCGCCGTGACATTGCCCTCCAAGTCGGTTGCCCAAATAGCGGATGTGATGTTCGCCGACCAGAAGCAGGAATGCTCCGGATCCCAGGTGAGAGAACGGTACGATGCTGCATCGCCGTCGATAGTAGCGACATGCTCCCCTTCGAGGTTGTATCCGAAAAGGACTTCGTTTTCCTCGTCATTCACGTCCGCTCCCCAGATCAGGTTGCCGTCCCATGCCAGGTCTCTTATCCCATAGCGTGACTCCTGCACCTGGTCGAATTCATCGACGTACTCGCCTTCCGCATCGAAGATGTAAATCTTGCTCGGGGATCCACCACTGTTACCACCTGACACATAGTAGTTGTCCTCTGCAAAGATGACCCCATTAATCATGTCGTCATTCATTGCTTCTTCAATATCATAGCTTCTTCGGAGTTCCCAGGGATCGCAATTATGATCACCGAGCAGTCTCCTGTCTATTCTGTAATTCAACGGTCCGTTGCCTCTGTTGAGTACACTGAACTCAAACTCGGAGATTTCGTCGGAGCCAAGCTCATCATCAAACCGAGGTACGGAGGGCTCGATCTCTGGATGCGTCAGTCGGAAGATCACTTCGAGTTCGCCTTCCTCTCCCATTTCGAGGTTCTCCTGTGTCTGGTCGTTATATCCCGGCAAGGAAGCGGTCATATCGAATTCACCAGCCCATGCCGGGTTGATCAGGAAGAAACCTTCTTCATCCGTTTCGGCGCTCAAACCGTTGGTGGTGATGACAATCGCTCCTTCGAGCGGAACATCTTCCACAAGGTCGAGAACGAATCCACTCAATACACCCGCTGGTTCCGGACCGAGCCTGATCACGAAATAATCCAGACCGCCGCCCCCAAATGAAGATGTCCAGCCGGATATCGCATATCCACCGTCATCCATCTGCACAGCATCGGTGCCGACGTCTGACTGATTGCCGCCATAAGTCTCCGACCACAGCTCCTCACCCTCGTCGTCGGTTCTGACCAGCCAAACATCGCAGCGTGCATCGTCATAGGGCCAGGTGCTCCCAACCAGGAGATAACCTCCGTCCACCGTCTGAGTGACTGACCGGCATAACTCGTTGCCTCCCTGGTCGAAGCTCCTGTTCCACTGCTCTTCACCGTCCTCATCAGTCTTAACCATCCAGAGATCTCCGGCGTCATCATTGACAGTACTCCCCACCAGAATATAACCTCCATCGTCAGTTCTTTCGACACGCTGACAGACGTTATCCCCGTCATCGCCGTAGGTCTCAGACCACACCTCATCACCGTTGGCGTCGATTTTTATCAACCAGAAATCGTAACCTCCTTCACCGAACGAATTCGTTTTCCCCGACACCACGACACTGCCTTCTTCTCCATGTGCGATACCGCTGAACCCATCTTCACCGTTACCGCCGAAGGGCGCCGACCAGTCCTCCTGACCTTCTTCATCGGTAGCCACGATCCAGCCGTCTCCCTGACCGTTGCCGAAAGAGTCTGTATGTCCCACCAATGCAAATCCGCCGTCAGCCAACTGGATTATCTCATAGCCTCGCTCATGCGCCTGTCCGCCGAAAGCGCGAAACCAGTCCTGATTACCCTCCTCATCGATCTTAGCTATCCAGAAATCATACTGACCGATGCCGAACGATCCGCCGTATCCCCCCGTAACAAATCCACCTTCCACCTCGATAACATCGCAGAAGCGGTCATAACCGGCGCCTCCGAAATCTACCGCCGACAGAACCTCTTCACCATCATCATCGAGTATCAACAACCAACCGTCAGCGCCGCCCCCGCCGAATGATCCTTCATTTCCGACGACGACAATGTTGCCGTTTTCAGCCTGGATAATTGCCAGCCCCTGGTCACCTCCGCCCCCGCCGTAAGCGTTCATCCAGAGCATTTCAGGCTGAGCGAACAGAGCGCCTGCAAATGCCAGCGCTGCTATTATTACTATTGGATGCTTCATTTCAAACTCCTAAACTATAATGGGTATTTTTTGTCGAATTGCTGCTGCTGTACCTGACTTCGGTACAGGAAATGATTCTGTACAGATATGTTAATGTAAGAAATGTAATGCCGTTCACGGCAATATTCAAGTATTATTTACCAACTTGGTTCAACCATTGTGTGGCATGGGCTACTTGTGACAGACATTTCGTGTTGCCCATGTTTCATTACTTAGTTCCTGTTGAAAAAGCATTCATTTTGTCATTCCCGCGCTACATTGTCATTCCCGCGCAGGCGGGAATCCAGACAAGTTTGTTATCTAACAACATAGCATTTT
>JABMRV010000027.1 GCA_013202285.1 bacterium | reverse complement strand
CGTTGTATTGTTAGAGATCCAGTTGGAACAATGTATCAGCCTGACGGCAGACTGGACAAATCCCCAACCCCGATCACCCGCCTAAGTAGTGTCTGTTAAAAATATACCGGATCTGAAGGATTTCATCTAATTATATCTTTCCGACGAAAGCCGGATAGCGAAATTAAAATAACTTGTCTGGATTCCCGCCTACGCGGGAATGACATGTAGCGCGGGAATGACAAAATGAATACTTTTTCAACAAGAGATAATTAGTGCATAATCTGTTGACTTGCTCAAGTAAACAGAATAAATTTAAGGTTTGGCAAAAATGAATAAACTCAACAGGTAAAACTTATCATGCTTGCATTGGAAATACTAATCTGGATAATAACTGCAGCTTCAGGATTCTGGGCGTTAGTCCATAGCAAGAAACTTGAGTCGCGATTTGCACTCGTGATATCCATACTCATCATGGTTGTTTATTATCTATATCCAACGTTTATTTTTGGATACCTGAACAACCGTGAAAAGGAAATAGCGCTTGAGATAGCGGATAAGATGGAAGTTTCATACGCTTATGTGATCGAGAACCTGTATAAGGATGAAGCTTTTCTCCGGGACAAATTAGAGGAGAACGATAATATGTCCCGTGAAGAAAAATCAGAGGTTGTCGATCTTCTCGGTAAGGCGCAGGGCGATATGCGGGATGATCTTCTGAAATACCGCAAGAGAGCGATTAAACGCGGACTGGATCTTCAGGGTGGAATGCATCTCGTGCTCGAAGTCGATCATATTCAATTAATGCGTAACATCGCCAGACAGCGAGACCAGCGTCTTGATGATATTCTGGATCAAATCGATTCCGAAATGTCTGCGAATCCTCTCGTCGATTTCAATGATGTTGTAACAAAGCACTTCAGGGAAAGCGATTTGAAGCTGTCTCAGTATTTCGGTGAACCCGGTGAGTCGGATGCAACAATACTGAGCATTATTTCCGATCAGGTCGATGACGCGATTAACCGATCACTTGAGATACTGGGGAATCGTATCGATCAATTCGGTGTATCCGAACCTTCGATTCGTAAACAGGGACAGCGACGAATAGTACTCGAACTGCCGGGTATTCAAGATCCTGCGAGAGCGCGCGACCTGATAGGAAGAACAGCGCAGTTGGAATTCAAGCTGGTAGCGGATCCGGAGAAAGTACACCAATTCCTGAAGGATGTCGATGCATTTCTTTCATCTCGCAAGCAGAGTTTTGATGATACATTAACGATACCTGCCGGTGACGAGTTTGAGGTTTTAGATCAAACCGCAGAGATAACCGCTCAGGATACTGCTATATCCGAACCGGAGCAGGATGATATACTCGATCTTACTGCTGAACTTGCCGATGATACCGCAGCAGCCGTCTCCGACACCGGATTTATCGAGAGCGAATTGATTTTCTCATCGCTATTACGCGGGTTTCGAGGAGATATTGCCGTGCCCGCTGAGAACATGAGAAAGATCAGGACAATTCTAAGCGATCCGGATGTAAAAAAGCTATTACCTGACGGGACACAGTTTATCTGGGCGGCAAAACCGGAATATGGTGGTGAAGGTGAAGAGTATAACGTGTTGTTCCTGGTTAAGACTAATCCGGAGATTACCGGTTCATCATTAACAGATGCCCGCGTAGAGCTTTCAAGCGGTACTTCAGATATTGGAAGGGCAGGTCAGCCCATTGTATCACTGGCAATGGATAGAGCCGGAGCGCGCAAATTTGCGAGGGTAACCGGTGCAAACATCGATAAACGGTTGGCGATAGTTTTAGACGAAAAGGTCTATATGGCGCCGGTAATTCGTGTGAAGATTCCCAACGGTAGAGCGATAATCGAGGGTTCCGATGATATTGACGAGGCAGAAGACCTCGCTATCGTACTTCGTGCCGGCGCTCTTCCGACCAGTGTAATAATCGAAGAGGAGCGTACCGTCGGGCCGAGTCTCGGTCGCGATTCTATCCGTAAAGGAACGACATCAGCCATAGTGGGGATGATCCTGGTTGTTATCTTCATGGTCATTTATTACGGCGCTTCCGGACTGGTTGCTAATGTGGCGCTCCTGTTGAATATTCTCTTGATCTTTGGCGGATTGGCATTTTTCGGCGCCATGGGCACGGGAGCGACGCTGTCACTTCCCGGCATTGCCGGTATAATCCTGACAATCGGAATGGCGGTCGATGCGAACGTATTGATATTCGAGCGTATCCGTGAAGAATTAGAAACCGGTAAAACCGTGTGGCATGCTATTTCAGCGGGATATGATCGAGCGTTCAGGACGATTCTTGATGCCAATCTCACAACACTCATTGCCGCGCTGGTGCTCCTTCAATTCGGATCGGGTCCAATTAAAGGATTTGCCATTACGCTGGCAATCGGGATCGTAGCAAGTTTGTTCACTTCAATTGTAGTCACTCGCCTGATATTCGATTATATCACCAGCAGGCGAACGTTAACACGATTAAGTATTTAGTTTCTGTTGAAAATGTATCAGATATGAAGGACTTTATCTAATTATATCATTATGAGTTGGTGGATCTGTCAGGTCACACGCCTAGCGGCGCAAGACCTGACAGAACGCTGTTTTTACAATAACTTGCCTGGATTCCCGCCTACGCGGGAATGACAAAATGGATACTTTTTCAACAGGCACTATTTAAGGGCGAATAGAGAAATGAGACGGATATTAGGAAAAACTTCGATAGATTTTCAGGGTAAGCGGCACCTTGCGATGACTTTTTCAAGCATCGTAATATTTATCGGGCTGCTATCTCTGGTTCTTCACGGCGGTCCAAATCAGTCTATAGATTTCACGGGCGGATTGTCGATGCTTGTTCGTTTTGAAGCGCCCGAAGGTAAACCCCACATCACAGAAGCGATGGTTCGTCAATCGCTTAACAAGATCAACCTTGCTAACAGCGAGGTAAAACTCAGCCGCTCACCGGAAGGTGAAGATCTTCTCATCCGCGTTAAGGAGGAGGGACGCTTCAGACCTCCTGAAGCTCTCATAAGAGCGAAACTCGAACAACTTATTCAGACACCCTGGCAGGTGATACTCGACGAACAGCTTGCACCGGAAGATATGCCGGATCTTAGTGGTTTCAGCTATGTTGCCATCTCATCTGAATCCTCTACCGATGAATTGAAAGAGATGCTTGCCACCGTAGAAATAAATAATCCGCAGGTTTACAGACATCGAACAATCAGGGGCGACGATATTTTCATTCTTGCCGGTGAAGGTAAAGGTACTATAAGTCGGCTTAGAAAACTGTTCGCCGAGGATTATGGTGATTATAGTATAGATGTGCGCAATATAAATCGAGTCGGTCCGCGCATCGGTTCGGAACTGCGCAGGGATGCTGTGTTGTCTATTCTTTTCGCTCTTGCTCTGATTGTTTTTTATCTGTGGTGGCGTTTTGAGCTTCTGTTCGGAATAGCGGCTGTTATCGCGCTGTTCCACGATGTTATGATAACAATTGGTATTTTCAGTCTGCTGAATATCGAAATTTCATTGACCATCATCGGCGCATTTCTGACACTTGTCGGATATTCACTGAATGATACAATCGTCGTATTTGACCGTATTCGTGAGAACCTGAAACGATATAAGAACAAGTCTTACGCCGAAGTAATAAATATCTCCATTAACGCCACGCTATCGCGGACAATTATAACCAGCGGTACGACGTTGACAGTGGTTCTGGTTCTCTTCTTTGCCGGAGGCGAGGTTCTGCACAGTTTTGCGCTTGCACTGCTCATCGGTATTCTTGTAGGTACGTACTCCTCAATTTATATAGCAAGTCCAATTTTAGTGGAGTGGGCAGCACGTACAGGTAAAGCTGCAGGGCAGGAAAGAAGTAAGAAAGTGAGAAGTGAGAAAGTGTGAAAGGAAGAAAGTAAGCGAGTAAGAGTAGAATCATTGTTGTATTGTTTGATTGTCTCATTGTCTCATTGTTTCATTGTTGGATTGTTTCATTGTTTGATTGTTTCATTGATTCATTGTTGGGGGAGATTGATAGGATAAACTATCAACTGCGGCGGATTCGCCGACAGGAATGTCTGCCCACCATTCGCAGGCAGGGACACCTGCGCCACCATTCAATGTAGCGAAGGAGCAAATAGTTTAATATGGAGATAAGATGCCGGTAACTGTTGTAGTGGGGGCGCAATGGGGCGATGAAGGCAAAGGCAAGATCGTGGATCTGCTGAGCAGTGACGTCGATATTGTCGCCCGCTTCCAGGGAGGCGCTAATGCCGGTCATACAGTTGTACAATCCGGTACTCGAACGATTCTTCATTTAATTCCTTCCGGTATCCTCAATCCTGATTGCGTGTGCCTGTTGGGGAGCGGGATGGTTATCGATCCCGTCCAACTGCTTGAAGAGATAGCTGAACTTCAGACTGCCGGTGTAAAAATAGTTGGACGGCTGTTTATCAGTCACCGGGCTCACCTGATAATGCCGTATCACAAACTGCTTGATGAATTGAACGAGAGAGAGCTTGGATCACGGGCAATCGGAGTTACCGGCAGAGGAATTGGACCAGCCTATATTGATAAGTATAACCGTGTAGGAATCCGTATTGTCGATCTGCTCGACCGGGAAGCTTTCAGGGAAAAACTCCAGACTAATATCTCAGCTAAGAATCGTGTTATTCGCGAATTGCACGGTGAGCCTGAACTTGACGTCGATGAGATACTTGATTATCATCTGAGCTTTGACAAGAAGATCGACCCGTTTATAAAGGATATATCCAATTACCTGAATGACGCCATCTCTGACGGTAAAGATGTGCTATGCGAAGGAGCGCAAGGTACACTGCTCGACATAGACTGGGGAACATATCCCTTTGTTACGTCTTCGAATCCCACTGCAGGAGGTGCGATAACCGGTCTGGGAATCGGTCCAACCCGGATATCGAAGGTTCTTGGCGTAATCAAATCATACACAACAAGAGTGGGGATGGGACCTTTTCCAACAGAATTCGACGATGAGATGGAAGCAGTAATGCGCGAAGCCGGTGATGAATTCGGTGCAACGACAGGACGGGCTCGACGATGCGGGTGGCTCGATGCGGTAATTGCGAGATTCTCGTCGAGGGTCAACGGCATAGATTCCTGGGCATTGACGAAACTCGATGTTCTATCTCATTTCGAAAGTTTGAAGATATGCACAGCTTATGAGTATAATGGAAAGCGACTGGAACATTTCCAGGCTGATGCGACTATAATTGAGAAATGTCAACCGGTTTATGAAGAATTACCCGGCTGGCAGAAGGATATTTCAGATGTCAGGAGCTTCAATCAACTCCCTGTTGAGGCTCAAGGATATATAAATCGTATCCAGGAACTGACCGATATACCGGTAGAATTGATCTCGGTCGGCAGTGATAGATCACAGACAATACGAGTGTTATGAGGCGAAGAGATTGCTTCGTCATCCGTCGGCTGGCGGAATGGACAGACCACGCAACAGTAATAATATGGTAAATCTGTTCAGCAATCCTCGCTTTCGCGTGGAATGAAACATGGGCAACAAGTAGCCCATGCCACACAGTGGAAGAGTGAGCAAGTAAGAATAGGATAAACCTGTCCAGCAAGCTGGACAAGCCACCCGTCTGCGGTTGCAAAATTATGTATTAAGCTGCAGTGTGGGGACACCCTGCAGCACACATACAGTCTTCTATTGGGGGTGTAGCTCAGTTGG
>JABMRV010000215.1 GCA_013202285.1 bacterium | reverse complement strand
GATTCCGGTTGAGTTCGGTCTGAAGTCTGCATATCCGAATCCGTTTAATTCGACGATTGTAATATCATTCGCTGTCAACAGCTCTGAAAGAACCACTTTACGAGTCTTCGATATCACCGGTCGCGAGGTGGCAACCATCGTCGATGCTGAACACACTGCCGGCATCCAAACTACCATCTGGAACGCCGAAGGACTGCCGAGTGGGGTTTATATTGTTAAGTTAAACTCTGGCAATCGATCACAGTTCTCAAAAGTGATACTCTTAAGATAAATTGCAGATAATAACAGGAATAACTTGCGATACATGGAACCACAAGTTAAATTCTGAAAAATAGCAATCCCGAATAAGTCGGGACGGCTCTCTTTTGATTTCGACTTCTCGTCCTTCTTCATCTGTTGCAAATTCGATCAACATAAAACAAGAGGCATAATATGAAGTTAAACGCTCGTGCACTTGCCCTCACCAGTGGGATCCTGTGGGGACTCTGTGTCATGTTAGCCACGTGGTGGGTTTTGCTCTTCCAAACGGGCGGTGGAACTCTCGTACTACTGAAGAATTTCTATTTCGGTTACTCGGTAACTTTCGTCGGCGGCTTGATCGGACTCGTTTACGGTTTCGTGGACGGTCTGATATGCGGCTTTATTTTCGCCTGGCTCTATAATCTACTGAGTAAATAGAAAGCATCTTCTTAGCAGACTCTACAGTTCAAAATCAACCTGTAACCCGTCCCGAATAAGTCGGGACGGGTTATTTGTTTAACTGTCAGCTGACGGATCAAATCCAAAATACATTTTTGATGCACTGTCGTTGCGACTAAATTATCTTTATGCGAGAAACAGAAAAACCGATTCTACTCCCTGAACCCAGGAACATAACCCTGACCGGAGGATATATCGAGATCGGACAGTCGATGCAAGAATTATCCGACGGCGATCTCGATACTCTTGCTGTCGCTGGGGATCTTCCTGAAATCCACTTCAGAGTTAATGAGAATTATCCTCATGGTAGTGAAAGCTATCAATTAACCATCTCGCAAGGCAATGCTGATGATAAAGCCGTCATCTCGATCATATCGGGCTCGAAGATCGGAACTGACCATGCATTGCGAACTCTCGCACAGCTCCTGATCCAGTACGACAGAAAGCTCCCCTACCTGACGATAGAGGATTACCCATCGTTTCCGGTTCGCGGTGTAATGCTGGATATTTCGCGCGATCGGGTACCTACCATGCAGGAACTCCTCCATACAGTAGATCTGTTCGCTTCATGGAAAATCAATCATCTGCAATTATATACAGAACACACATTTGCCTACAGGGATCATGAGATTATCTGGCGAAATGCTTCACCCATTACTCCGGATGAGATGCAGAATTTGGATAACCACTGCCGGAAAAGAGGAATCACACTGGCAGCTAACCAGAACTGCTTCGGACACATGCATCGCTGGCTTCAACACGAACCATATTCGCATCTCGCCGAAACAGATGACGAGTGGTATTTTGACGGACAGCGTCGAACAGGACCGTTCAGCCTCTCACCTGCAGAGAAGGGTTCAATCTCGCTTGTTAAAGACCTCCTGTCTCAACTGCTGCCAAATTTCAGCAGTAAACTGGTCAACATCGGCTGCGACGAAACGTATGATGTGGGTCAGGGAAAGAGTCGAGCGGCTGTGGAAAAATACGGTTATGCGAGTGTATATTCGGATTTCGTCAACCAGGTTGCTGAGATCGCAAGACAACACGGATTTCAATCCATGTTCTGGGCGGATATAGGCTTGAACCATCCTGAAGCGTTGAACAGGCTGCCTTCCGACATGATAGCTCTTGTCTGGGGCTATGAACCGGACACTCCATTCGAGAACTGGTGCCGACAGCTAACAGATCAGGGATTCCAATGCTGGGTCTGTCCCGGAACGAGTTCATGGCGCAGCATCACCGGAAGAACATACGAGCGCAGGGAGAATATCATAGCCGCTGCAGTTGAGGGTTCGAAATCTAATGCCGATGGATTCCTTATAACTGACTGGGGCGATATGGGTCATCACCAACAGCGACCAATTTCCATCCACGCTCTTGCGGAGGCTGCCAATGCGGCTTGGAACGCGGAATCTGCGAGGAAATTCAATCCAAAAGCATCATCGCTATTCGCTTTCAAAGATGATTCAGGAGATACCGGTCGATGGTTGAATGAGTTGGGAAATGTAGATATGCAATTACGCCGGACATCCGGAGCACCCGATGAAAAAGGTAAACCAAGCCCGCTCAGAAACAGTTCAGCCCTCTTCAAAGACCTTCACACTCCATTAACAGAAACAAAGTTGACAGGGGATATCGATGCCTGGAGGGATGTAAAGGATCGGTTGAATGATCTATTGCAAAAAGTACCACTTAATCTTGACACTCAAACCGTTGCCGAGTTAAAACATACGCTCGAAGTTGCAATGTTTACCGTCAATCGAGCTATCATTAGACGTGAACCGAATGGACTAAGTGAGAGCAATCAAAATAAACTAATCAAGCGGATCCAGAATATTATCACAGAACATCGTCGATTATGGCTGCTGCGTTCGCGTCCGGGTGGCTTGGATGACAGTTGCAGTTATTATGAGAACACACTCATGGAATTACAGGAGGATCTTCGGTGAGCATATCCCTTTCAGAACCGCCTTCAATACGTCTCATAGCAGGCTGCATGACCGGAACCAGTATCGACGGTCTCGACGTCGCACTGGTGAGGATCACCGGACAGGGATTAGCGATGAAAGTCACCGTCCTTAACTGCCTTGAGGTCGAATTAGGTGATCTGGTGATACCGCTTAAACGGTTGTCATTGCAACAACCGATGAAGGCGGAAGAAATAACACGAATTGCTCGTGATTTTGGATTACTGCACCTGAAGGCACTCGGAGAACTTGCCGGAGACAACAAACTCGATCTTGTTTCAATCCACGGTCAGACCGTTCTGCATAAACCACCGTTGAGCTGGCAGTTGATTAATCCCTCAGTCATCGCTTATGGATTGGATATTCCGGTAGTTTACGACCTGCGTGCCGCAGACCTGACAAAAGGAGGCGAAGGCGCGCCGATCACACCACTTGCCGACTTCATCCTCTTCCGCAATGACCGTGAAACGAGAGGGATTGTGAACCTCGGCGGTTTCTGCAATGTGACGCTTCTTCCCCCATGCCCTGAAGAAGATGATCTTTCAACCGTATCCACCTGCATCGACAATATCGCGGGCATGGACATCTGCTCCTGCAACCAATTGCTTGACCGAATAGCCGACAAGCTGTTTGGAGAGCCGTACGATGATAATGGGCTGCATGCTGCAAAGGGAAAAGTCTTATCGGAAGGTTTTGAAACACTTTTGAGGATGCTGAGCGACCAGGCGAATGAAAAACGTTCACTCGGCACCGGCGACGAACTTGAGGAATGGCTGCATAAATACAGTTCCGGTCACTCCGCCGCAGACATCGCCCGAACGGCGTGTGCCGCCATTGCCCAGGCTATTGTAAACAGTTGCCAGCCTGTGGATAGACTTATAATTGCCGGTGATGGGGTGAAAAACAGTATTTTGATGAATGAGATAAGAAATAGAGCGGTTGTACCGGTCGTTCTGAGCGACGATTACGATATTCCCTTCATGTTCAGAGAAGCCGTGGCGATGGCGGTTTTGGGCGCATTATGTCAGGATCGTATTCCCATCACACTACCCCAGGTGACAGGTGTGGATATCGCTCCGGTCAGCGGCTGCTGGATTATTCCCTGAGATTATAAGCGAATATGGCTTCCTCATAGATGAAACATGGCGATCAAGTTCGCCATGGTACTTTCTCCTTACACTCGATCAGCAGGTATTATCACCGAAGTAGCCTATATTTCCATACGTCAGGATAAAGCATGCGCGCTCTATAATGTTGGTAATCGGCATTCCATTGCTGCAACCATGATATATGAATCGACGTCATACTTGAGCTGTCTGGAATCTGGGGATCAAGCCGGTTTTCAAGATTATAAAGCAGCGAATCCAAAGCACTTAATGCGTTAGTCGTATCTTCTTGGGCAGCATACCCATGATAACGCAGCGCCCAACCGGGAAGCGATTGCGAGTTCAGGTTATAAATGTTGCTGACATAGGTGTTGAATAGAGTGTATTCATGCCGCAAAAGCGCACTCGTAGCAATAATGGAATAACTGTTTAAAGTATCAGCGAGGTTCTGCCCATTGGTGATTGTAAAATAATTGTAAGCACTTGCTAAGACCAGCCTGATGTTGCTCGGCAAAGAGGATGTAGGTTTGAGAATCACCCTGAAAGTTCCTGGATTAACACCCCAGATGCTATAAATAATACCATAGTTGGCGCCATGTCCAAGCCTCCGACTTGATCTGCAATGTATCGTATCCGGTTGAGTAGTTATCACATCGTTTATCATTGTTACCCAATGCTCGAAGCGATATTCGAAATCGCTGGTATCTGCAAGCGGTGAACTTTCGAACACATCCACATAAGGGTCGTATAAAACCGGATAGAACCAGTCTTCAGGCGAACCTGACCCAATACCGTAATCATCTGCAGTCTGGTTATCGAAATAAACTCGCACTTTGACTGTATCATTGATGCCCGACACATTGCCCGAATGATACGGATAACCGATTGAAGGATCGGAACTATATACTGTCCAGCTGACCAGAAAACTATCCGGATGCCAGTAGCCAAGTTGAAACCTGCCCCAGTTTTCGTCATCATGCCACATTCCGGGCCAATAAATCCGATTTGTCACTGATGGATATTGAGCAAAAACGGAATTTATGGCTAATAAGCTCAGAACCAGGATGTAAATCAATTTCCTCATGGGGTTTTCTCCTTTACTGTTATCTCAGATTTACTGGAATCGGAATAGGCTTGATAGTAAGAAGAAACCCGACCGGTTAGGATCGGGTTTCTATTATCAAAACACCTTTTTACAATTACCTCACCAAGGCAACCTTCCGCACCTGATTGCGATCTCCGGACTCGAGATGTAAGAGGTACACTCCCGACGGCAATGCTCCAGCATCCCACACTATATTGCGATAGCCGACCACAGGTGAACCGTCATACAGGATTCTAACCAGTCTGCCGGACAGATCGTAAATCCTCAACATGAACCGCTCCGGTCGGTCAACGCCAAAACGTATCGTCGTCATAGAATTGAACGG
>JABMRV010000214.1 GCA_013202285.1 bacterium | reverse complement strand
TGCCATTCAAGCGCTCTCCCAGCTGAGCTAATGCCCCAAGTACAGGAAATTATAATCTGCCTCGCAACAAGTAAAGGGAGAATCATGAATCACGAATCAGGAATCCCCCCCCCAGTTCAGCTTGCATCAACCTCAAAATATAATATTATTACCTCTTGCTGTCAAGTGAAAAGTGAGCAATTAAACAAGTAAGCAAGCCTGTCCTAACGAAAGCGGGTGTCGTGCACGCATTCGTCACCTGAGCAGCACCATCCGCTTGATAATGCTCCTGTCACCGGCTTCAAGTCGGTAGAAATAAATCCCCGATGCCAGCTTATCAGGTTTGAAGAGTACGTTGTGATTGCCGGCAGGTGTTTCTCCATCGACGAGTACTTCCACCAGTCTGCCGGTCAAATCGAAGATTTTCAGAGAAACATTGCCGGTGATGTCAAGCGTATATCCAATTCGTGTGACGCTGTTGAACGGATTGGGATATGCCGGATCAAGGCTGAATTCGAGTGGTGTCGGAATGTCAGAATCAATTTCCGAATCGGGATTGATAAAAAAGTCGATCGGCACCAGTTTCGCTTCACCGCGCGCGTTATGATTGATCCTCAATCCAACGCTGTATGTGCGACGGACTTCCAGATCAGTATATGCAGTCATTATCAGTGTGATGGATTGTGCTTCGTTCGGATGTACCGAATTTGTTCCGTCGATGATTTCAAGGAAGCGGGTGTCGGGACCGATCTCAAAAATTCGCAGGGTATCCCTGGTTTCATCCCGGTCGCTGCAGTCGGAGATCGAGGCGAGCCTGGTAAATCCACCGTCCCAGTCGAAACCTACCGACAAGCCTTTACCCTTGTCACGATCTGAAACAGATATATCACCTACCACCTTAATATCCAATGATACGGGATTCATCTTTATTATACGCATCCGTCTCTCATCATCTTCAGAGACCCAATCCATGATATAAAGAGGCATGTTATCATCGTCGCATTGATTCCATGCCATGCCCTGGATATTGGGTCTGCCCGTCGGAAGTGGTACATAGAATCTCGAAACAGGAACGCCGTTCTTCTGCATTACAAATATCTTCTTGTAGCTGTTAGCGAGGTAGAAGTACTCGTTGACCGGATCGTATGCCAGAGCCTTAGCATAGGGAAGTTCGTTTTCGTTAACTCCTTCAATCTGTATCTGGTCGATGAGATTACCTTCGAGATCGAACTTAACCAGCATAGGAGGATAGGTCAGGTTGTCAAGAATTTCGTAATCGCCTCCATACAGATATTCACCGTCAAAGGCAAGATCGATAAATCCGAAGGTCTGGTTTACTACAGGCTGTTCAAATGAGCGGACTTCCTCGCCGTCCCTGTTGATTACACTGATGATGCCATTCATGCCGTAACTTTGTGTATAAGTGACATAAATTTCATCTCCGACGAATTGACAACCGAGTACGTATTCAAAGTCCGTGAATGTGTCGGTACCGAGACTCCACACTTGTTCGAACCGCGTTTGCGATCCATCCCGGTAGCGGTGTTCGACATTGAAATCCAGATCGCCGATACCGTCGTTATGAACTGCAATCAGGGGACCGCCGCAGCCTGAGTCGGGACGGGCTTCACCGTAAATAGAATCCAGGCTTACTCGAATGAGTGGATAGGTCATTAACATATCGATCCAGACAGTCGAATCCGGTTCAATTGTTACATCAACACTCATAGTATTGTAGTCGTCAAGTTCGAAATAGACTGTTTCGCCTCCGGCAGCGATGTCATCGATCCTGAAGAGACCGTTTTCACCGGTGTAGGTTTCATAACCGCGCCGGGTATACACGTGAACATTCTCCAATACATGGGATGTATCATCGGCAACTGCAACCCGTCCTTCGAGGGAACCGTATTCAATCGAAACATCGACGGTGAATAACAGAGCGGTTTCATTCTCCAGTGGCATACAACGCTCATCGGAATAATTCCAGTAACGGTACTGCAACCCGCCGGTATTATCAAGGTTTTTGAGTCCGATAGTCATATACTGATTGTCGTTACCGTTCCCACCGAAATCATCGAAAGTTTTATACTGCATCTTGATCTCGCCATCCCCGGTGGTTGTGTGGTGTATGACAGGATCGTATAGTATCACCTGGAATTCAATCAGGTGATCGTCCGGTTGGATGTTACCGCCGTCACCATGGAATATCTGCATGTTAGACCATTCCACGATGAATCGTCCGCCATGTTCGTCATAGAAGTAATAAACTCCTCTCTGATCGAATGGTGATGTGGTCTTCAGATCCTGCCAATGAACGGCGATCTGTGCATCGGGTCCCACGATTCCTGGTATTGTCCAGTTCCTGAAGGTGTGATAGTGCGAGTTTTCCTCACCGAATGCTATCCATCCGTTAGTGCATATCACCAGGTCACGGAACGATTCACCATAATAACCGAAATCAAAGGGCAACTCGAAGACTGTTGAGGAATCCCTGCCTTCATGATTGTCTTCGAAAAGTAACCTCGTACCCTGGAAGTCCGCTTCGCCATCGAAAGATGGGTTGATCTCTATCCAGTCGTAAACCGGGGCTCTCTCCCAGCCTTCATCGCCCGAATCGAAGCACATATATCCGTACTCGTCGGGTCCGTATGGATCACGCACATTGGGATTGCCGATCATATAGTTGAAATAGACACTGTCCCGGAAGCCTTCATCATCGTCAGGGTCGAACAGCTCAAGACGGAATCTCGCGCTGTCGCCAGGGATGGCATTCTCGCTGAGTTCAACGGTGAAGTAACCGTTATTGGATGGTTGATCATAACGTTCTGGAGCAATGACAGAATAACCGGCAATATCCTCAGTGACTGTAACCGATCTTGGATACAGACATACAAGTTTCGCAGACGCTGCAGGTGAGAACCAGTTTCCCATGTTCTCAAGCTCAGGCATCATCCGGACACTATTTCCCGGTTCAAAATCACCATTACTGAATTCAATCCATCTTAAGTTCAACTGATGACTGAACGCAAAAACCATAAAAGAATGCGACCATTCAGTTTCTCCGGAGGTTACTGCAAGATCGATCCTCACCCATCGCGGTGGTTTGCTTGAAGGGGAGACTATCAGGTTGAATGCTGTAATAAGGTTAGAATCTGAGGCAATACTCTCAAGTTCGATCTCTTCTTCGTCGAAACTGATCCAGGGATCCTCGGTAGAAATATGGAGAACGAGGTCGTCAGAGTCTGAGTTACCCGAATTCTTCAGTGTCAATGTCACGGCTCGACTCTCACCGGGTATGAGCGAATTTTCACCATCATCAATCCTGACACTATCCAATTCTATCATGACTTCTTGTTCTGCAACATAGATCGTTTCTACTATCGGAAATGTGTTTGGATGTGTTATAGTCAGCAATAATGAATCTTCTTCAATCCATCCTGGCGGCATGGTAAATCTTGCCCAGCCGTCATCGCCCGGAGTGGTAACGAATTGGTTCTCACTCTCGACTTGACGCACACATACAATCGCGTCTTCATAAATACCATCCTGCGAACCGACCTGAATATTCAGTGCCGTAGCGCCTGGTATAATGGATTCAGGATAGCTGGCAGTAATCTCGACAGGTCGTGAAGTAAAAACGTTGACTGATGGATCACCAAGCAGCCTGTATGTACTCAGTGTTGTTTCAACAAGTCCCAAAGTTGTCTGGTCGTCCTGGTAATCGCCGTACAGATGGAGTTTACTGTAGAGTTGGATCCAGCCGGGTTGAACCATCTCTTCGTATGCAATCGCCCGGACAATCCAGCCCATCACACACTGGCTTGTTCTCGTATTTGTCAGATCGATCATTGCCAATGCAGCTATCGGACCGTTGGCTTCCGCTGCACTGCGATGTCCTGACCGAAAGAACTTTTGCTGCCTTGTGGCGGTGAGACAGGTAAGAGCACAAGTGAAAGGATGTTTGCGACCGGTTTCAGTCGGATCGTCTTCGATGTGAATGCCCTGCAGGCAGCCCATCAGCTCACCACGGCTCAGAGCGAGGCTTCTTCCATCTTGTAGCGCTTCAATGGTATTCGGTACTATATCTGCATTATCTTCATCCGTTGCCCAGAGAGTATCCACATCGGTATAAGGAGGTTCTTTAATTCGTGTCAGCCTGTCATACGTCCAGCGTCCCATTTGTATCATGGAAGGCACAAACTGACCTGATTGATGACCGGCATTCTCGGCTGTGAAGATCGCTTTGGAGTACCAGTGAAGAGGATCTTCATGATCATCATCCCGAAAAGGATCCTGCTCATAACGGATTGACCGATTTACTGTCGCCTGCAGTTCACTGATCGAGGAGACGTCAAATCTCCCTACGCAAATATCGGGTGCAAAGGCGTTTCCGTCGTCCATCAATGCATAATAGCTGTCCCCGCCATCTCCGTTTGGGAAATAGGAGTTATTGTGAATTTCATCCTGACCGAAAATGATGAGGTAGGAGATTGGAACATAGGGATAATCGACATTGTAGTATTCATCTCTGATTATGTTGCGAATATCCAGAGCCCCTGTATTATGAATATTATCAATCACCAGTATATCAACATTATAGCCCATCCGGCGTTTCCAGTCAGCGAATTTATTAACATATACTATGGCTTGATCCCAAAGTACAGAACTGTGAACGATGAGGATACGCGAGAGATACATCGCCTGCACTTCATCATAGTCACGGCGCGGGGGATTGAGAACCAGGTTATCGAGAAACATGGCAGGTTCGCTTCCCGGAGGGTCATGTATCGGTCGAATATCATTATTCACTGAGCCGTCGGCTACGAAGTTAAAATCAACGGTTAGATTGTTGTTCTCGATTATGTTTTCGTCATCGGTCGAGTACTGATAGGGATAGATGGAGACAGGTGCAATAGGGACACCGCGGAAGATGATTGTTCTGCCTACAGATACGGGTTCGGGAGGGTCAAGACTGAAAGTCTGCAACTGTACGGTTCCGATGGTTGAACGTTGAATCGATTGATAGGAATGTCTGCCCTCCACTTGTGAAACAGTAAGTTGATGGCTTGTTCTTTCTGTAACCTCAGCCTCTACTCGATGACCGGGTGGAACTGCAACCCAGCGTCTGATTACCGGAACCTGTCTGCCATCCGGTGTGTAAATCAGATTATCAGCAACGCTTTCAAGATTAGTCATCTCAGTAGTTGTCGGAATTTGGAAATCGATCGAAACTCCTGATAAACCACGATCCTGAACCTGTATGTCAACTGCGGTTCTATGCGTTGTTAAAGGTGACGCTCCCGTGGTGAGTGCAAGAAGCAGTACATAAAGTGGAGCGAGTGACCGGTTCATATTTTCTCCCTGTTTCCCGATATTCTCAGTTGTTATTCCAGTTGTGGAGTAAAGACTGTATCTGAAAAATCTTTATATTCAGCTTGTTCACGGACTATGTACTAACGACAGGCTTCAAGCCTGTCGTTAATGTAACTTGTTACTGAATAAAATTGTTTCCACATATAAACAATATACCAAAAAAAAACACATGCGGCAACAATACTCATGCGGGTTAGAAAGGATGTGTTGACAAGTGGAGGTTTTATACTTCCCTGAGAGTAACAGGACATCCCGAATAAGTCGGGATAACGGCTGGCAGATATTATATCTGCCAGCATTTGATTATGTTAATGATGTACTGTCGAATTGATTAGTGTTTGTTACTGCATGCTGGAATTACTCGACAGTTGAGTAACTCGTCGGTTATTCTGCTGGCAATAAATACTTAAAGTGATAGTTCAGGTATTCGCCCGAACCAGTTTAGCCGCCGTGAGTTCCGTAATCGAGTATCATCTCTTCCATCTTCTTCCAGGCTGGTTCGAGCTTCATTGTCAGAATTAGCAGATCATTATAATGACCGCTGTGATCCTTTACCCAGTCCTTGAGTACAGCCTCGAGCTGGAAGCCTATTTCGGTAAACCGGGCGAGCAGTCTTTTCTGTTGAGCAGCAAGCTCGATTACCAATCGTTCGATATCAAGATCGCCGGCAATGGACAGCAGTTCATAGACCATCTTCGACGAAATACTGAAACCGCGATATTTGGGCGAGACAGTACCTCGGATATGTGCCAGATGACGGGTCCAGAACAGTTCCGTCAGATGCAGCGTCCAGTTGGCGATAATCTCATTATCGAATTCGGCAATCAACGGGATTACCAGACTGCGGTCAGTATCATGAATCCATTTATGGATCACTTCCGGATCTGTTACATCATCGCGGAAATACATTCGCTCATCCTGGGGGAGTTCTTTCATGAATCTGTTTAATTCCTGTTCATCCGTTTCTTCGAGAACACGAATGCACATCTCTCGTTGATCATCAAGTTTTGAACATTTTGGGAATCTGCTTAGATCGATCATTCATATCTCCTTGTTATGTTGTGAAAATTAGAAATTCAATTAATAGGTTTAATACTGGAAACCGAACACGCAAGTCGGTTCATTCGATTGCTTCATTCAACAGCTTCAGATAACTCAGGTAGCGCTCCTCAGGTAGCAGATCAGTCCCGGTCTTGGTTTTCACGTTGCAGCCTCTTTCGTGGTGATGTATGCAGTCGCGGAAATGACAGCCATCTGCAAGTTCGAGGAATTCTCGAAAACAAAGCCATAGATTATGTTTTCTCATATTCCACGGAGCACATTCCCGCAGTCCCGGTGTATCGATTATCCAGCCGGTTTCTTTGAGTCTATGCAGTCGTGCTGCGCTGGTGATGTGACGACCCTTACCGGAGTATTCGCTGACCTCGCCGACCTTGATGTTCAAATCCGGATCAAGCCGGTTGGCAAGAGAGGATTTACCCACACCGGATGAACCGGCGAGCAGTGTGATACCGTCAAGCGTCAGTTCTCTGAGTAAATCGATCCCTTCACCGGTTATGGCGCTGGTTAAGAGGATTGATTCAACTGCATGACGGTATATTCTCTGCAGAGAATTTAGTCTCTCAGGTTCGGTTATATCGACCTTGTTTATCAGCAGTACTGCAGGAACGTTTCCCAATTCAGCGGTCACCAGCAGGCGGTCTATCAAACCTGTTGGTGTGGCGGGATTAGAGCCTGAGGCGACAATGATAACCCGGTTGAGGTTGGCTGAAAGCGTCTGGGGTAACGGTTTTCTGGTTCCGGGAGTCTGACGGGTGAATTCATTTCGACGCGGTAGTGCTTCAACAATTCTCCAACTGTCGGCATCCGGTTCAAGTTTGACGTTGTCTCCCGGTGCGAGCGGATGAACTCCTTTTTTAGTGATTCGCCAGCGTCCCGGTATTGCCAGGTTATGTTCTTCATCCTGGATCAGAACATCTGCACGGTTACCTGTCGCACGAAGAACAAGTCCGATCTGTGAGCCGGATGGAGTTGAAGAGTCACCGGTCGGAGAAAGGTCTCTCGATACCTTTTCTTTACTATTTCCCTGATTAGTTTTTACGCTTCTACCTCAGTTTTCCCGATGTGCCTTGTTTATATTTAAATCAATATAACATTCAAGATAAGCATTTCCTGTCGAAAGTCAAGTCAACTTTATCGGAGGTCGGTATGAAATGCAGAGGTGAAATGATTGACAAGCAGGTATGTAATGCATTAAATTTTGACGCTTCAGAGTTTTCCATTTTAACCGACTAAACTAAAATAAATAGAGTATAATCCATGAAACTGCATGAATTATTGACGCCCGATCGAATTATACTGGATCTCGAGGCGAAGAAGCGGGAGAGTGTTATTGAGAGTCTAATTGACTTATTGGCGAATGCAGATGAGATTGAAGACGCTGATACAGTGAAGCGTATGGTCATCGCAAGGGAGCATGAAGTCGGAACCGGTATAGGCTTCGGAGTGGCGATTCCTCACACCGAGCCCGGACCCTTCCCCAAACCTCTCGCTGCACTCGCACGGCTTTCCAAGGGCGTGGATTTTCATTCCCCTGACCGCGATGCCGCAAATCTGGTGTTCCTGCTGTTGACTCCCGACAAGATGCCTGCTCTGCATGTGAGGCTTCTGGCACGCATCTGCCGCCTGTTTAAGTCAGATACACTGCGAAAGAAACTGTTTAAGGCGGGAGATCCCGGGACGGTTGCTGAAATCATCGCCGATGCTGAGGCTGATTTTCCGGAGTTAATGCCATGAGCAAGCTGAAGCTGTTGATAATCATCCTCAACAGAGAGGAATACCTCGATGAGCTGTTGGAGGCGTTTGTCGAACTCGATGTGCGCGGCGCAACGGTTATCGACTCGGTCGGTATGGGGCAGATTATTTCGGACAAATTCCCCGTCTTCGGCGGTCTGCGCAGCCTGATGCAGGGCAGCAGACCATACAACAAGACCATTCTGACGGTCATCCCGGAGGAGAAGGTCGAGGCGATTGAACGTGAGTACGGGAATATCTGCGGATCGCTCGACGAACCCGGAACCGGACTGCTGTTCACGTTGCCTGTGGATTATGTGAAGGGTTTACCGGATAAGTCTCTGACATAGAAACTGTCATACGGGTTGATCCCGCAGGTGCGGGACAACCCCTATACTTCTCACCTTACCAGCATCACCTTTTGCGTAGACACTTTTTCAGAAGCTTTCAAACGCACGAAGTATAATCCTGATGGAAGGTTGTTGGCATTCAGGGTGAGGCTGTGAAAGCCAGACTGTCTGAAGCCTTCAAACAGCGTGGTTATCTGTTGTCCTGACAGATCGTAAAGCGCCAACCGCGTAGGGGCAGGTTTACCGAGCCCGTAAGTGATGGAGGTGGTTGAATTGAAAGGATTGGGATAGACCGACAATGAGAACTCGGT
>JABMRV010000213.1 GCA_013202285.1 bacterium | reverse complement strand
GGGAATGACCTTTGAATAGCCGTGGGCGAAAGCCCACGGAAATTGTTGTAAAATTGTACACGATCCCGACTTATTCGGGAGTCGAAAAATACATAGCTATGAAATCCCCCGTTTGTTCAACTCCTACAGGGTTGTTGATTGGGATACATCTATTCCACCGGCTAACGCCGGTGGCTATTCACGTTCTTCCCCTTCGGGGAAATTCGGCAACAACTCCTCTAAATCAATATATAACAAAATACCTGCCTTCATTGTGAGATAGAGCACATTCTCACTACAATCCGTAATCAGAGCGGTGCATGCTCTTAAACAAATTGTCCGCATCCTCAGGCGGTTCGGTTAGCAGGCTAACTATTATTGTTGTCAGAAAAGCCAGTGTGAAACCGGGGATCAGTTCGTACATGAAACCCTTGAGCAACGGTGTATAACGCCAGATGCAGGTTACTACCGTTCCGACAATCAGCCCCGAGGCGACGCCTGCCCTGGTGGTTCTGCGCCAGAACAGCGCCAGGATCGACGTCGGTCCGATGGAAGCTCCCAGACCAGCCCAGGCGAACAGCACCAGCCAGAAGACAACCTGGGAGGCGATTGCTCCAAATCCCAGCGCCAACAGAACCAGTATCACCACGACAATCCGGCTGTATAAGACCAAGCGTCTCTGAGGTAGTGATTGCCCTCGCATGAGAACTTTCTCGTAGAAATCATGCACTACGCTTGAGGCGGCGACGAGCAATTGCGAGTCCGCCGTTGACATTATCGCAGCAAAGATCGAGGCGATGACCACTCCAAACAGGATCGGATGCAGATGATGCTGGGCGAGAAGCGGATATATCTGCTCAGCATCCGCTCCGGGCAGCATTATCGCCGTCCTGTTAACGAGGAGAAGGGTATTCACGAAGGATGTTGCTCTGAGGGAAGATCTGAGGATGTGAGAGAAATGGAAAGCAGAAATCCCCGGCTTCGGAGAAGCCGGGCTACGAAACTAATATCATAGGTTCCAGTCAGACACTAAATACAATAAAAATTGCACGTTTTTTTACCATTGCTCCTCGATATATTGTTGTATACTCATCTTGTCAATCTCCGTCAGTACAACTTGAAAGGATTTTCCTGATAATTTTTTATTATTGCAAAGAAGCATTGAGTGAGCAAATGCAATTTTTTCAATTTCATTCTGAAGATCACCCAAAAGGATACACTTATACTCCAAATAAATCTGATACGCATTCTCGTTATAATGACTTAAAAAATCAAAAAAGCCCATTTTTTCCAATTCTCTTATTTCGTCCTTAATTCTTGGTAAAATATTAGCATCCTTCACAGTTTCATATACTTTTTGCCTATGCAAGTTAGATTTATCCTGAATGAAGCTTTCAATGGAAATACCATGTTTTACCGTAATAGCACCAACAATCATTGAATTCATTTCATGCAAATTGTTTGCAAAAGACTTTATCGCAAGATTCATCTCATATGTCTTTAATTTAATAAATGAGTAATCAGTTTGAATTTTTGCAACATGTTTTGACGCAAAATATCCAAAAATTACTACCACCACAGCTGCAATCAAAGCACTAATTGAAGGATTTTTAATTGCATCGAAAAACGTTTTTATTGTCATTGGACTGTTCTCCTTGGAAATTATTTTAATGATTGAAGTTTAACTTATGTTAAACATTACCTGTAAATGTCCGGGTGCCCCGGTTTGCTTGCAAACCGGGTATCAGTATGCAATAATATTATGGAAGATTCTTCACTTCGTTCAGAATGACACCGTTTTAACAATCCACTACACCCCCCCTTTATTCCCCCCCGGTTAGAGCAATCCCAACAGGTTGATAAGCGTGTCCCGCATCTCCATCCTCTCCACTATCATGTCGAGGAATCCATGCTCAAGGAGAAACTTCGATTTCTGGAAACCTTCAGGCAGGTCCTGTCCGATGGTCTGCTTGATTACACGCGGTCCGGCAAAACCTATCAGTGCATCCGGCTCGGCGATATTTACATCGCCCAACATGGCGAATGAAGCTGTCGTGCCGCCGGTGGTGGGATTGGTTATGATCGAAATGAACGGCTGAGGCAGGTTCGCCAGTCGAACCAGCGCCGCGGATACCTTCGCCATCTGCATCAGCGAAAATAAACCCTCCTGCATCCGCATTCCGCCCGACGTGGAAACGGAGATCAACGGGCAGGGTACTTCCACTGCACGACTTACTGCCCGGCTGAACTTCTCGCCCACGACAGAACCAACGCTGCCGCCCATGAAACTGAAGTCCATCGCCGCTAATTCAACCGCGCGATCCTCAATGGTCCCGCTGAAGCAGCGGATGGCGTCGTTCAATCCGGATTTCTTGGTGTACTTGACAATCCTGTCACTATACGCCATGCTGTCCTTGAATTTCAGCGGATCGGTCGATCTCAGGTCGGCGTCTTGCTCGCTGTAACTATCTTCGTCAAGCAGTATTCTCACATATTCGCCGGAGGAAATGGGGAAATGATAACCGCATTTGGGACATACCTGAGCGTTCTCTTCCAGTTCTTTGTGAAAGAGAGCCTCTTTGCACGAGTTGCATTTAATCCATACGCCATCGGGCATATCACGCTTTCCCGATGAGGACAGTTTCTCGCTGTCTCTTTTGAACCAGGGTGACATTATCTTAACTCCAGCTTAAATCCAGATTGAACTGCAAAGCATCTTCAACTCCCATGTAGTAACCCTTGTGGACTCCGACCTTTACAAATCCCTCTGCCGTGTAGAAGTCGATAGCGGAACTGTTAGATTCCCTTACTTCAAGCGTTATTGAACAGCATACGTTCCGGTGAGCATAGTTATAGAGCCGTTTCATCATTTTGCGAGCGATACCCTTGCGCCGGTATGGATAATCGATGGCGATATTCGCCAGATGAATGCTCTCCCCGGACGGTATCGCCATTAGATAACCGATCAGCTTGCCGCCAATGAAACATCCCCACGTTAGAACGTTGGTTCGGATCATGGCAGTGAACCAGTCCTCCTGCCAGGGATCGGAAAAACAGCTCCTCTCGATAGCCAGCACATCATCAACATGGCGGAGCAGGAGATTGCGGATGGTAATTTGATCGCTCTTTATAACTCTCATTCTAAGGTACGGTTCTCGACAGGCTGTCCGCAACCTTCAGAGCTTCGACGACCGGTCCTACATCGTGAACTCGCACGATGTCCGCTCCGAATAACGCCCCTGCGGTCACAGCAGCTAACGTCCCCGCCAGTCTTTCCTTGACAGGCTTACCGGTGAGGCTGCCGATGAACGATTTGCGGGACGGTCCGAAAAGCACTCCGGCGGCAATTCCCTGAAATTCGCCGATTCTGCGAATCAACTCCAAATTGTGATCGAGGTTCTTGCCGAAGCCGATGCCTGGATCGACCAGTATCCTCTCACGTGCAACCCCGGCTTCCTCAAACCTGCTGACTGACTTCTCGAAGTACTCCTTCAACTCGCCCATCAGGTCATGGTAATGCGGATTTTCCTGCATGTTTCGCGGAGTACCTTTAATGTGCATCAGGACAACACCTGCACCTGTGTCGGCGACTAACTGCGGCATCTGATGGTCGAAGTTACCGCCACTGATGTCGTTGACGATACTTGCGCCCGCAGCAATGGCTCGCCGGGCTACTTCAGCCTTACAGGTATCAATGGAAACAGGTATATCTGTCTTCGCAGACAACGCTTCAATAACAGGAATAACTCTCGCCAGTTCCTCTTCGAGCGCAACAGGTTCGCTGCCGGGTCGGGTTGATTCACCTCCAACATCGAGGATATCCGCGCCTTCTTCAACGAACTTCAACGCCATCTCTACAGCGTCGTACAGTTCAAACGCCTCCCCACCATCGGAGAATGAATCCGGTGTGACGTTGACGACGCCCATTACCAGCGTTCGCTCGCCGAGTGTCAGGCTGGTGTCAAGAGCGCGGAATGTGCGAGTATTTACGGTTGAAATATCCATCACATTAGTCACGTCACCACCATCTCTCAACATAACTGATGCGAATCTCGCGACCTGCAACCGCTCTTCCTCCCCGTGATGTACTATCAAGGTTGAGCAGAATATCCTTCAGATGCAAGTCCAGGGCAAGCCTTTCGGCGAACGTCCATCTCACACCCAGGTTCAGATAACCGTGTCCTTTATTGTCTTCCTGATTATCGAAATCACCGGAGTATTCAGCGATAAATGCAATATAATGTGAAGCTCTATATTCAAGACCGGTGAAAAAATCGAGCGAACTATTACTATTATCGACTGTATTCATGTTAACACCTGAATGAGCGGTTATCTCGCCCAGGCTCCCGACAATGAAATTCTTGCCCAGGGTAAGGAATAGCCCCCTTGCTCTGAACAGGTATTGATCCGTCGAGTCTATCCATGCACCATATCCCTGACTGGTAAAACCCAGACTCAGTGCAGGTAGAGTCATACTCTCGTCGATGACACGGCACTTTGCCGTGACTCCGGGCTGCAGGTTCCAGTTGGGATTGCCGAAACCTATCACTTCAGTACCGCCATAAGATACGCCGATAGCAAATCGTCTGAACAGACCGACCGTGAAGCCTGCTAACACACCGCCGTCAGGATAGGCACGGAACTCGAAATCGTAACAACCGGTTTCGGGCATTCCCACCGAGGGACAGTCGATAAGTTTCTGTAACGGGCGCTCACCAAGATCCTGCGCCGAGACAGATACTGAAACAAACAGGATGATGAAGGGGATTAATCGGGGCATGTTTTATTCTTCTATTTCAAGTCCGGAACTGCGGCATGACTTAGAACGGCATTTCAGGCATACCCATACCGCCAAGTCCACCGGTTACAGAAGCCAACTTCTCATCTGATTTAGCGCGAACCTCTTTGATCGCCTGGTTAACGGCGATTAGAACAAGATCTTCGAGGGTTTCGACATCTTCCGGATCGACTGCTTCAGGGTCGATACTGATCGATATCACCTCCATCTGACCGTTCACGCGCACGGTCACAGCGCCGCCACCGGCAGATCCCTCCGCTTCAAGCAGCGCTATCTCTTCCTGTGCTTTCATCATATCAGCTTGCATCTTCTGTGCCTGCTTGAGTATCTTTCCCATTCCTTTAGGCGGTTTAGGTCCTTTCATATCCTCTCCGTAATACTACTTTTCAAGGTGGTTTATTGTATCCATATAAACCCCGTAGGGGTTAATCCGTGAATAGCCACCGGCGTCAGCCGGTGGTAACTATGTTTTGTTCGATTCCTTCAGTGTCGTGAACTTATCTTATAACCAACTCGTGGGCTTACGCCCACGGCTATTCAAAGGTCATTCCCTTCGGGAATGCTGTGCTGATCCCTGCTTTTGCAGGGACATGCTT
>JABMRV010000212.1 GCA_013202285.1 bacterium | reverse complement strand
TTGAGAATCATATCACCCGCTGCTTTGAAAGCATCCTGAAGATAGTCAATAGCTTCCTCCTCACCCACGGTAGCGGTTAGTTCGGTGAAGTGGGATAGATCAGCGACGCCGACGGATAAGTAGAGTTCCTCCATTAGTGTTTCCTATGATTTCGTAATCACTCTATGTAATGCCAGCCATTCTACTGGGCTCAGATTCAATGTCTTATTGATCAACTCAATGCCAATATCAGATAGCCTCTTCGAGTTTCTTCAAGGTTCCTTAACCTGTCAGATCACACCTTAACTTTTTGACCAAAATGGTTCAACGAATTCTGACGGGGAACAACCTTGCATTACATAAACATCTCTTATCCTGCCAAAGGCATAGAAGGTTAATCGGGAATAGATATATTCCCATAGATGCAACTATTCATTCTCAGACGAGTTTCCTTTCGGCGCCTCTACCAGCTTCATTTACATAAATTAACTCCTTAATTTCCATTTATATTGCCTGTCGCTGTTCTTACTCGCAACTGGTATAAAATATCGAAGTCGATGGATAAATCGGCACACGAGGCTTTAAAATGATCTCTGTGCGTAATAGTTTGAGGTATAATGATGGAATCAATGAAGCCTGTATATAGACTCTGATATTAGGAATCTGATTATCCGAGGAATCAAGACAAAATTGACATTTACTGACTATTGATCTAATGAAGATTACAAGAAAAGCTGTTTCAATGTGTCTTTATTTTCCTTCAGTTGTTCAGGTTTCCCATCAAATGCTACTTTCCCAAGTTTGATGGAATACACTCTATTACAAACTTCTAGAACCTCACGAACCTTTTGTTCGACGATCAAAACAGTTACTCCTGTTTCACGGTTTATCTCGGTGATTTTGCGAAATACATTTCCGACAAGATTTGGAGACAATCCCAGTGAAGGTTCATCAAGCATTAGAAGCTTTGGTTCAGGGACAAGAGCGCGAGCCAGTGCAAGCATCTGCTGCTCACCGCCTGAGAGCCTGCCTGCATCCTGCGAGAGATGCTCTTTAAGCAGTGGAAAGAATTCCAAGACCTGCTCAATCCGTTGCTTGACTTTTTGTCGCTTTAACTGAAAGCCTCCAACCTCAAGATTCTCCAAAACTGTCAGATCCTGGTACACTCGACTGCCCTGTGGAGCGAAAGTAATCCCTCGCGAGACAATTTGTGCTGGGGCGCAATTATTGATGGGTGATCCATTGAAACTTATCGAACCTTTCCACGCCCGAATCAGACCACATACAGCCTTCAGAATGGTCGATTTACCGGCTCCGTTCGGTCCGATGAGAGCGACAATCTCCCCTTGTTTTACTTCCAAAGAGAGACCGAAGATTATCTGCTTCTTGCCATATCCAGTCTCGATTTCTTTAATCGTCAGCATTCAGGTCCTCAATCAAGATATGCCTCGATGACCCTCGGGTCATTCCTGACCTCCTCGGGCGTGCCCTCGCTGACTTTTGCCCCTGCATCCATAAATATGACCCGGTCGCACACCTGCATTACAGCATCGAGGTTATGTTCGATTAAGATTACAGATTTCCCTTCCTCCGGCAATCCGCGAATGATTGTCAGGATTCTATCAATCATCTCCGGTGCGATACCTGCGATGGGTTCGTCAAGAAGAAGCAAATCGGATTTCATCGCCATGCAACACACTAAACTCAAGAGTTTCTGCTGTCCATACGACAGTTCCTCTGCTGAATCATTTGCCTTCTGTGCTAAACCGGTGTCATCAAGAAGCGCCAAAGCCTCTTTTCTATTTTCATTCTCCTTATTTTGACTCCTTCGCCTGCTAAGAAAGACATGACGCAACTTTTCACCAGGTTGATCCTGGAAAGACAATAACACATTATCGAGCACGCTTATCTGTCGGATTAGTCTCAGGTTTTGAAACGTCCGGCTGATTCCGAAGTTCGTGATCCTGTTGGGGGATACATTGGTAACATCCCTGCCTTTGAAATCGATCCTGCCGCTTTCGGAAGGTAAAAATCCACTTACTACGTTAAAAAAGGTGGTCTTACCAGCTCCGTTGGGTCCGATGAGTCCAAGGATCTCCCCCTTCCGTACTGAACAGGAGAAATCATCCAACGCCTTGATGCCGTCGAATCTCTTGTTTAATTCGTGAACCTTAAGTAAACCGTCGCTCATGCTTCAGTCTCCCGGCTCTGGAAAGCATATTTACCCAGGAATCCTTGAGGACGCCACATCATCATGGCAATCAGCAAGCCGCCGTAAAGAATCTGCCTCATATTCGCAGCAATTGAACTAGGCATTCCAAGAAATCTTAGAAGTTCAGGGAGTGTAACCAATACAACCGCTCCCAGGATTGGTCCTTTCAGACTTCCCGCACCACCGATGATAACGATTGAGATGATAAATATCGACTCCATCACAGTGAAACTGGTCGGATCTATGAAACTGATGTAATAGGCGTATATCACACCTGAAATTGCAGCCATACAGGCACCTATAACGAAGATCAGAACTTTGTAGGTCGCAACGTCCTTACCGGCAGATAGAGCGAATATCTCATCTTCACGGATCGCCTTCAGTACTCGACCGAAAGGAGAATTCACAATCCCATAGCTGATTAAAAATGTCAACAGGCAGAGTATTCCGGTAAGCGCGAGGAAGCCAAGGTGCGATGAAACTTTCATTCCAAGGATTACCGGTTGTGGGATGCCGGGTAATCCCATGGGACCGCTCGTGAACGACACCCAGTTGTTCATCACGCTTAACATTATTATTTGAAATGCAAAGGTTGCAATGACAAAGTAATCGTCGCGAATTCTCAAACTGGGGATCCCAACCAACGCTCCGAGGATTCCGCACAGGATAATAGCGCAGATCAGGTTCAACCAGAACGGTGTCCCCAACCGTAATGCCATGAGGGCTGCTGTGTAGGCTCCCACTCCGTAGAACGCTGCATGAGCTATAGACAATATTCCGGTATATCCTGCGATCAGGTCGAGCGACACCGACAGGATGACATATATTCCGATGAGTATGAGTATGTGAAGTAGATATTCCACGCCTATACACTCGCCTTCTTTACCTTTTTACCGAGGAAACCTTCTGGTTTGAATAACAGGAAG
>JABMRV010000211.1 GCA_013202285.1 bacterium | reverse complement strand
TCAACATTCATCATTCAAAATTCAACATTTCTTAACAATACAGGAGGAAGAATGAGTAAGCAACGATTAGTTGTATCGATTGCCGCAGCGGTAATAGTGCTGTTCCTCAGCGGACTCGTCATCGGGCAGGTGTCGATAGATCCGGTAGGAATCACGGTTGCTGTCGAGAATGAGGACGTGGTCGAGATAGAAATGACTCTCACCAACAGCTCCGATGCGTCGGTGGCATTCAGCATCGGTTTCGATGAACCTCCCGAGGAGGAGGAAGAGCGCCGCGGCGGTCCGCGCCGTGATGACGTTGAAGATGTTTCCGGCATGTTGTTCGCCGTCTTCCAGACACAATCAGCATGGGGCTGGCTCGATGACGTCATGCTCGGTCGTGAGGAGCTTCTTGATGGTGATAACTACGATTCATTCAGAAACTGGAACGATTTTGCTGAAATTAATTTCGATGATTACAACGTTATCATCTTCAATGCTAGTAGAGAATCCGCCAACGTGTATAATGATAACCTTGAAAGGTTCTGTGAATATCTCGACGGCGGCGGCGCGGCTTATTTCGAGATGGGAGATGAGAATCAACAGATTCGCATTCCCGGTGGATTTAACAACGACGCGGACGGCGCTTCCAACGGCACCCTGGTTGTCAGTCCCGATCCCCGGGATGAAAACTATAGTCTGTTCGCTGAGATCTGCCAGAGCACGCAAGAAGACTATTGGGACGAAGGTGAACGTATCGAGGGCAGCGCCTGGCTGCATTCATCCTATTCCACCGGTCAGTTCGATGATGCAGTTGACGATGGTACAATCGAATGGTATCAGGTGATAGCAGTTCCTGAAAATGCGCAGACTGCCGGTGCGGTAGCTTACGGTTATGGCAGGGGCTGTGTAATGTCGGTGGGTCACCCAACCGGTCACTGCTGGGTGAACTTTGCTGATCCCGGCGAGTGGGGCTCCATTTGCGCTGAGATTCTGTATTACCTGACTGAGATGGGCGGTCCGAAATGGATTCTCGCCGATCCGGAGGAGGGTGTTATAGAGGTGGATGATTCAGGCATTTTCAACATTGTAATTGCACCGATAGAGATGGAAGACGGCGTCTATGAGATGCGCATCCAGATCGAACTTGAAGAACCTGAAGAAGAACGCGACGACCTGGAACAAACCATGATCGAAATATCCGCGGTCATGTCGCTCAGTTCACCGACGGCAGCAATATCTGGAACAATCACCCGCGCCGCAAACGGTGAGGTTATTGAGGGAGCGAGGGCTGATAACGACGAATATATCCTGTCTCGCTTCTCCGATGAGGAAGGCGCATACTCCTTTGATAACATACCGCCGGGTGAATACACGATTTCATTCTCAGCCACCGATTACCTGCCAACCGCGGAGGATGTCGTGGTAGAAGAAGAAGACGTCGAGCTGAACATCGCTTTGCTTCACTCTGAGTGCAACCCTGACCGCGAGAGTATAACCGAGGAACTCCCCATCGACGACGAGGTTCATGTCCAGTTTAACGTCTCAAACGATGGCAACGGCGACCTGACTTACGTGGTGGACAGACGACTCCTGGGCGATGCCAATGCCGATCCGTGGGAGTTCCGCCGCTCATATCCCGTCAGCGAGATCGTTGAGGACACGCGCGTCGAGGGTGTCATCTTCGATGGTGTACATTTCTACGTGGCAGGAGCCAACCAGTGGGAACGCGAAGACGGACCGAACATGATTTACGTCATCGACCGCGAGGGCGAATTTGTGCGTGAATTTGAGCAGCCGGGAGATTCTCGATACGGTATGAGAGATCTTGCCTGGGACGGAGAGTTGATATGGGGATCCGGCGCCGATTCGGTTTACGGTTTTACACCTGATGGCGAACAAGTTAGATCATTCGAGGGACCTTACGATACGAACAGCCCAATCACCTGGGATCCGATTAACGAGTATCTCTGGGTTGCCGGAAGGATCAGCAACGAGATCGTAGCTTACACCAGCTTAGGCGAAGAGGCTGACCGGCTCCCGCGTTTCGATCTGCGGATGTACGGTTTTGCCTACTGGAAGGATGCCCCTGACGGATATCCGCTCTTCATCCTGCACTGCCCGGACAATGTGACGCAGATCGTGTACAAGGTGAATCCGGATATACCGGACACAGCGATGGTTGCCATTCTGGAACCGGAAGCCGGTGGGACACCCGGTGGAGCGTTCATAACCAACCAGTTCGATGTTTACAGTTGGGTATTTATGAATATCAGTAACGACGCCGGTGAAGACCGTATCGACATCTGGCAGGTCGATGCGCGCAAGGACTGGATGCAGGTCAATCCGTCTGAAGGCGTAATCGCCGCGGGTGAATCGCAGGAGTTCGATCTGCTGCTCGATTCCCACGATCTTCCTGCGGTCACATTCGAGGGTGAGCTGGTATTCGTTCACGACGGCGAGGGCGGTGAGACAGCCATAGCCATAACGCTTATTGTCACCGGCGAAGAGGAGAATGAACCTCCGACTGAGTTCAACCTGCTGGATCCTCTTGACGGCGCAGAGGTATTACCGGATGCGCAAACCCTATTCACATGGCAGGCATCAATCGATCCCGATCCGGAGGATGAGATGAGCTACATGCTCTGGTTCGGCATCGAAGGTGATTCGCTATCATACGCCTTTACGGACACGACAATTCTGGTGCAGACCGATTCGCTGTTCAATCTTGCCGAAGAGGACATGCAGGTAACCTGGTGGGTTGTGGCGTTGTCAGGTGAGCACAGCGTTGAATGCACTGACCGTTTCACGTTCCTGAACAATGCCAGCGGGATTGAGGATCGGACTGATGGTTTGCCAATGGAATTTGCTCTTCATGCGCCGCGTCCCAATCCATTCAACTCAGTAACAACGTTGAAATACGACATCGCAGAGCCCTCGAACGTTAATTTGAGCGTGTTCGACGTCAGCGGAAGACTGGTTGAGACACTCTGCAGCGCTGATATGTCACCCGGATCGTACAGTATCTCATGGGATGCTGGCAACCTTTCAACTGGTATCTACATCGTGAGAATGGAGACCGACAGGACGGTTCACACTCGAAAGGTTACGCTGGTGAGATAAGTCGCTAAACCTGCTGGCAGAAGCCCTCGTCTGTCGGCTAAGTAATGGGGTAATCTTACAAATCCACACCTCCCTATCTTTATCAGGGAGGTGTGTTTTGTAGTGTCATCATATCATTGTCAGCAATCCGCGTTGCTGTCGGGTTTCAATCCGTCAGCTGACGGAGTAACCTGACAGCATTTACCGCCAGGTTACGCTACGCTTGAAACTTGGCGGTAACATCAAATTTTGAATTCAAAATTTGGAATTCAAAATTCAACATTTCTTTAACCCAATCCGATCATCACTGCAATATGCAATGTCAGAAAGGCGCCCAAATAAGCCAGTGCAGTTTGGTAGAGGAGGGAGAACGTCACCCAGAACCAACCCTTTGTCTCGCGATGGATTGTAATAATGGTCATCAAGCAGGGCGTGTAGAGTAATACGAAGACCAGGAACGCCAGCGCGACAGCCCGTGAGGGAATGTGATTCTGCAACTTCCTTACAAGCGTTTCCTCACCGGGGCTCTCTTCACCGGTCAAAGAGACACCAAGTGTGGCAACAACAACCTCTTTGGCAACTAAGCCGCTGATCAGTGCAACATCCATAGGTACAGTGAAACCGAGTGGGCGCATAACCGGTTCGATGTACTTACCAGCCATAGTCAGGTAGGTTTCTCTTTGACGAGAATATTCAACCGATTGTGTTTCAACCGATGGAATATTCGACGACATTTCTGTCTGAGGATAATTACTGATGAACCATATCACAATGGTGAAAGGCAGGACGACGACGCCGATCCGTCTCAGGTACAGTTTGATAATCCGCTTGAAGATAAACCAGCTTGTTTTTCCGGTGGGCCATCTGTAGGGTGGCAGTTCCATGACGAAGGGAGTGGTCTGTCCGCGCAGCACTGTTTTTCCGAATAGCTGTCCGACAAGGATTGCGGTCAAACTGCCGAGAAAATAGAGACTGAAGATTAAGAACCCACCGTGTCTTGGAAAAAACGCTGCGGCAACCATCACGTAAATTGGCAACCTTGCACTGCAGCTCATGAGCGGCGTTACCAAAATAGTTAGGATCCGATCGCGCCTGTTCTCGAGCGTACGTGAAGCCATTATCGCAGGTACGCTGCAGCCGAAACCCATCAGCAGCGGGATGAAGGCTCGACCGTGCAGCCCCATCAATCTCATCACCCGGTCCATGATGAACGCCGCACGCGCCATGTATCCCGAGTCTTCGAGTAGGTGAATCCCCATCAGTAGTATGACAATATTCGGCAGGAATACCAGAATGAAGCCGGCTCCGCTTATTATTCCATCCGCCACAAAACCATTGATAAAACCGGCTGGCAAGTTATTTTTCGCAAGATCTGCCAGCCAGCTGATCACGGCATCGATCCACTCCATCGGGTAAACGCCGACGGTGAAAGTCACCTCGAACAACATCAACAACAAGAGTATGAAAATGGGAAGTCCCCAGAACCGGTTGATGAGAACTCTGTCGATTCTGGATGTTAACGTATCACCGAGATAACCGACAGAGGAACCGATTACCTTTGTCAACAATTTCGATATTGCGCTGTACCGAGCATGAGTGACCGCTTCCGACCATGATGCGCCGTGCTGTGGTTTATGGAGGTGGATTATTTCAGTGACCTCCATGCGAAGTTCAGGATTCAGTGTGTCTAAGGCGTCCTCTTCACTGGTTAGAATTCCGAGGGCAAAACCGCGGGAAATCGGTTTGGCGACTTTCTTGCAGGCGGATATTATCTCTTCAACGACATGCTCGGTTGCCTGATCGAAGCGGATATGCATGGTTTCGGAAGGTTCTTTTTCCTCGCTGACGGTCAGGATGGCTTCGATGAGTTCATCAATACCCTCGCCACGATTTCCAACGGTTGGGATGACCCTGATACCAAGCTTCTCGGATAGCTTATCCGGATCGATCAACAGCCCGCGGCTTTGTACTTCATCCCACATATTCAATGCTATCACCATCGGAATCTCCTGCTCGATAAGCTGCATCGTCAGCAGAAGACTCCTCTCTAATGAACCTCCGTCGATAACCTGCACCACAACGTCTGGTCGTCCTTCAGAACCGACACCGTGAACGATGAAATCACGGGTGATCACCTCATCGGGCGATCCTGCCGAGAGGCTGTACATGCCCGGCAGGTCGGTAATTCGCATTTTGTGTTTACCGTAATGCAGCCATCCGTCGAGTCTTTCAACGGTCACACCGCTCCAGTTACCGACATGCTGGTTGGAGCCTGTCAGATGGTTAAACACTGAAGTCTTGCCGGAATTGGGATTTCCGGTCAGAGCAATGACTATCTCTCGGGAATTAATGTTTGAAGAAGTTTGCATGGAAAAATACAGGGATTACGGCTGTTTTTCAGCCTCTTTCTCTTTTGGGAGTTCAATCGGCTGGACATGTATCAGGGCGGCTTCTTCACGTCTCAGGATCACAAGGTAGTTTCGAATTTCATATTCGACCGGATCGGCAAGCGGCGCTCGGCGGAGGACCTTAACCTCGGTCCCCGGTGTAAAACCCATTTCACCTAGCCGTCGGACTATCCATCCGGGTCCTTCAATACCGACTACTTCCGTTTTGGAACCCGGCGGGATAAGGTCGAGGGTCGGCGTTGAAACCATTTTATCGAATTGTCTCCGCCGTTGGCGAAAGCGAAAACGTCTCATCTCACAACCCTCAATGTTCCTGTTTCCCGGTCTGCTTTACTGTTTTCGATTTGACTATATACTGATATTCTCATGAATCGCTTTCATGTCCGGGTACAGAAGTTTTCAAAAGCTGCTCAGTCTCATGTACAAATTTCACCAGTGCATTCAACGTTTCCGCACCCATGGCATGCTCCAACTTGCAGGCTTCTTTATCCGCAAGATCGGAATCAAGCCTTAAAAACCGATGCAGGAATTTCTGAATTATCGAATGACGGCTTGACAATATCTCACCGAGAACCGTGCCTTCTTCCGTCAGATCGACATAACCGTAATGTTCATGATCGACCAGTCCCAGCTCCCTGAGCATGTTCATGGCTGTAGAGACGGAGGATCGAGTGACGCCCCTGATATCGGCAATATCCTTGATCCTTGCTACGCGATGTACCTGAACGAGATCACGGATGATCTCAACATATTCCTGGACGGTTGTGTTGTAGCCGTCGTCAACAGCAGGAATGGCATTGTCATTCATTTCACCAATTAAAGTTAGACTTATCAATTATACTTTAATGGATGAAATATAGTGTAATTAGCACCATGTTGTCAAGTGTGTCTTACATAAAAAATGTTTCTTTGCAATTTTACAGGGAAGAGCTCTTTGGGGAGCACCGACATTCCTGTTGGCGAATCCGCCGCCGGGTGGCTTTCCAATTTCGTAGCCCGGACTCTTGCAGTCCGGGATTCCGGGGAGAGTTTCCAGAGTGTTTAATCAGCGAGCTTCATAGCCAGCCCAAAGATCACACCTCTTTCGCTGACTGTTATCTCATCTTTGTCCAGAATTGTCAGTACCGCGTCAAGTATCAATACACCGGCATGGATGGACTCCGCTCGGGCGGGAGGCATTCCGATTATTGATCGACGCTGATCCAGCGTAAAAGACAGCAGCTTTGATCGCCATTTAGATATTATATCATGAGAGACTTTCAAGCCTTCCAGACATCCGGGAATGTATTCGGTAATTCCCTGCTCTATTGCTGCCAGAGCGGTAACAGTACCGGCGACTCCGGTCAGCTTGAAGCTTCGTTCGGATTGTTTGCACCAGTCTGCAAAACGGTCGAGGACGGCATTCTTGGCGGCATTTCTATCATGGGATGAAGGCGGATCCTGATGAAAAAAATCACGTGCCAGCGTTACCGCTCCCATCGAGACACTGTCCATCCACTCATGAGAGGCTCCTTGCCCTATCACAAGTTCGCTTGATCCTCCTCCCAGATCGAGCAGTCCGGTTAACCTGTCAGAACCTTGGCTGCCGAAAACGCTTGTCCATGTCAGAGACGCTTCCTCTTCATTGCTGATTATCCGCATAGATATTCCTGCCTTACCTGCCATGTTCAGGAAATCATCGGCATTGGATGCTCTTCTTAGCGCTTGAGTTCCGACAGCTCCCACACGTTTGCATTTCATCTTGTGAGCTTTCTCAGCGAGTAACCGGAGTATCTCTCTATTCTTATTCAGGAGTTCGGCGTCGAGCGATCCGTCCGAACCGATGCCGATTCCGAGTGAGTTTCCGACTATTCCCCGTTCGATAAGGGTAATACCCTTTTCGGTGATGTCCGCAACAAGATGAAGAGTACTGTTCGTACCGACGTCGATTGCCATGACTCTCATTTTGACAAGCTCCATGTTAGAGATTGACTTCGAATAATAGGGGGTGCCGACATTCCTGTCGGTGAATCCGCCGTCAGGCGGATGCAGATGTAGCCCGGTTTCTCCGAAACCGGGGAGATGCTGATCCATCGAGAACGTGGTGCAGGATGTCCTCATCCTGCACTGATCGATGTTTTAACCGCAGGGTGAGGACACCCTGCAGCACATGAGTTATACTATCGCCAGATTAGGGTAATTTAACTTAACGTATCGAGATCGCCAATCAAACTGCATTGACTTGATAAGCCGCCCGGATTATATTTCATGAACTATGGTATTCATTCCTTTCGGACGTTTCGTCGCCGGAACAACGCTCCTGCATTTACTGGATCCACGCGTTAAGCTTCTCGGAGCAGTTGTACTTATTTCAACTGCCCTGGTAGTGAAAAGCTGGATGGATCTGGGGATTGTGGCAATAATAGCAATTATCGCCACCTTCTCAGCTCGAGTACCGCTGCGCGATCTCATAAGGGATCTGTGGGTGTTGCGGTTTCTCTATATGGTGACAATCGTTCTGCACTGTTTCCTGTGGGAGGGTGATATTCTGCTTGAACTGCCTGCCGGGTTGACAATCACTGCACTGGGGATCGAACGCGGGTTGTTCTTCTCGACGAAGATAGCGTTGCTAATTGCCTTCATCGGACCGTTGATGCGCACCACGCATCCATCGGTATGGACTGATCTCTTCAAGTCGAGTTCGGGCAGCGGATACTTTCAGAGAAAGGTTATCAGACCTCTTGCATTGACGCTGGGGATAGCAATCAGGTTTCTCCCGCTTATTCTCGAAGAAGCTGAGAGAATCAGGTGGGCGCAGGTCAGCCGCGGATTCAATTATCATGGCAGCCTCCTGAAAAGAGTGCGTTCCCTGAAGCTATTGTTGATACCTCTAACGGCTTCGAGTCTGAGCAAGGTTGATACTATTACAACCGCGATGCAGTCGCGTGGTTTTCATCTGGACAGGAAGCGTACTGTTTATCGATCACATCGTCTAAGAATGAACGATTTATTATCTGTAACAATTATCCTTATAGCTTTGCTATTCGTTGCTCTGATCTGAATCGGGGAGGGCGGACATTCCTATCCGCCACCTTAATTTTCCTGCCATACAATCCGTACTATAGCAATTCTGCAAAAAAACCCCGAACAGCGGTCTGTCCGGGGTAAAAAAATCAAGCTATGGCTCAATCCATAATCAAATGATTCCGTTACGACGTTCGTTGTTGTTTCTGCGATCTACGGTTCTGACATCGTATCCATCAATCAGCTCCTCGGCAATGGCTTCGATTACATGGATAGCCTTAACTTCACTTGTCCAGTCGTATATCTCTTCGCTGGTTTTGGTCATCACGTTCTGCAGCGCCTGTTCAGTTTCGACCAGTTGACCCGCCTGGTCGGTGTACTCGTAGTTCTCCGCGTCATTCTTCAACGATTCGACTATCTTATGCTGCTCGTGAAGACCAAGGTCGATGTCATCAAACTTACCCTTTCCACTGGATCTGGCATAACTCAACCAGAACCCGACGCGCATTCTCCTGGCGAGACTCTTCCCTCGCCTGTCAGCTTTCTTTCTGCGGGGAGTTTTTCGCTTTTTCGGCTCGTCTTGATCAGACTTACCGAGGAATTCCCTGTCGAATAACTTGAGCAACTCCTCGTATCCCCCCAGCATCCGATTTGCAAAGTTGATTGTCCCGGTACCTTCGAACCGGATGACCGTCTCCTCTGGAATCGATGAGTCAAGCAGCAGCAGAATTACAGGTGAGTCCGGCTTCAATGATCGGAACTCTTCTATTTCGTGATATTTAACCGTTGAATCGACACTTTTCTCTGAGAGAATCGCTAATAGAACTTCAGTGCCGTTTAGGGTGATTTTTATATCCTGTCGGGAGGCAGCGCCATATTTGAGGTCGGATGAAGTACAGCAGATCTCAAGATTATGATGCTCAAGAAGGGCGACTAAGAGGTTGACAAACCCCACGTCTTCGGGTGCGTGCGAAACGAAGATCTTATCCATGATTAATCCCCGATAGAGTGACTGATTGCTGTACCCCTTGTGAGTGACAGCGCGTAAATTGCTCCGGAGTGCAGAGATTGAAGTCAAAGTTTACTGCAATCACGCGGATTCCGTGACTGGAAAATCAAGTCACATATATAATTTAGCTATAATTTGCAGCCATGTCAAGTGGTTCCAGGCGGCATCCTCCTATTATTCGAAAGGCGGGCTCCTTGTGTGAAATCTTAGAATCAGTGGATACCTTGGAGGGCGGACTTCAGTCCGTCCTTAGATGGTTAGTCCATTGGGGCGGGCTGAAGCCCGCCCTTCAGTGTTGACTGGGCAGGCTTCTTCATTCTCTATCAGGCGAAAATGGGCAGTCCGGCGATTCGGCACGCTCCTCGATGGTATCCTTCAGGAAACAGCTCATTTAACTCGTCAAGATCAAGATCGTTAGCCTTGCAAGTCTCATATACGGTGGGGATGTTTTTTGTTCTTCTGAAAAAATCACGCAGGAAACCGATAATCTCCCGATGCCTGTCGGTCAGTCCCTGGGACAGTTTCCACTCGCGGATGATAAGGTGAGCAAACCGTTCATTCCACTGGTCAAAGTCCTCAAGGAATCCATGCGGGGTCAACTTATAATCTTCTTTAGGGATGGTAGTCGTTTCGTAGGTAAGCCAGAAATTGGTACTGTACATAAAGTCATAATTGATACCTGCGATTCTGCATGCGCCTCGATGATAGCCGGTTGGAAAGAGGAATCTGAGGTCACTTAACCTGAGATTGTTATCGGCACAGGCAAGAACCACCACCGGGACTGTCTCTTCTTCGATGAATTTCTTCCTGAGGTACCAGATTAAATCCCAGTGCTCTTTTGTCAGCCCTCCATAAATTCCCTGTATCTCAGCCATTCCGTTGGCAAAATCCTCATCCCACTGCTGAGGCGGATCCAGGAAGCCCTGTTGGTCTAAGGAATAGGTTTTGTCACCAAAGGTTACAGTTTTTTGTTCGGTCTGAGTCAAATATTTTCCTGGTTGACCTGCAGGCTGTCAGCCCGCCGTGGCTGACAGCTATACTCATGAAATACTTGAAGTTATGCTGTCGGGTACGGCGACCCGACAGCCTCATGCTTAGCCTCCCGCTTCCCAGTCAACACGCTCGGCTGCCTTACCATTAATCAGGATTGCTCTGGAAAGCATATCATGGACACCGCCGATTGCGAAAGCCGCATTGTGCGTCTCAATGAGCTGCATGAACTGCCGCTTGCAGTTGGAGCATGCCGTCGCCAGGTACTCGGCTCCGGTATCACTAATCTGCTCCATCTTCTTCACGCTCGAAACCTTCATTCTGAACTCGCGGATATCGTCCATGGCAGAGAGCCCGCCGCCGCCGCCGCAGCACCAGTTCTCACCGCGGTTGGGATACATCTCCCTGAAGTCCTGACAACTTGCCTTGAGAATGATTCGTGGGGCTTCGACAATCCCGCAGCTTCTTCCGAAATTGCAGGGGTCGTGATAGGTCACCGGCATTGGATTCTTGCTCTTGTCGAATTGAAGTTTGCCCTCTTTGATCCGATCGGCAGTCCACTCCATGCAGTTAATGACCTTGAATGGAAGTTCACCCCACCATTTTCCTTTTTCCATCATCATCTTCATGATGCGATAGGCGTGACCGCATTCTCCCATGAACATATACTTGACGCCCAGTCTCTTGGCTTCATCTACGTAAGGTTTGTTATCAGCCTTCATATCGGCATCGTTGCCGGTAAAGAGTCCGTAGTTTGCACCGTCAAAGCACTTGGAACTCATCGTCCACTTATCCTGCATTCCCAGCACATAGAACACTTTGGCAATGCCTGTTGTGGCTTCGGGATTGACCAGCACATCGCCTGAGGGTGGAACATAGAAGTAATCCGTACCAACAACATCGACGGGAATCTTGATGTCGATCCCATGTTCGTCTTTCATCTCTTCTTCAAGAAAGTCGATTGCAGCTTTGAATGCTTCAGGAGAAGCGCCGTCGGTGTTACAGGTCTCAAGCGACGTCTTAACTACATTCTTCATGGTCTCGGGTGTGTACCCTAAACTATCTGCAATTGCTCTTCCTTTGCGGGTGATAACGGAATTATCAATGCCGAAAGGGCAAAAAGTAGCACATCGTCTGCAACCTGTACATTCATAGAATGCATCTACGAACTTCTGCAAATCGCCGTCAAAATCCTTTGCGCCCGCTAATGCGCCGAGGATTTTACCTGAAATGGTCGAATGCTTTTTGAAAACCGAACGGATAAGATCTGAACGCACAACGGGATTGCGCAATTCAGTCGGTTCACCATAATAGACAGGACAGACTTCGGCACAGGTGCCGCATCTCGCGCACATATCCATGTATAGTTTGAGAACCTTGGGACCTTTGTCAATCGCCTTGATTGAGTCGATTACGCTCTTCCGAAGACCCTCACCGGTTACTTTATCTTTATTTCCCAAAGTATATACTCCTTATGTCCTTTTAATCAAGGTTTGCGTAAAGAAGATCCCGCCAAAATGTAACATCTTACTGAACGGGATGTAGATTATTAACAGTTGTGCCAGCAGGAAGTGAAGCCGAAAAGTCGGATTCTGTGGTATCTCCATTCCTGCAAATGACAGGGTGAACAGTTGTGAGAAGTATTCTCTTGTTATTTGAAGATCGAAATGTTCACCAAACCTCATCAGGTTTCCGGTGACTACTATCGCAAGGATTAGAAGCAGCGCGAAATAGTCGGGAAAACCTGATATCTCCCTGACTCTTTTAGATCCGAATCTACGAAAGAGCAGGAGGATAGCCGCGATCATAATAATTATCCCGACGATACCGCCTGATACGGCACTCATCACATCGGCGTCGATGCTCAATGCTTTCCACAGAGCCGGGAAGTCGGTGAATACCCTGACATGACCGATAAATATCAGCGCCAAGGCAGCATGAAAGATCCAGGAAAAGCCCCATAAGGTCTTATCGCTCCTGAAGAGACTTGGGAAAAAGACTACCTCTTTGATAATACTGAGCGATGTCGATTCATGCGGAACCGGGAACAGGGTCATAGCTCCGGGTTGAGGTGTTTTCTTCCAGGTGTAGAACCTGTACGATATACCCAGAATGAAAATGAGTATTGTGAAAAACGGCACAATCTTGAAAACAAATACATCCAATGTTGTATCCTCTTGTTTAGTGTCTTTATTTAATGTCTGTTCAAAAACTCATTGAAATAGTCATCCACCTGCCGTCAGACGCCCACGTCTGACGGAAAAACAAGGATTTAGCTGGCAGACGAGGGCGTCTACTAGCGGTCTGGAGGACTTTTTCAACAGGAACTATCTAATGCTTGTTGATATAATGGGGTTAGCCAGACAGCTGATTTATCCTATTCTCACTTGAACACTTGCTTACTCTTCGGTTATTACAAACATCCGAAAGGTCTCGGTAAGCCGGCAAGTCTGTAAGCACCTCTCGCTACGCCACAGGGGAATAGCTCACAGATGTGCTCTGAGCTGAATCCCAGCGTTTTCCCGATCTTCACAATCGGTGGACTTTCACCTGTTTCGTGGTAATAGTCCCTGACAAATTCGATGATTTTCCAGTGGTCATCTGTTAATGGTCCGATGTTATTTCTGCGAGCCATGTCTTCTGCAATCTCCCTTGTCCAGTTAATCATTTCACGCAGAAAACCATCATGATCCTCATGATGACGCCCATCAGAGAGGCTGTGATTCATCTTTACTTCTCCTTAAGAATGTTATTGAATATGCGAGGCTTATTGCCTGCACATCTATTCACTCCTCGGGTAATGATGCACTACTGGATATTGGGGAATTTCGGGGGAACCTCAGGATGGTGCGCTCTTTTTTCTGGCGATACTGCTTGACATGGAGATGCTGCTTGCTTAAATTAAAGGCGCGGCGTACGGATTCCTTGGATCTCTATTCCCGGGTTCGCTGCCGTATAAGGTCTCGGCGGGTGGTTCTTGGAAGGGCTTACCCGTCGAGCCTTTTCTATTTATCCAGTTATTGCTCCTTTAGTCACTTGAATGTTCTAACTGAAATCCTTCAACGGTTCATCGACGTTTGAATTGGAAGACCGACTCAGTGTTTTGATGAGTCTTTGTAAGACGTCTATTTTGATAGGACGTTCTATGAAAGCGAACACTTCCTTGTCGCATTCATTTGGAAATTCGTGCTTATCTCCAACAAGAATTACCCTGATGAATGGAATTCGCGGATCAACAATAAGCTGATTGGCAAAGTCCATCGCTCGCTTCCTTCCCAACGAACAGTCAATGCTGATGTAATCCGGTCGGTAGCTCTCCACCAGCATCGAACATGAATACTCACAATCGGTAAAACGAATATTAAAATCTGCATCTTTTGCGCCTTCTTTTAGAGATTCACGTAGAGAATCCTGGTTGGTTACAAAAAGGATATTTGGACGCTGTTGTTGAACCATGGTGTAATAATCACATTCTTCACAAGATATGGCGCAGAAACTTCTTGCATGTCCAGTTGGAAGATGTCTCATCTCATAACAGCGGTATGCCTTAGCCTGAAATACGAGGCATTGTAAGCAATCCTGATTGATCTCACCTGTCTTGGAATTATACTCCCAGCAATATTGAAATGAACGACTTCTTCTCTTGTCTGAAGAAGATGTTCTCTCTGAAGAAAGAATTGAAAGAATATCATTACGGCGAATACGATAATGCCCGCCTGGTGTGCGGTTTGCCGGGAGTTTCCCTGCTTTTATCCACTTCAGGACAGCGTCAGATGTAACGGAACACAAAGTCGCTGCCTGCCCGGTTGTAAGATATTCATTGACCTGTGGTTTGGATGAGTTCAATGCTGAATTATATTCCATCTTCGTTTTATGGATTTTATCTGTTTTATGTAATATAATGTCGTATTGTATAGTTGTCAAGCAATAGATCAGTTTTCACATTCACCCTTGAACTTAAACTGCGATTTCACCCTTAGCAGAGAAAAGGGAAAATGGATCCGACCGCTCTCAATCGGAGAGCTCAGTCTCCCCTGCTTTGTATTTGGGAATTAAAGTATGAAATGTTATGTGTCAGGAGTGTGAGGAGGGTTTGGGTTTATTTTACCAGAATCCCGTACCGCTTAATTAATGTCTGGAAATTGCGTCTCTGCATTCCAACCATTCTGGCAGCGAGTGAGATGTTGCCGCTCGATCGTCTTAACGCTTCAGAGACAAACGCCCTTTCGACCTCTGCGACAGCGGTCTGTCTGAGCTTCTTTTTTACAGTCTTAAGTTCCTCAGAAGTCGTGGGAGGAAGTCCCGACCATTCGGATGATGTTCCCTCACCCATGACCTGCTTGTAGTGATCGAGTTCGAGAGAATCACCTTCGCAGACTGAAATCATCCTCTCGATGCATTCTGAGAGTTCGCGGAGGTTCTTCTGCCAGTTTCTTACCTGCAATCGCGCCATCAGTTTCTCATCGATTTTTACGATTGGTCGGGCATATCGAACTGCAAATCGACGCATTAACTGGTAGGACAGAGCGGGGATATCTTCGATTCGTTCCGGAAGCGATGGAAGATAAATCGGAAATACTTCAAGATGGTAGTAGAAATCCTCAATCAGCTTTCCCTGTGCAACGACATCATGCAGGTTCTCCTCGGTGGCAAATATAATACGACAGGACAGTGTTTGGGAATCGGTGCCTCGCAGCGGCATTCTTCGTCGTTCTTTTATCGCAATAATGAGTCTTGACTGATCATTGGCACTCAGAGTGGTAATCTCGGTCATGTAGAGGGTTCCTTTGCCCGCCTCTTCGATTTTTCCCGGTATATTCTTACTACTGCCGAATTCCTTGGCAACATATCCAAACAGTTGTTCAGATATTGATGGATGTTTTTTTCGTTTGGGCTCGAACATGACGAATGGATCCAATCGACGGGGACTGGCTCGATGGATAGCTTCGGCAACGTTCATTTTTCCTGTTCCATCGGCGCCGATTATCAGGATATTCGATCCGGTCGGTGCTACTGTTGCGGCAAGATGCGCTATTTTGTGCATGGTGGGTCCGATCCAGACCAATTCCTCCAATTCCAGGATTTTAGAATTCTCCTGTGCCTGACTCGATTGTAAGAGCATGGTTCGGTGCAGTAATGCGCATCTCAAAGCTGTGGTTATATCTTCAGGTGTAAAGGGTTTGGCGAGAAATTCGCTATGGCTCTGACGCAAGGCTTCTATTGCAGCCGCGATGGATGCGGGGCCGATTATGAAGATGATTGCCGTGTAAGGTGCGAGTTGCTTCAATCGTTTCAACAGTTCTGTATCCGGGTCGCCGGCGAGTTTCAGGTCGAGAAAGATCACATCGTATGCTTCTTCCGAACCGGTGATCCTGGTGATTGCTTCAGAGGAGTTCAATGCGGAGTGGACTTCGTGCCCGGACTTGACCAGTGTGCGGGAACAGCCCTGTACGACCGCCAATTCATCGTCGATTATAAGGATACGTGTAGGATCCACGGAAACATCACCTCAGTATATGTTCAAAGGCTGCGTTTAACAGAGTCGGACTTGCTTCATGCGCAGGAAAATATTACTTTTCTAATTGTAAAGCGGTATTTTGTATAAATCAAGGAAGAATCGCAGGGAAAGCTGGCATCTCGCCAACTTACTCATGAGGATGCAGTGGCAGACAGAATTGTCGGACGCAACAAAAAAGCGTTGTTCAAATATAAGATTGACTCGCGTATCGAAGCCGGCATCGTGCTTAAAGGCAGCGAGGTCAAGTCGTTACGAGCGGGTCATGTCGGCTTTGAGAACGCCCATGCTGTGATCCGTAACGGCGAACTGTTTCTCCGGTCGCTGCATATTGCCGGTTACGACAATGCTCGCCACGGCGGTCATGATCCTGTCTCCGAACGTAAATTGCTCCTAAAAAGACATGAGATCAAAAAGCTCGAGAGCAAGATACTCCAGAAGGGCGTTACATTGATACCGATAATGGTCTATTTCAAGAACGGCTGGGCGAAGGTTGAGCTGGGGCTGGCGACGGGCAAGCGGAAATACGACAAGCGCCAAGCCATCATGGAGAGGGATCAGAAGCGCGACATGGAGAGGTTCCAGAAGGAGAAGCGACGCTGGACGGGGTAGAAGAAGTAAGCGAGGGAGCGAGGGAGCGAGTTGACCCCAGATACGGGGAGGGCGGACATTCTTGTCTGCCACATTATTAGACCGCTGGCAGACGCCTTCAACACGCGTGCTGCGGGGTGTCCCCACCCCGCAGCTTAAAACATAATTTTGCAATCCGGCAGCCGCCGGAACACCCTACGGCACTGACATCCTTATTTACTTACTGAGCACCCAACCATGCAAAAAACGGAAAGAGAATGAAATATAGACACATCCTCATATCAATCATAATCCTGCTCATGTCTGCAAGGTCCGGCATGGCGGAGCAGAAACTGTTCACTTATACCGTAAGGTATGTGATGGGCGAGAACGAGTCTCGGCAGGAACTACGCGAACTCGCCACCCTCGAAGCCAAAAGACAGATTCTTGAGCAGGTCGGCGTATATATCGAAGCTGAAACCCATATGAAGGAGTATATCAAGGAGACTGAAACCACCTTTGAGGATGAAAGTGAGTATAATAAGGAGATACTGGCAATCACCGCCGGAG
>JABMRV010000210.1 GCA_013202285.1 bacterium | reverse complement strand
TTCTCAGACAGTCTGTTCTGCCAGAATGACGACCATTAGAGTGAATAAATCAAAGAACTCGAGGACACCCTGAGTTTGTGAAATATTTAATCTCTACGGTGGGGCAGGTGTCCCGCCTACCCAAGCATTTCAACATATTTAGAGCGTGGGCGAGACGCCTTCCCTCCCCGTCGATGTAGCGAAGAGCAATAAAGTACGGTCAGGTTCAAAACGAGAGGAATCAGAAAACATCTCGCAACGGTCGATTCCATATAAACCTTGTCAGTCCTTTAGGAGTGCAAATCCAGAGCGTATCCTCTTCCAGTACCATTCGTTGAATCAAGGGGTGAGGGATCCCGTGTCTCTCATCGTATTCTATCCAGTGGTTTCGCCGTCGGTTGAGCCTGTAAAGAGCGCCTTCGGTTCCGACCCATAGCAGGCTGTCGTTAGCCGCCAGTGAGAGCGGTTTCCTGCCTCTGAAGAAACCCTCGATGCTAATATACTCTTCAAGTGTTCCGTTCGTTCTGTCGAACCCTTTAATGCAGGTATTTGTTCCTATCCAGATCCGGTCAGTGGCGATCGCTATAGTTCTCGTCGTTTCTTCATCGATGAGCTGCGCCTGATAGGATTTCTTTTTCAGAGCATCCGGCGGAATGCGAAAGACGCCTTGCAGACCCGCCACCCATGTTGTGTCGCCTTCCGAGACAAGTTCACCAGTCATTAATTCATTGAGATCTTCGGATCCCGCGTCCCACACCGGACCGCTCGGGAGCTTGAACCGGTTCAATCCTCTCTCACCTCCGACGAACAGAATATCCCTGGCAGAAGACAGAGCGCGGATCTGCTGTCCGGCTAATCCATCGAACCTGTCAACAGTATGCCAGTTATCACGATTCGATTCGCAGAAAACAAGACCTAAATCGGTGGCGAAATAGATCCAGTTATTAATTACAGTCAAATACCAGGCATATTCGGAGTCCATCCCGAAGATCAGATTTTTACTGAATCTCTGCCATGTGCCGTTCTCACGGTCAAAGCAGGTAAAACCCGTCTTTTTTATTCGGTTCTCACCACCCATCCAGATTGAACCGTCGTCATCGATCCCAATACTCCGGACATCGCTGCCTGCAGGTCCAAGCTGGAGGATCTCGAATTTTCTCCTGTGTTCATCTATTATGACGAGTCCGAGTCCCGGATAACATACATATCGTTTGTACTCTTGCTCATCGAGAAGGTCGAAGACGGGCTTGAAGATATCCTGCTCCCAATCGATAATCGTACCATCATCCGGATCGAAAAAAATACTAAAGTCGGAGGGAATCAAATTCTGGTAGGTGTGAGGCTGCCAGTTCCTCTTCCCTATCCAGCGTGTGTTCTCCGGGGGATCGCTCTTAAAAGTTGTCCAGCGACCGCTGTTGCTGTTGGGATCGATTGAGAACATCACACCCTCTGATCCGTCGATTTCGATAAGCAGGCTATCTCCGGCATCTCCAAGTGATGTTATCTGACCGGCAAACAGGATGTCCTTGATATGATACCACGTTCTGAGTTCGGTGCGCAGGACAAATAGCCCTTCCATTGCCGTAGTAGCCACCCATAGAGAAAGCGTGGGGTCATGCCAGAGAACAACGCGTGCGTTGTGGAGTGGAAACGCTTCATACAGGCCGACGCCCGTGTACCAAGGATCAAGAGGTGTACCATTGAAACGGTCAAATCGCCAGACACCCCCGTCGGTTGCAATATAAACCTCACGCCTCCCGATATCGACGCTCCAGACGTTACGGCTGTCGCTGTAAGTAACCATATCATTCTGACGGAAGCGAGGTTGAGAGTATGCAGGCTGCCGTAATGCAGAGATATGAACCGACAGCAGAATGAGAACGACAGGTACAATGCGTCCTAACATGCTGTTATGACAAGGATATATTCGATTCATAAGATAGTGTTTCATTTTATACTTGCACATTCTACAACTTAGGACTTATCCGTGGATAGCTTACATACGTTACATGTGAGAGACACTTCGTGGTGCGTCAGGTTTTGCCTTGACAAAGTCATGGTGTGACCTGATGTCTCTGTTCTACCCTTGCAAAAACAAACGACTCCGGAATGTACCGGAGTCGTCGGAGTTGAAAACCTTGCAACTCAGAAAAATAAATCGAAGCCGACTCGCCGCAGTAAAACGTCCACTGCTTCGACGGATGCGCACGTAATCCAGGGTTGTTTTAATGACTCAGTACTCAGGGGTTCCGATATCTACTATCAACCACTTGTCGCCGATTCTGACGATCGATCCGATCATAAATGTCTCTTCGGCACCGTTAACCTCAATGAATACCTTGTTGTCCTTGAATGCCGAGAAACCTCTATACTGGTAGAACTGCGATCCTATCTCGAACTTCTTATACTTGAGACTACAGCCCTTATATCTTTGCTTCATATCCCGGTAAGACTGAATAAGACCAGCCAGATATTCAGCCATGAAGGATTCCGCGTTGCTCCTGGCACTGGCATCCGGATTCAGTGTATCGAATCCCCTTTCATCAATCAGACAGGCGTATGCCAGATCGTCGTCACTTCTATCTACAGCGGTGACGAAAGTTGTTAACATCGCCCCAATGGCTCTCTCCTCAGGACCGGAAAAGTCGCAGCTGATTACAAATAATGGTAGTAAAAACAAAAGGATGAAATATCTTCTCATAAGATAACCTCGCTTTTTATTCTTTTTGAGTCTACTTTAATACTTGTTGCCAAACCTCGATACCGCTCTGTAGATGCAAACTCAACAGTGGGATTTATGCAGATTTTATTAGAAATCTCTGAAATGCATGTAACGATAATCATTGATATCAGCGGCAATCCGCAGTTCACGGATCCAGTTCCTCACCGTCTGATCCCGTTTCCTGGAGATCAAGCTCTGATAAATACTCGAGTGAAAGATCAGAAATTCCTCTTCGTTCCAGGCTGACTTGTTCTCAATATAGGTGATGTAACATCCGAGCTTTGTCTGGACTATTTCGGGATCTGAACCCGCTTCAAGACGAAAAGCCTGCTGGAGGAATTCTTTATCGCGCTTCAAATCGGCAGGGAGTTTACCCGTCGGCTTCAGACTGTCTTCAGTAACATAAACCATGAAACCGGCTTCATCGGCAACCCTCTCCATATCCTCGACGGTCTCAATTCGATCCGCCAGTTCTGCAGCCTTGTCCCAGGCTTTATTCTTCTGCAGAATCTTGGAGATACTCCTATAGATAGTAGTTCTGGCATCCTCGAACGGTTTCAATCCCTCTTCCGTTATCTCAACAATTTTGAACACCACATAACCCTCAGGAACCGGATATACTCCGCTGACCGCGCCTACTGTATTATTGAAGCAGAACTCTGCAGCCATTCTCATCCTGCCAATGCCTTTGATGTATCCGGCTTCCGAGAAGCTCTCAGTTGTATCCACCGAATAGCCGTATTCGTCAGCGACTGTGAGGAAATCCGCTTCTTCCACATCCTGTGCGAAGTTATATGAATCGGTGTAAACCTGATCGCGTGTGTCTGCAGAAGGTCCGATCTTCAGGAGTATGTGCTTCGCCTTGACTTCATCATCACCATCTTCAACTCGTCTATCTTCAATTGAAATAACATGATAACCTTTTCTGGTCAGGACAGGACCGACAATATCACCCGCCTGCGCTTCAAGTGCAGCATCCATAAAATCGTTACTCATCGAACCGCGACTGATCCAACCGAGATCGCCACCGCCTCTGCTGGTGGTTTTATCCTCAGAGTAATTCTGAGCGAGTTCCGAGAAATCAACACCATTCGCGATATCTTTCAACAGTTCTTCGGCGTCATGTTCGACATCCTGACTGTCTTCGGCTGTGGGAACGGTCTTAAATTTAACAAAAGCAAATCGGGCTTGCGGATATTTCTTAAATCTGTTTGCAAAGAGCTTGTAATAGCGTCTAAGCATCTCTTCTGCTACTTCGGAGCTATCCACTTCGAAATGGTCATTAACAATGGGGATGAAACGCAGTTTGCCTGTAACAGCCTGGCTGATATATTCATCCCTTACTTCTTCGATGGAGACATCGGCACTCTGCATTACGTGGAAGTTCAGTTTCTGATCGAAGAGGAAGCTTCGTATCTGTGGTTCAATACGAATAAGGTACGGTACGGCTTGGGAGGTTTGAAGGTATTCGCGATAGGCAGATGGATCGAATCTACCATCCCGCTGAAATACTTCGGCATCCTGTACTTCTTGTGGCGGGTAATTCTCGACATAATGCGCAATTTCATACTTTGAGACCTTTACGCCGAGTTTCCTGGCATCGTTCAGTTTCAGGATTCTCTCAATTTCGTTATTCCAGGCATCCTCACGAATCTTCTTTCTCTTCTGCTCGTCGAGATCTTCTTCGGACTGTTGTTCTGCTTTTTCCGTCTCAAAACGAACAATATCATTGAAATCTTCCGGTGTAATCTTGTGACCGTCTATTTCGCCAATCATACCAGCTTCACCACGGTCCTTAAAACCTCCCATACCCCAGCTGAATATGATGGTACCCAGAAAGGCTACCGTCAGTACGACGAAGATCCACTTCATCTGGGTTCGGAGTTGGGTCATCATCTGTCAATACTCCTACTTTCGAATAATTTGGTTTATTTCCTTAATTCAGCGATAGAATAACTCATGTGCTGCTGGATGTCCCCATCCTGCAGGGAGAACCAGTACCAATGACCGCAGGTGAGGACACCCTGCGGCACATCCCTCAGCTGACGGATCCTGTTCTTTTAATAACTTGCGTTGTTAACGCCGAATAAGGATTTATCTCTGAACATCATAATATACCCCATCACCAACGTCAAATCAAGATACACTTGTATCTTCAGGTGATTCCTTCAGTGTTATCTTGACCAGACCCACCTCACGCGGGCTGGCATTGATAATGCGTAAGCTGACAGACTTCAGCTCGAATTCATCCTCAGCTTTTGGAATGCGCCCGGCAATTCGAGTAATTGCACCGCCTACACTGGATGCACTGGTATCAAAAGCTTCGAATCCGAGTTTCTGAGTCAGCATGCTGATGCGTGTTCGTCCATGCACCAGCCAGACTTTCTTTGATAATCGAATGCAATGACGGTCACCGGTATCGTATTCGTCCCTTATTAGACCGACAAGTTCCTGTGCGATGTCATCGACGGTGACAATACCGGCAAACCCGCCATATTCATCGAGTGCGCCAACGAGCCCTGTCCGATGTTTCTTCATCCAGGAAATGAGTTTTATCACCGACAGAGATGACGGAACGACCGGAAAAGGGAGAAGAACGGACTTCAGATCCGCAGGTTTCTCCAGCAGGTTGGGCGCTGCGAGCAAACCGGTTATGTTATCGACATTCCCTTCATAACAGGGTAAACGCGTGAAACCGCTTTCAAGGATGCGTCTGCGGGCTTCAGAGACAGGAGTATCCTGTGACAGTGCAACAACAGCCGTGCGAGGAGTCATAATATCTTTGACTCGTCGTTCGCTGAAACGGAAAAACCGTTTCAGCAGGATAACCGTGTTTTCATCAAAGATACCTTCCTGACCAGCCTGATTCAACTCAGATGCAATCTCAATACGGTTTAACGCCTGCCCCATTGCCTGATCGGGCAGACCGAGCTGCCGCTGTAGTCTGCTTATAACCATCTCGACTATTCTTGCGAAAGGCAGCATACCAACTCGCAGATAGTAGAGGAGATTGCCTACGATGAGTATGGATCTATCAGCCAGTTGTCGGGCGATTGCTTTTGGAACTGCTTCGCCGAGGATGAGCAGTACAACCGGTGCAATTATCAGGATGAAATGCTCTGAAAAACCGTGTTGAGAGAGCCAGAGAGCCATCAACGAGGAGTAGAAGACATTCGCCAGATTGTTGCCGGTGAGGGTTGTGATGAGGAATCGTTCGGGATTGCTGTACATGAAATCGACTGCTCGCACTCCCCTGTCGCCTCGATGCAGCCAAGCCTGAAAACGTGCCTTATTGAAACAGAGGAACGTCGTTTCAGCGCCGGCAAACCATGCGCTCGCAAGTAATGCCGCTATTATATATAGAAGTTGTAAATCCAACCTTAATCAGTTGTGACACTATCATCCGGCAGGGATCCGCCGGGTTTTTCCAACCGGGTTAACTCACGCCGGGCTCGCTGTACACCCGTATAAAGGCACTTCAACTTGACAAAAGCAATATCGCGAGGTAGAGAGCTGAGTCCACCTGTAGGTGCAACCCATATCAATTCAGGATCATGATGCTGCGCCAGTCGCATCAGATAGTTGGCGATGAACTGAGGTCTCTCAACTGTCTGATCGTAAGAGTTTATCAAACCGAACTGCAGTATCCTGCCGCTGAAGCGCTTCTCATCAAAGAATGCTCTCTCATTCTCAGGACCTTCCAACATGTCGAGAGCAATGCCGTGGAAGGGGGAATCGGATAATTCTGTCTCAATTCCGAGAATATCGCCGCCGCTTGTACCGAGGATAACTTTAGTTTCCACTTTATCGCAGAGGAGAAACGCCGCTTCGATGAAGTTTGCAATCTCATCTTTATTAAAAGTCAATTCCGGTTCTTCAATAAGGATATACTTCGCTCCGGCAGCTTCCAAACCCAGAATTTCCCTGTTCAGGGCAAGTGCAATATCATTCGTAAACGAGTGAATATCATCTTCATATATTCCGCTGTTGCATATCCTCGCCAGACTGAAAGGACCTGTCAACACAGGTCTGACTTCAACTGGCGAACGCTCGGTGATGAAACGATGGTCATCGACTATTATCGGATGTGTCCACTTGATACGATCCACGGCACGCGGTTTATAGCTGCCGTTATCCGACTCCTTAACCTCTTCTTTGCCGGTGAATCCACCTAATTGGTGACAGATATGCATTGCCCCATGGTTCCAGCGGATTTGACCATCGCTGACAACTTCGACTCCAGCCGCAACCATCTCTGCGACTGCCTCGACGGTAGCTCGATCTTTGGCTCGCTCCAGTTCCCTGTCGGTGATTCTTCCGTTTTCATAGTCATCGATAGCACGCTGGAGAAGCGGTGGACGGGGTGGCTCTGGCGTTTTGGGGTAGCTGCCGTTTACGGCAATGGTGAACATGCTATTTTGTTAATGTTGAATTTTGGATTTTGAATGTTGAATTCAAAATCTGGAGAGCTACTCATCTAATCTGATTTGTGCTCTGTCGTTATAATAATCCTTGTACCATTCGATAAACTTGCCGATCCCCTCGCGAACAGAAGTAACCGGTCGGAAACCCACCTCGTCGGCAAGGTCACTTATCTCGGCAAATGTCGCCTTAACATCACCCTGCTGCATGGGCTGGAAATCTATCGCAGCCTTACACCCCAGACATTCCTCTATGATCCCGATAAATTCAAGCAGATGAACAGACTGATGATTCCCGATATTGAAAATTCTGTATGGAACAAAACTGGTCGCCGGATCAGGTGTATCTCCATTCCATTCAGGATTCGGAACCGGCTGGTGATCGATAAGCCTAATCACACCGTCAACAATGTCGTCGATGTATGTGAAATCGCGGTGCATGTCGCCGTGATTGAATACCTGTATCGGTTCACCGGCTAAGATCGCGCGTGTAAAGATGAACAGCGCCATATCCGGTCTTCCCCATGGTCCGTACACCGTAAAAAAGCGCAGTCCGGTTGTGGGAAGATCGTAAGTGTATGAATAGACGTGAGCCAGGAGTTCGTTTGATTTCTTGGTGGCGGCATACAACGATATCGGGTGATCTACGTTGTCATGTTCGGAAAACGGTAGTTTCGTATTACCGCCATATACCGAACTTGAAGACGCATAAAGAAGATGTTTACATTGCACCTTTCGAGCGCATTCGAGGAGATTAAAGAAACCGATCAGGTTACTCTGAATGTAGCTGTCCGGATTTTCACGCGAATATCTCACACCCGCCTGGGCGGCGAGGTTGATTATGACATCGTCGGTGTTGAGATTTTCCGCTTCAAAGAGATTATCGAGTTCTCCACGGTCTGCTAAATCGAGCTTGTGGAATGAGAAGCTCGGTTCTCTCTCAAGCATTGCCGTTCGGTCTTTCTTCAGCGTCACATCGTAGTATTCGCTCATGTTATCAAGACCAACAACACTGTAACCCAGTTCAAGCAGGCGTCTACTCAGTGAGAAACCGATAAATCCAGCGCTGCCGGTGATTAATATCCTGCCCGACATAAGATTCCTTATTAACAAAAACGGTGGAGACTCCAACGTGAGCCTCCGCCGATTATCTTCAATTCGGAATACTACTCTTCCTTGACAACCTTAACCTTCACATGAGCCGTGACTTCGGCGTGCAGCTTTATCGGTATAGTATAAACACCGAGCGCCTTGATCGGCTCGGGAAGATCTATGATGCGTCGGTCGATCTCGAGTCCCTGAGCCGCCAGCAGCTCGGTTATATCCGCCGAAGTAACAGCGCCGAACATCCTGTCTTCCTCACCGACCTGCGCAGTGGTGGTCAGCGTGATGGAAGACAGACGAGCCGCCAGTGATTTGTGGGTTTTTACCTCTCTAAACGCCTTTGCCTCAGCCGCTTTTCGCTGAGCTTCGAGCAGTTTCAGATTCTTCGGATCAGCCTTGACAGCCATCCCGGTGGGAATCAGAAAATTGCGAGCGTAACCGTCCTTGACGGTAATCATATCGCCTGCCTGACCGAGATTATCTATATCAGTGGTTAGAACTATCTTCATGTCTGCTCCTGTCAACGAGGAATTTCCAGTACAAATGGCAGGATCGCCATATGTCTGGCACGTTTGATAGCCTTGACCAACTGACGCTGGTGCTGGGAACAGGTGCCGGAGATCCTGCGCGGGATGATCTTTCCCTCTTCGGTAACAAACCGGTGGAGAAGGCGGTCATCCTTGTAATCGATATAGAAAATCCGGTTCTCACAGAAACGACAGATTTTCTTTCGTGCCATCATCATAAGTATAATCCTGTTAGAGTTTTAAATCACGGAAGCCGAAGTCGAAGGAAGATTCTTCATCCGATCCTTCTTTCTCTTCTTTCTTCTCGTCGCCTTCTTCTTTCTCATTTCCATCTACCTCTTCAACGTCTTCTTTCTCAGATGGCTGTTCTTCGGCGGTTGTATCTTCCTTGCTGACCACATCCTCACTACCGGAGCCTGCTAATTCCTCACCACCGAAGGCAGCAGACGGGGCTGATTCCATATCGGACAGTATCATCTCGCGTTTATTCAGGAATTGTATGCGTCGGGCTTTGATCTCGACAACATTGCGATAGTGTCCGTCATCAGTCCGCCACTGGCGGCTCTGGAGTTCGCCTTCGACGAGTATGGCGCTGCCCTTGTGAAGGTTATCAGCGCAGCTCTCTGCCAGTTTATACCAGGCAACGATACCGATAAAACAGACATCCTCTTTCCATTGTCCAAAGTTATCCTTGAATTTGCGATTTGAGGCAATAGTAAAATTGGCAACAGGTGTGCCATTAGTCGTCGAACGGATAATCGGATCCTTAATCAGATTGCCGACAATGATAACATTGTTGATGTCGGGCATTTTCAGGTCAGCCATAACTTACTCCATTGTTTGTTCATTTGATTCATCAATTTCACCCGTACCAGTCCCAGTCTCTTCAGTCTTAATCTCCGATGACTCCTGTTTCTCTTCACTTGTTTCGGTTTCTGGTTGTACGGGTTTTTCCGCAACTATTTGCTTTTTATCGACATCCTCTTCTTCAGTAACCTTCTTGTCATCGAGGGTACTCGAGGTCTCTTCAGGTTTAGTTTTCCGGTCATTTTCCTCCTCACCTTTCACATGAACGATGGGACGACCACCGCGGCGCATCCGCTCGGTTTCCTCTTTCTGGATTTTTTCGGTCATTTCCTTCAGACGGAGCTGCTTATCGGTAAGAATCAGAATGATATGCCGCAGGACGAGATTATTCAACCGCATGAAATAATCAAGCGCCTGAACAATACCTCCGTTGCCGTGGAAGTAAATCAGGAAGTAAACACCATACTGGCGTTTTTGAATGGGATATGCCAGGCGCTTCTTGCCCAGCTTCTCGAAGGATTTCACCGTGCCTTCACGCCCGGTGATCACACCCTCGATCTTCTTCTTGAGATCCTCGCTCGCTTCCTCGCTGGAAGGATCTGTAATGAATAGTAATTCGTACAGCTTCATAAACCTCCTTTGGTCTCTTACGCCCCCGTCACCTCAAGAAAGGGGAGAAGATTTTGTTAATTTGTCTTTTTAAAAAGTCTTTTATATGTCATACCTGTGCAAACGGGAATCCAGATATGTACTTGTCAATTTGTGAATTCCGGCTCTCCAGAGTATCTAAAAATGGGTTTCTGCCAGCAGTCTGGAGGACTTCTTCAACGGGATTAAATAATCTCCATACGGTTAAAATGATTCATTGCAACGGTGACACCTTCTGAAATCATCATCTCGACTGCATCAGCCGCAATATCTATAATCCGATCAACATGTGCGGTGTGAGCCGCGGGAATCTTTGAAAGAACCTGATGTGACAGCTCCGTTCGCTCGCGATCTGTCTGTATTCCGATTCTCAGACGGAGGATATCCTCACTTCCAGTAAGACGGATAATATCATCCATTCCCCTGTGTCCGCCCGATGATCCCGTTTCACGCAGGCGGATACGACCCAGCGGTAGGTCATGATCGTCATAGATTATCAGCAGATCAGAAGGATCCAGTCTGTAATAGTTCATCCATTCAACGACCGGACCACCGGAGCGATTCATATAGGATGTTGGGATCAAGAGAACGATTTTTCCACCGTGCCGTCGCGCATCTGCATAGAGAAATTCGCCTTTGCCCGGTTTTAACAGTTCCTTCCAGCGCTCGACGACTGTTCCCACAGTTCTTGCGCCAAGGTTGTGCCAGGTGCCGCTATATCGGCGTCCCGGGTTACCGAGCCCAACGATCAGTTGCAAATCATCCGCCTCAACGGGATCAAATTGACTCAGGACTTCTCTTCTGTTTCGTCAGAAGGCTTTTTCTTCCCTTCTTCGGTCTTCTCTTCGCCCTCTTCACCTTCCTCTTCTTCACCTTCTTCCTCTTCAACCTCAACGACCGGTTCTTTAATCACCGACGGTGGAACAACTGTAGCGATGACAGCATCCGTTTCATAGAGAAACTTCAGATCGGGAAAATCGAGATCCTCGATGCTGCGAGAAGAACCGATCTCCAGGTCGGACACATCGATCTCAATCACCGAGGGAATATGCTTGGGAAGACATTCGATGTCGAACTCGGACATGGTTGTCTGGAGAATTCCCCCGCCTGTTTTGACACCCTCCGGAATCCCAATCAACCGCACCGGTACGGTCACAGTCAATTTCTGACCGCGCTTGATTCCCATCAGGTCAACATGGAGAATGGTTTCTTCAATGGGATCGATCTGGATTTCTCTTACGACACATTCATGCGTTTCATGACCTTCTATATGAAGATTAATCAGGGCGTGCCGGGCTCGTATCAGCTTGTTGAACTCGGTATAGTCAACAGAGAACGGGATATTGAGATCACTGCGATAGTAGAACACGCCAGGGATACGACCCTGAAACCGGAGTTGTCTTGCAGGTCCCTTGCCGCCTTCTTTGCGCGGCATTGCATGTAAAGTATTGTTGTCCATTTTTATATAAAACTCACAGGAATAAATTGCTTAATGATTCGCCATAATGGATACGGCGTATTGCCTCCCCGAATATCTTGGCAGTGGAGAGGACGGTGAGAAGTCCGCTTGCTTCGGCTTTCTCATGTAACGGTATCGTGTCGGATACCACGAATTCTTCAAGGTCTGTTTTCTTCAGCCCATCCAAAGCCGGTCCTGACAGCAACGGATGCGTACAGGCGATATGAATCGGTCCACAGCCGAGTTCCTTGAACCGCTGGCAGGCTTTGATGATAGTTCCCGCAGTATCGACTATGTCGTCGATGATAAGAACTCTCTTTCCCTCCACCTCACCGATCACGTTCATCACTTCCGATTCGTTTTGCGCCGATCTTCTTTTATCGATGAACGCGAGCGATGCGTGCAACCGTTGTGCGTAACTGCGAGCCATGGCAATTCCACCGACATCGGGAGATACTACCACCAGGTTTTCGTTGGCAATCCGGCGGAAATGTTCGATGAATACGTACGACGAGTATAAATGATCGACCGGAATGTCAAAGAAACCCTGCAACTGCGGAGTATGCAGATCCATGGTTAATATCCTGTCCGCTGTTGCCGCCTGCAGCAGGTTGGCAATCAGACGTGCGGTGATCGCTACCCTTGGTTTATCCTTGCGATCCTGCCTGCCATAGCCGAAGTAGGGAATGACCGCAGTTATACGAGCTGCCGATGCGCGCCGTGCGGCATCGATCATTATCAGCAGCTCAAGCAGGTGATCTGCCGAAGGATGCGTCGGCTGTAACAGGAAAACGTCATGACCACGGATGTTCTCCTGGTATTTGACCCAGTATTCGCCATCTGAGAATCTTCGGCGTTCGATCTTACCGATCTCGATGCCGAGGTAAGCTGCGATTTTCGCAGTCAATTCAGGATGAGCAGAACCACTGAAAAGCTTCATTTCAATCCCACAGAAAACCAGGTGAAAGTTGCTGGGGCGGGAGGATTCGAACCTCCGAATCCGGGGACCAAAACCCCGTGCCTTACCCCTTGGCTACGCCCCAGTACACGAGGATGACATCGTCCCTTTTCATATAAATAGCGCTTGTTGAAAAGTCCTTACATAGCAAGATTTGCCCGCCGTCACACGCCCTCGTGTGACGGAATAATAAAGACTTAACTGACAGACGAGGGCGTCTGCCAGCGGGTATTTATCTTCCAATGCAAGTGAGTAATTGCGTCCAGTTCCAGCAATAGATGGTGAAAGAACCGATGTTGCATAGAAGGCGATCCCTGCTTTCGCAGGGGAATGCTTATCAAGCCCACATGCAGTTAGGACTCAGCAAGCTGGATCCCATGCAATTATGCAATTCTGTGCTGAACACTAATATGACACCGACTGAAAGTTTTGTCAGGTCGCTTCTTCCTCACCGTCGGTCTCAAGAAGGCGGTGATACTCGTCAAGGATCAGTTTCTCCAGCTCCTGCCGGAAATCGTTACGTATAGGATGAGCAATATCCTTGTAAGTGCCATCCTGCATCTTGCGCGAAGGCATGCAGACAAACAACCCGCTGTTGCCCTGAATGACCTTCAGTCCGCGCACCACAAAGACATCATCAAACGTAACATTGACAAAACCCTTGAGCCTTTCCTCACCGCGGATATTGATGTTAATCTCCGTGATTTCCATTGTTTCTCCTGTTGCGTTCTTCCGGGTACCAAATTACATCGGACGGCATAAATAGCTTAGCCAAGGTGAACGCCAATCGCCGACTATCGCCGACACCTGACAATCGTCCGAAAATGCGCCGAAAACCGCCGAACCGCTACCGCATAAACCGGCAAATTCGGCTCCCGCATCCAACAGATCAGCGCGGGCTTCGGCTAACTCCGGGTGAGCATCGAAGATTAGAACTTCGAAGTCATTGGTCATCTCGGTAGATGGAGCGCCACCGGAGTATGAGAAAAAATCATGACTTACTATACTAATATTATTTTTTTCAAAAGTCAAGATATTGTCAAGCTCACTGTAAGCCCAGGCAGTTGAAATTGAATAATTCGGTTTCAGGACTAACAGATAAAAACTCCTCGACAATCCGTTGACAGGAGTGAGCCTCTCACCGCGACCTTCCCCCAGGGCTGATGACAGGTCTGAAAAGAAAAAAGGAACATCTGATCCGATCTCAGCCGCGGCGCCGATCAGATCTTCATGAGTAGGTGATATTCCGTACATTTCACACATCCCTCTCAACACCGCCGCAGCGTCGCTGCTGCCGCCTCCAAGTCCGGCGCCTGTCGGGATAGCTTTTTCAAGCCGGATCCTGACGCCCAGTTCCATGCCGAACAGGGAGCAAAACGTCTCAGCGGCAAGGTAACAGAGGTTGTCCTCAGGTCTCTCGGTCAGCTCAGTACCAGCATATTCGATTCCTCCATCGAGCTTCTCCAGTATCACTCTATCCGCAAGCGAAATACGCTGAAAGACGGTAATCAGTTCATGGTAGCCATCCGGACGTCTCGCGAGAATCCTTAAACCGAGATTTATCTTGGCGTATGCGTTTATCTGAATGGATTTCAATTCTTCCCGGGAATCATAATTTCATGTTCGAGTTCAATTGCTGTAATTGGCCTAATTTCAAACCTTCGCGACCCATGAAGGGTATTCCGCCAAATATATAGTAAACCATGGAGACCAAGTGTAATACCAGAGCAAAACCGGCTGCTTCATTTGCACCGATGCCATAGAGTGCGAGTGCGAGGATTACTGCACCGTGGAATGTTCCCACACCACCGGGTGCCGATGGCACGGATAAAGCTACCGCCGAAATGGTTAATACAACGAACGAAGTCAGAAGCGGTGCAGCGGCAACCTGTGGATACTCTCCGGTAAATCCGAATGCAATCATCGCCACCAACACCTGGAGCCCGTATAAAAACCAGAGCAGCGCCGTTTCGAAGATAATCAACAAATAACTGCGGGGGGATTTCAACACTGCAAATCCCTGGCTGAACTGCCTGACTATGCCGCTGATTTTCACACCAACTTCACCAGGCAGCAGCCTCATCATCCTTCCGGTAAATCCGATAAACGGGTCCTCGATAAAAGTGAGATAAATCAGAACCAAAACGATGGCGCCTGCAATTATTCCGGTGAGTTTAGCTCCCTCCTTAAGGATAGCCGAGCTGTGTTCAAGATGTGAAGGGAACTCGTACAGGATAGCCGTTACGGCGATCAGCGCCAGCAGGCTCAACATGTCCAGCGTGCGTTCAAGTACCACCGTTCCCAGGGCGGAACTTTTCGAGATACCGATTCGACGTCCGAGCAGCACTCCTCGAGCCAGTTCACCGATCCTGAACGGCAGTACTGAATTTGCCATGTAGCCGACCATCTGCAGGCTGAAGCTGTCGAGGAGCTTCAGGTTTCCGACCGGCTTCACCAATTGAATCCAGCGATGAGAGCGAATGAGTACATGAAGAGGAGTTATCAAGAAGCAGATCATCAGTGGAATAAACCTGATCTGCAGCAGAATCCGCCAAAGTTCACCGAAATTAATCCTCGTTTCTCCGACGAGAGCCTGGCAGAAGGTCAGCTCTCCCCTGAACCAGTCGGCGGGGCGCGGGATCCAGATTATCAGGTAAAGTATCAGTACACTTGCAAGTATGCTTATTATAAAGCGTTTCTTCATCAATTCATAAGCCTGTAAAGGATGCTTTCAGCGCAGGTCGAACAACTCAACTCCTTCGGGAGGCGTAAAGGCTGTAACCGAAGTGTCGATTGGCTGGTCGAAAATGATATTCGATAGATAATATGTTGTCGAATTGGAATTCAGGTCGAGAAGTTTCAGACGATGTACAACAAGATCGTCCGACGTTACCCACAGTGTGGCCGATGAAAGCAGTGTAGTTTCAGGATCTTCAGCAGTCATGTCGAGACGGAATCCCTCTCTGCCATCGACAGTCAAGGGCGATAAACTAACGGCTTTGAAACCGTCAGCAAAATCCAACAGCAGTTTCTGCGGTAATAACTGATCGCTGTTTTCACCAACAGGTTCGATGATAACCTGCTTTTTAACGCGGTTGTAACGAAAGATGTTTTCCCCGTCCGAGATCAGAAGCTGTTCGGGAGTGTTGAAACGGAAACGGTTATCGGCGGTTACCACCAGTGAACCTGAACGTATCGAACTTTCGCCAGTCATCTCCCACTCGAAAACCTCGCGGAACTCCGCCTGCATGGATACTACCTTATGGTACTTTTTTCTCACTTTCCTCAGAGCCGAACCGGGCGTTATCGCGCTTGCAACGAATGAGAAGATCATTACTGTGAACAGCGTGATTATTACAGGACGATGCGCATTCATAAGCTTATCCCATATCATTCGTTTAATTCTTCCGCTGTAACCATCACCTGGCGGGCTTTCGATCCATCAAAAGGACCGACAATCCCCGCCTGTTCAAGTTGATCTATCAGTCTGGCAGCCCGGGCATAACCGACGCGTAAACGTCTCTGGAGAACGGAAACGGATCCCTGTTCGGTGCGAACAACAATCTTTGCTGCTTGTTCGAACAGTTCATCGTTATCTGCACGTCCAGCGCTGTCAAAACCATTCACACCCGCTTGAATTCTCTGAATCTCAGGATCGGGAAGTTTGAAACTCGACTCAATGGGCGGCTGCGCACGGACAAATTCGATCACCCTCTCAATCTCTTCGGTTGTAATAAGTGCGCCATGAAGTCTTCTCACCTTACTGCCGAAACCCATCAGCAGCATATCTCCCCTGCCAAGCATGGCTTCCGCTCCGATTCCGTCGATAATTGTACGCGAGTCAACCTTTGTAGCCACACGGAAAGCGATGCGCACCGGGAAGTTGGCTTTAATGAGACCGGTCACCACATCCACAGACGGTCGCTGCGTAGCGACAATCAGGTGGATTCCCACGGCGCGCGCCATCTGCGCCAATCTCGCTACTAACTCCTCGAAATCGCGGCGGACGGTTATCATCAGGTCGGCAAGCTCATCAATAATAACGATGAGAAACGGTAAACGTTCCCGTTGATCTTCCTCATCGGCATAATCCTCAGGCGCAGTCGTATCTATCCAGTTATTGTACTCTTCCAGGCTTCTAACACCGGCATCAGCGAGGATGGAATAACGTCTGTCCATTTCAACGTGCAGACTCTGCAGTGTCTTTACGGCATTTTCGGGCTCGGTTATCACCTGTTCACCGAGACCGGGAGGATATACCAGATGCTGCTCGTGCAAACGCGAATACATTGAGAGTTCTATCTTTTTGGGATCGATCATGATTAATCTGACATCCTTCGGATCACTTCGATAGAGGAGGCTCGTGATGATAGTGTTCATGCAGACCGATTTTCCTGAACCCGTTGCGCCGGCAATAAGCAGATGGGGCATTGTTGCCAGATCGACGCAGAAGATTCCGCCATTAGTGTCCTTACCAAGTGCGATAGTGAGCGGTGCGGTAGCCTGGCGGAATTTCTCCGAGCTGATGATCTCCCGGATGTAAACGGTCTGTGGCTTACGATTTGGTATCTCAATACCGACAGCGGCTTCACCTGGTATGGGAGCCTGTATCCGGACAGCCTTTGCTTTCAAAGCCATGGCAATATCGTCTGTCAAGCTCACGATACGGGCGATCTTCACATCTGAAGCCGGTTCGAGATCATAGCGAGTGATTATCGGACCGGGATTGGTCTTAATTACCCGGGCGGAGATTCTCATACTGGAGAGTTTCTCTTCGAGGCGCGCCGCGTTCTCCTCCATCTCATCCGGATCCACTTCAGGACTATCCGGCGGAGGCAGGTCTAACAGTTTCAACGGGGGGAGTTCACGCGGACCAGGGCTGCCTTTGACAGCGCCATCCTCAAAATCATCGGCTCCGCTGGTTTCTGGTAGGGGTTGAAAATCTTCAGCCCTGACGGAACCTACATCATCCTGTTCATCAGTCTGTATCTCTGTATCGACGGTACTCGCAGCGATAAGATCGTTCTCTTCAGGCGATCCGTCGAGGCTTATTTCTTCCGCTCCCGCTTCTCTTCTCTTTCGCAGATCCACCAGCAAGGATTGAATAATCCTGCTTGATAATCCAATAACTCCGCCTATTATATGTGAGAAACGGAAGTTGAAGAGTATTACTGCAAGAGCGATTATAACAGTAAGAGAAACGATCAGTGTCCCCACTCGGTGGAGATATATCTCTGAATGTTGGGCAAGCCAGAACGGGGCAAAACCGCTGAGTAGTTCTTTTTCAGCCCAACCGATCCAGTTTCTGACGAAAGCCATACCGAAACCGGTGAAGAACCCTGCAGTTATGAGTCCGACAACCCAGCGAGTTAGCTTGAACTTACGATTTGACAGCCACCATATCAGGACGAGGAGAATAATTGCAGGTATTACCAGCGTCCCGTATTGTCCGAAGGTCAACAGGGCGATAATCGCGCTGACATCTGCGCCTGCCTGCCCCAGCAGATCAGTAGTGAGGGAGATTGTCAGGAAGAGGGCAAAGAATAAGAGCAGCAGAAAAAGAAGCTCGATAGCCTTAGTCTTCCATCGCTGGGAGGAATCTTTCCTGTTCACCCGTTTCCTGGCGGGAGATTCTTTTGATGTCTTCTTTTTTTTCTCTGTGTTGCGCTTGGCGCTCATCAATTAATTCCGTCGCCTTTATATTGAAGTAACTCGATAGACACGATTGAAGCACATAGCCGACTTCTCCGAAACCGGGGGAGTTCTGCACCACGAGTCGATGTTATCTCTGTATCAGATAATGGAATAATATAAGTAATTACATTGAAAAATGAAACCGGTTTATCACAAGGACTTCTGGATATAAAAAACCGTCAACTGATACAGGTTGACGGTAATAAATCAGGTGAATTACCTATTAAGTTCCTGTTGAAAAGTCCTCCAGACCGCTGGCAGAAGCCCCTTCTGCCAGTGAAATCCTTGTTTTTTGTCATCCCGACGCTTCGGGATGACGGCAGGCACAGGCACTATTATATCAGATTACTTATTCATTGTTCTGAAGAACTCTTCATTATTCTTGGTGACTCTTATCCTTTCGAGAATGAACTTCATAGTCTCAGTTGGATTGTAGTCTGACAGAATACCGCGCAGGATATGCATTCGTTTGAGTACGTCCTCGCTGAGAAGCAGTTCCTCCCGTCGTGTTCCAGAGCGGTTGATGTCGATGCTGGGGAATATGCGAAGATCGCTGAGACGTCTGTCTAATACCAGTTCCATGTTGCCGGTTCCCTTGAACTCCTCGAAGATCACTTCGTCCATTCGACTGCCGGTTTCAATCAATGCCGTGGCAATAATCGTAAGAGAACCGCCATCTTCGACGTTGCGTGCAGCGCCGAAGAACCGTTTAGGTTCGTATAGAGCCGATGCATCGACGCCGCCGGAGAGGATGCGTCCGGAATGCGGCATTACCGTGTTGTGGGCGCGAGCAAGCCTGGTTATCGAGTCCAGCAGGATTACAACGTCTTTGCCATATTCAACCAGCCGTTTGGCTTTTTCGATGACCATGTTCGAGACCTGGATGTGACGTTCAGGTCGCTCGTCAAAAGTGGAGCTTATAACTTCTCCTTTGACTCCCCGTTCCATTTCAGTCACCTCCTCGGGGCGTTCATCGATCAGCAGTACAATGAGAAACGTATCCGGGTGGTTCTCGGCGATTGAGTTGGCGATCTTCTGCAGCAGGATGGTCTTACCCGTTCGCGGTTGTGATACTATCAAACCTCGCTGACCCATACCGAGTGGCGTGAAAATGTCTATGATCCGCATGGAAAGATCAGATTGTTGAGTCTCCAGCATGAATTTACGGGTCGGGAAGAGAGGGGTCAGGTTATCGAAGAGTATTTTTTCCCGGACATCTTCGGGGGTCTCAAAGTTGACGGCTTCTACACGTAACAGCGCGAAAAACCGCTCAGAATCTTTCGGCGGGCGGATCTGACCGGTAACGATATGACCTTTCCGCAGTCCGAACCTCTTGATCTGGGATGGTG
>JABMRV010000209.1 GCA_013202285.1 bacterium | reverse complement strand
TGTAAATTCTGTTATGCTGAACGATTCGCACACAGGTTGCAGCTTATGGGACAAAAGAAGTATGCCAATGGATTCGATTTAACTCTTCACCCGGAACTTCTTTCAGAACCCTATAGTTGGAAAAAACCGCGTGTAGTATTCGTTAATTCCATGAGTGATCTCTTCCATGAGCAGATACCGACGGAATTTATCAAATCGGTATTCGATGTAATGAACGATACACCCCAGCATATCTACCAAATTCTAACTAAACGCCCTCAAAGAATGGTTGAGATTGCTGATAAGCTTTCCTGGTCGGATAATGTGTGGATCGGTGTGTCAGTTGAGACAAGTAGATATTATTCAAGAATTGATTTATTGCGTCAGATTCCTGCAAATACGAGATTCTTGTCTTTGGAGCCGCTTCTCGGACCGATGAAGTGTTTAAACCTGAAGGGTATTAATTGGGTAATAGTCGGCGGTGAATCCGGACCGAACGCCAGACCGATGAAAGAAGTATGGGTTCGTTCAATCAGGGAGCAATGCCTTTCGACAGGAGTTCCTTTCTTCTTCAAACAGTGGGGTGGAACCAACAAGAAAGCCAAAGGTCGAGAACTCGATGGGCAAATCTGGGATGAGATGCCGAATATGCAAATTCAGCCAATTCAATAGAAAAATTTGGAGGAGTTATTGGTAGAGTGAACACATAATTCGACTCTCAGCTTTACAATACATCCCCATCCCCTTTACAGAATCTCCCCCCCCGTTCATATTCCGCCTCCATTTCAAACCTGAGCTTTTGTATCCGTTCTGTCCGGTAATACGTCTGTATGTTGCATCTTCGCCTTCAGCATAATATCTTTCTCATTGACCTTGCAGGACTGCAGCAAAGACCTTTAGTCATCTCACTACAGTAAACCAACTCACATTTCAATATGAGAACACGAGGATCAAAGACAATCCCGCTGGTTCAGTATATCCTCTTCGCCATGCTGGTTGTGGCTACGCCTTTCGTGGTGGTAAGCAGGTTCCTGCAGGGAGCGGTTTATGACCTGTCACACATGATGTGGCATCCCTTCGGAATTGAACTCCCCATTGTAGGCTCACTTGCAGTGGCGATGTTTGCACTGTTCATCCTCTGGCAGCGAAAGAACATTACACTGCGCCGTATCTATGGATCGCTGGTTATTGCGGGCATGATCCTCTTCGCTCAGTGGGTGCAGGATCTCTACTCCAATATGAAGATCTACGACCTGCAGAAGAACTGGCATTATTTAGCCTATGGTGCGTATGTCTATATGTTCTTCGCGGCTTTTCATGTACGGGGTGTGTCGAAATCGAAGATGATACTGCTTTCGTTCTTCTCCGCGGTTGCCCTCTCCTCGTTTGACGAACTGTTCCAGTTCCGGCTCTCGAGCCGGGTCTTCGACATCAGCGACATCGCCAAGGACTCCTGGGGAGCGATGATGGGGCTGGTGTCCGTGCTGTTTGTCTCGGAGACCTACGGCAGCATTAAACTGCGAAAGCGTTCATTTCGGTGGAAGAGAATCAACTCGTTCCTGCATGAGCCGGTGGCGGCAATGATGGTTACCGCCGTTTTTTCATTGGTGCTTATCCTTATCAGTCCGTTATTAACCGAACATGAGTACCTTTGTAAGTGTACATTGATATCGCTGGGGATCTTCCTGCCGGTGATGATGCTCTTGTACCTTGCTCGTTTCAGACCTTTCCGAATAGGTGTCCTCTCCGTTGTCGGGGTGTTTGTGCTGCTGCTTGCCGGGAGTTTCATTCTGAATATCGATAGAAACATCACCCGCGCATCCGGCAGTCTTATCGTCTATAAAGGCATGCCTATACCTTATTTTGACCTGTTGATATATCCCGACGGACTGCCGAGGCTGACCGACAAGAAGCGGCATTTCAATCATCAGGATCAGCGTTTCTTCATGAACTGCAAACCTGATATCCTGTTGATAGGCAGCGGTTACAGGGGAACTGGCGGTAAGGGTTTCAGAATCGAGCGCGGAACAACCGTCATCTACAATTCCCAGGCGCGGAGCGTAATGCAGGTTATAATAATGAATACCCCGGAAGCATGCAGTACCTTCAACAGGTTAAAGCGGGAGGGAAAACGTGTGTTGTTCGTGGTGCATAACTCATGAATAAGAGGTTCTTCGCTGCTTCGTGTGGGTTATTGTATCCACATAGAATCCCGAAGGGATTAATCCGTGAATAGCCACCGGCGTCAGCCGGTGGTGGAGAATACAAAACAATCACAATCCCGACTTTTTCGGGATAGAATAAACGGGAATTAAAAGCTGTGTTTTGTTTGACTCCCGAATAAGTCGGGATCGTGAACTTATCTTATAACCATCTCCGTGGGCTTAAGCCCACGGCTATTCAAAGGTCATTCCCTTCGGGAATACTTAATGAAGTAGGGCTATTTAGTGTACAATTATAACAAACAATAAATGAAGAAACCAACTCTTTCAACAACTAACAAAAAGAAACCTCCCAATTTCGGATGGCTGATCATCCTGGGACCGTTGGCGATAGTTATCTGTACGGTGCTTTTTGAGGCATCACCCTGGGTTGCCGAACACTCGCAGGAAGGCGCCAAAGCGGAAGCTGAGAACCTGTGTTCATGGGGCAGGGCAATGATGAAGGAAGGTCGTTTCAACGACGCAATCCTGCAATTCAGGGAAGCGCTGAAGATCAAGCCCGATTTCGCCGACGCTGCCATGAGCCTTGGCATCGCCTGTCACATGAATGGTGATGACGAGAAAGCCCTGACCTGCCTGAATGCGGCAATCGGCATGAACCCGCGAAAGAAAGATGTCATCTATAACAATCTGGGTTTGATCTACGAGAAGCGAGGCGAGCTTGATCTGGCGATTGAGAACTACCGTCAGGCTGCTGAGTCGGGTCTGCGGGCGGCTAAGGTCTGGAGAAATATCGGCATGGCAGAGACGCAGCGGGAGAACTGGGATGGGGTGATCGATGCTTACCGGAGAACCATTGAGAACCGACCGACGCTGCAGAACCTCTACCTTGACATGTTGAGAGAAGAGCTAAGTGAGGAGCACAATGAGGATTATATTGACGATCTCACGGCTCGATTTGAACGCGGCGCGGCAGAAGCGGATCTCGCTCCCTTTGACTCAACCATCGCCAATCGCCTGCTGATGACAGATGTCAGGTTGGCTGAGGATTACCGCTGTCTCGGGAATGCTTATGAGAAGCTGAACCGGATCGACGAGGCGATAGCCACTTTTCGCAAGGCAGTTGAGATTCAACCGAGCCGGGCACAGATATACAACCGCATCGCGCTGCTTCATGCCGGACGGAAGGAGATCGATGAAGCGGAGGCTGCTTTCAGGGCTACCCTGAAGATCGACCCAGACGACAAACTCGCGAGGAAGGGCGTGGATTACTTCATTCCGAAACTATGGCAGGAGCTTGAAGAGGAGAGATCGAAATCTCCGAATGCGAAGTAGGAGGTATTAATGCATTCCCCCCCTACGCAAGTAGGGGGGGGACTCAGGGGGGGTATCAAAACTTCCCCATCACTTCACCAGCGCCACCTTCATCTGCGAGACATC
>JABMRV010000208.1 GCA_013202285.1 bacterium | reverse complement strand
CATCTGTTTTCATGGTATCCTGACGCACTTTCCGGCGGTATATACCTGTTGCGTCTTGAGACCGGTGGACAACTGTTCCAGAGCAAGGTTGTCTATATGCCATAACGAGCATGTGAATGCTAAACCACACTAAAAGGGCGAGCCGTGGGCTCGCCCTTTTCATACTCAATATCCAATGAACCTGTGCCTTTACACTCCTCTTTAGTCCGGTAGTCTATTGATTTCCTCAAAAACGGGTGATATATTTAATGAGAAGCTCTGATTCCCTGCTGTAAAATGGTTACATTTTAATAATGCAAAAGATAAATTTGGAGTGAATCATGAAAAGTACTTTTAGCAAACCGTTTTATTTCCTGACTTCAGTTCTAATTCTGCTGTCCTGCACAGGCGAGAGCCTGGCGGACTGGCAGGTCATTCTCGACGAAAACTTCAACCGAAATTTGAATCGTGATCCCTGGCCCTGGGAGACTCCCGGTGGTTATGCCTGGCATTATAATACCCTTAGATGGCCCGGTGCCGAACGCAATCTATCCAACTGTGGATGGGGAGTACAAGATTATATGTTCAATGATTCTGTAACTGTGGATGATAATTATCAGAATTCCCTCTGGTGCGCCTTATCTACACAGAACGGACCGAACAGTCCTCAACGACCCGACCTGCATTATTACTGGAACGGGGCGAACGGCTGGGCGTGGTGGGGTCCGTTCGACCTGAGCAGGGCTGAGACAGCCCGACTCATATTCTGGGTTCTTATGGACAATGAGGATTACACCAACGACTCACTCAGCGTGGTTGCGGTCAACGATCCGGACCTGCTGACCTCGAATGGAGATTTGTTCAGAGAACAGGTGGGAATTGCTCTGTCACTTCATGAACATCATGAACATGATGAAAATGAAGAAGATGTATGGCAGTTATACGAGGTTTTTCTCGAAGAGTTGCAGGTAAACGGTGAAGATGCGAGTTACCTGGGCGAGGAAGAGGTATGGATTGCATTTGTATGGCAGAGTGATGAAGAGGGAGCTGAGAGTGCAGGCGCTTTGATCGATGATATCATTCTCGGCTGGGATGATGGGTTGTTCGAAATTTCACCTGTTAATATGGAATTCGGTTACCAGTTCCATCCGGATTCCATTAACTGGCATGAAGAAATAGAACAGGTTTACGACGAGGTTTATCTGAGACTTAATTACCGTATGGGCGGTTCAGAGGAGATTACTCCGGCGTTCACCATCGACTGTTATGTTGACGATGAGTTGTTCTACACTGAAGATGTCGAGTCGACAGATGCAACCGAAGATTTTATGTATTCCTGTACAACCGACACAATCTGGCGAGTGCCAACCGGCGAGCACACGATCCGCTGGGAACTCGACACGCCAATCGATGAAGGCGGCATAGTCGAAGAGACGGACGAAGAAAACAACGTCTTCGAGTATGTAGTCGATCTCGGCATGAATGAACCTCCCTTGTTAACTATTCTTACACCGGCAGGAGATTCAACTCTGGTAAGAATCGGCGAGGAATACTGGATAAACTGGTCGGTTTCAGATCCCAACGAGGAAGACGAATCGTTCGAGGTTAACCTTTACTGGACAACCGATACAACCGGCTGGTATCGTGACAGAAATGTGATCTTAAACTGGAATGTGATCAGGGGTGAGGGGACTTATGGACCCGGCGAACATCACCACACCTGCGCATGGAATGACACCATCGGAACAGTTATCTATATCGCCGGTTTCGCATCTGATTTTTACTTTCGAGATTTCGATATGGCGCCCGGAACAATCCTCCTCGTTGATCCAGCCGGTGTATCCGATCCAGTGACGGGAGAAACTGTCGATTACAACCTGATCCGTGCCTTTCCCAACCCATTTAACAACAGCATATCTATTGAATTTTCAATTCCGGTCTTAAGCCAGGTTCAGATTGTCGTTCACGATCTGGCAGGCAGACAGGTGGCGGAACTGGTAAACAACAGGTTCTCCACCGGAATACATACTTGCATCTGGATGCCCGGTGAAGCGCCGGGCGGAGTGTACATGCTCAAATTGGAAACAAGAGACAGGTCATTCATCCGTAAGGTTGTTTATATCCCGTGATGTAACAGAATCTCCAGAATGGCTGACCGGCTGCAGGGGTGGGTATTACTGCCCACCCCTTTTTATAACTCTGATACTCGTCGAACCGGGTATATTTCTTGCGCAAATGGTTAGAAATTATTATTTTTCATAGTTAAGATAAAGTGAAATCAGGAGAAGCTGATATGACTACAGGCTCAGAAAAATCTGATATTATAGGAATTAAAACCGGCGGATTAGCTCTGCTGCTGATCTCGCTCACTGCTTTGATACTCCGCTTAGTACATCTCTGGATAGTGAAGAATACCGACCTCGTCCAGGTTCCGATTATCGACGCCGCCTTCTACCACCAGTGGGCAGTTGAAATCAGCAAGGGCAATGTTATCGGCGATCACACTTTCTTTATGAGCCCGCTATACTCGTACTTCGCAGGATTGATCTATGCAATTATCGGCGCTTCGCCTATACGTCTGATGATATTGCAGAGTGTAATGGGGATCGGAACAATTCTGTTGCTCTATCGCTGGGGAGCATCACTCGCCGGGAAGAAGGTCGGGCTGCTTGCCGCGGGGATTGCGGCATTGTACGCTCCGTTTATTTTCTTTGAATCAACACTGCTGACTTCCACGCTGATATTGTTTTTATCGGCTATCGTACTCAATCTCGCCGAGGCGGTTTTCAGGCGCGAAAGCATCATCTCAATATTGCTGTTGGGAGGCATTATAGGACTTTCCGCACTGGCAAGACCGCTGGTGTTGCTCTTTATACCATTTCTCTATCTTCTCCTTATACGCGACAACAAAGCCACCTGGTTGAAACGTTCGCTCCTGCTGACTGCAGGTGTTCTGGTTTTTCTAATTCCGATCGGCATAAGAAATCTCATCATCGGCGGGGAATTCTCACTGACAACATCTTCCGCCGGTATGAACTTCTACGTCGGTAACAACCCCGATGCGACCGGGCTTTACTGGGAGGCGCCTTTTCTCTCTTCAATTGAACCTCAGTATGAGGACGAGGATTTCCGCCAGGTAGCCTCGGAGGCGATGGGAAAGAATCTCTCAACCGGTGAAGCCGGCAGCTACTGGTTCAACCAATCACTGGATTGGATTATACATAAACCATTCAGTTATGTAAAGTTACTTGCCAGAAAGACTTTCTATTTCTGGAATCGCGCCGAATTCGCAAACAATATCAGCATATACTACGGAAAAGAAGTCTCCCCCATTCTGAAATTCAATCCCTTCGGTTTCTACCTGATCGGTCCGCTTGGACTGGCGGGATTGATCCTGATGTTCCGCCGACTCGGATGGAAACGTAATCGTGTTGCCATAACCTGGGTGGTGACATATTTTGTGGGGGGATTAATATTCTTTATCGCCTCTGAGTATCGACTACCGATTGTCCTCGTGCTGATGGTCGGCGCATCTTACCTGATTGTTGAGATAATTGGCGAATTCAGGGCACGACGAATTGAACCTGCTATGAAACTGCTTATGTTAGGGCTGCTGTTCATGCCGCTCAGCAACTTCCGCACTGATTTCATCCATCGCGGCGAGAATGCGCGTATGGACGTCTTTAATATCGGGAATACTTTCCTTAAGTATGGCAAGAACAAGGAAGCAATCACTCGCTTCGAGCATGTGCTTGAGATCGATCCCTACTTCCCAGAGGGAATAATGAAACTGGCAGATGCATATTACCGTGCCGGGATGACTGAAGAAGCAATCGAAATAGGCAAAAGAGCCGGATTGAAGGATCCTGAATCGATACTCGAGATTATCAAGAGCCAGGCGCTATATGAGGCGTATGCGTTGCTCAGTGAAGGCAAGACAAAAATGGCGATGGAAGAGTTTGGATTTGCCGGTCTCGATCCCGGTGTTGCTGTAGCGGAGACGACACGTGTAAACCTTATCAGGAACGCACAGATGGCGATCCAGGCGAGTAATCCCACTCAAGCGCTGGAGTTCCTGATCAGGGTGAACAGCACTGATAAGATAAGGTACCGGATCCTATGGTGCTGCATAATATAGCCGCAATTCAATATCGAATCGGCGCTCTTGATTCAGCCGAGTTCTATGCCGCTAAGGTTCTAAAGATTGATTCACTCAACGTACCATCAACTCATCTTATGGCGCGCATTTTGAATGCCTCCGGCAGGTGGGAGGAAGCCCAACGATTAATCATGAGAGTTACTCCGAACAGCGCCGGGATGGAGGATCAATTGAACGAAACACGGGCAAAGATGGATTCCTTAACAGAACTTGGACTTTGGAAAGAGGCATTGATGGCGTATGGTGAATATGGTAAACTCGGTTTCGATATTCACCCTGACGACAGGCTCAGGATTGGCAGGCTCCAGCTTGAGATCGGTAACTTCGATCAGGCATTGCAGCTTTTTTCCAGCGCTGAAGCAGCGGAAATAAATCTCGCAGGACTTTACTTTCACAAAGGCAGAACGCTAGTCGGGCTCTCGCTTCCGAATGACGCAATCGCTGCAATCCAGAAATGCCTCTCCATGGAGCCCGATCATATCGAAGCCAGGATATTCCTCGCCAGGCTTTATATCAATAAAGGGAAGATAGATGACGCCTGGAGCGAATTGGAAGCGGTCTCGCACCTTGAGATCATTAAAAAGGAGTTAGCTGAGGAGTATAACAGTCTAATTGACAGTCTGAAGGCGCTTTAGGAATAAGTAAGTAAGCAAGTTGACGGGGAGGGCGGACATTCCCCGGCTTTCGCCGGGGCAGGCTCTGTCTGCCACATTGAAATCCGGACATCAGACAGGTTAAGTGCCCGGTGTCAGACACCCCCGTCTGACACGTAAGTTATTGATATTGCTGGCGGATGAGAATGTCTACCAAAGGGAGATAAATGACGAGTTCATCTTCGATTATACCATCCGAACGGATCGAATCGCGTATCTTGCTTATCCGGGGAAAGAAAGTGATGCTTGATACGGATTTGGCTGAATTGTATGGGGTTCAGACAAAAGTCCTCAATCAGGCAGTTAAACGGAATATTGGCAGATTCCCAACCGACTTCCTTTTCAAGCTTACGAAAGAAGAGAAGCATGAACTGGTCACAAATTGTGACCGGTTCGCATTGTTGAAACATTCAACGGTAATGCCCAATGCGTTTACCGAGCATGGCGCGATCATGGCGGCAAGTGTGCTGAATTCAAAGCGTGCTATTGCTGTCAGCGTGTTTGTGGTCAGGGCTTTTGTTAAACTTCGGGAGATGGTGGCGACGACACGGGAACTTGAGGTGAAGTTCAAGGAGTTGGAAGGAAGAATCGAATCGCATGATGAACAGATACAGACGCTTTTTACGGCGATACGTCAGTTGATGACCCCGCCTGAACCGGAGAAGAAGGTTAAGATGGGATTTGACTCAGGAAGGAAGAAAAATGAAAAATAAAATCATCCTCATATCAATTATAATCCTGCTCATGTCTGCAAAGTCCGGCATGGCGGAGCAGAAACTGTTCACTTATACCGTAAGGTATGTGATGGGAGAGAACGAGTCTCGGCAGGAACTCCGCGAACTCGCCACCCTCGAAGCCAAAAGACAGATCCTTGAGCAGGTCGGTGTATATATCGAAGCCGAAACCCTTATGAAGGAGTATATCAAGGAAACTGAAACCACCTTTGAGGATGAAAGTGAGTATAAGAAGGAGATATTGGCAATCACCGCCGGAGTTACAAAAACTGAAATAGCTTCCGAAGAGTGGAAAGAGGAAAATGGAGTATTCGTTCTCTATCTTACCTGTAACATAACCGTCGATACGGAGGATGTGAATCGTAAAATACAGGAGCTTGTCAGAGACCGGCAGAAGCTTGACGATATGAAGATGCTTCAGGATGAAGTGGCTCGGTTGCAAAATGAGATGGAGGAACTCAGGAAACGGCTGGAACGGGCAGAGGATTCGCAGGTGGAGGAGATCAAACAGCAACGCACTCAGATAAGCGATGAATTTTCCGCGGTGGAATGGTATGAAATGGGTCGAACAACCGATGATATTGACAAAGAGATCGAATATTTTACTTATGCTATCGAACGAAAACCTGACTGGAACTGGCCTTACATCAAACGTGGACTTGCATATAATGATAAAGGTTACCTTGACCGTGCTATAGACGATTATAATAAAGCCATACAGATTGATCCAAACAATACCACAGCCTATGCAGGTCGTGGTATTGCATATAGTGAAAAAGATGACTTCGACCTGGCTATAGCTGATTACAATAGAGCCATTCAGATATACCCAAACAATATCGCAGCTATTGTCATGCGGGGACAATTATATAACAACAAAGGCTATTACGATCGTGCTATGACTGATTACAATAAAGTTATTCTGATTGATCCAAACAATGCCATATTTTATTTCGGTCGTGGACTTATATACGCGAAAAAAAATAGCTATGACCTTGCTATATCCGATTACAGTAAAGCTATTCAGATTGACTCAAACAATGCCGAAGCTTATTGTTGCCGAGGACTTGTATATGATCTCAAAGGTGATTACGACCTTGCAATAGCCGATTATAATAAAGCCATTCAGATTAATCCAAACTATGCATTAGCTTATTACAGCCGAGGTTTAGCATATTGGTATGGACTGAAAGACAAAATCAACGCCCACCGAAGCTTTCGGAAAGCGAAGGAATTAGGATATCCAGATGCACAGTATGAATTAGATAAAATACCATAGGAGTAAACAAATGTGTGAAAAATCTCTTAAAAGCATATTAGATCGCGAAATAGCTGTTGTTTCACTGAAACCTCATGTTGAAAAACCAATCAAAGAGCTTGAAATCGAAGTTAATTACGCTACTTATCTTTTAGGTCGTCTATTAACATGTAAGAATAATTACACCAAACCGCCTATATTGCTCTTTCGACATATAATCGAGATGGTTGATGCAATTTCTGTCATGATACCAAAATCCGTTGTTATTCCAGCAAGGCTAATTTTACGTAGTGAGTTTGAAGCACTTCTGTCAATTTTGTACATTCTACAAGATCCATTTACGTATGAATTCCGCTCTATGAGTTTCCTGTATTTTACAAGGAAAACTCGACTGAGAGACACAAAGATTATAAAGACCTTAAAGGTCGACAAAAACATCAACCCTGAGCATAGAGATATGGCGGCATTGTTTGACCAACAAGTCAATCTGGACAATGATGTTGCTGTCCTTGAAAAGCTTCTTTCGAGTCCAAAATATGCTGAAATTAGAAATGAAGAAAGAAAAAAACTAAAACCTAAAAACTGGTTTTCTCTTAGAGGAGGTCCAATATCTCGAGAAACTCTTGCTGATTGCGTTGGACAAAGAACTCAATACCAGACATTATATCGAATGTGGTCGAAAGGAACGCATGCTGTTGAACTTGATAATCAGGTTATACTTGAAGACGGTATAGAAAAAATTAGAGAACTTAGAGGTGGAACTGAGTTTCAGGCAAATATGAATTTAGCTCTAAACTTTTTGCGAGAGGCAATAATGGAACTAATAAAATTCTATAGACCTGAAGAAATGGAAAACTTTAGCAATAGAAGAATGGCACAATTATCGGATGATGAAAGGAAGAATTTTAATGATTTCATTTCGAAGTATAAATAACAGAAAACCGTATTTCCCTTCGGGAAATTGATAAGGTGGCGGACAACAATGTCCGCCCCACCAGTATATTGAGATAATGAAGTAAACAGATGATAAAAACCAAATCCCAAGGCTTCCAAGCCTTAGACAGTCCAAATGAAGTAATGTCTCCCGGTCATCTTGCATGTCCGGGTTGCGGATCGGCGCTGTCGCTCAGGCTGGCGGTGAAGCTGTTAGCTCCCGACTGTGCGTTCGTAATACCGGCTTGCTGCATGGCGGTGATTGACGGACCGTTTCCGTTCTCGGCGCTGGGAGTGCCGCTGTATCACATTGCATTCCCGGCGACAGCGTCCTGCGCTGCCGGTGTTACCGCAGGTTTTCGCAAACGCGGCGATGACAAGACCGTCGTCGTCGGCTGGGCGGGGGATGGCGCGACGTTCGATATCGGGCTGGGCGCGCTGTCGGCTTCCGCGGCGCGCAACGACGACTACCTGTACGTCTGCTACGACAACGAGGCATACATGAATACCGGCATCCAGCAGTCGTCCGCTACGCCGCTGGGAGCATGGACCACAACCACTCCCTACACAAATCCCAAGTCGCGACCGAAGAAGGACATCCTGACACTGCTGAGGGCGCATGAGATACCCTATATCGCCTCGGCAAACGTTGCCTTTCCCGAAGATTTCGCAAACAAGTTCCAGACTGCGAAGAAGATAAAAGGGTTCAGGTTTATTCACCTGTTTTGCTCATGTCCGCCGGGGCATAAATCTGTCGAAGCAGATTCGATCAAGATCTCCAGGCTGGCGACCGAAAGCTGCGTTTTCCCGCTGTATGAAGTGAAAAACGGCAGGTTCAAGTTCACTCTGGATCCCCCCCAAACATCGGTCGATGAGTATATAAGGCTGCAGAGGCGATTCGTTCACTGGACTGAGGATGATATAGGGGATTATCAACGGCAGGTGGATCGAAGGTGGCGTGAGTTGAAAAAACTCAAGTGAACGACGAAATCTGGAGGATTGGTGCCTTACTTAGCGGATTTCTACCGACGAAACTTCACCTACCTGCTGATACTTGTTTTAGCAGGGATGCTTCTGTACGCTTTCTCAGGCAAGCTCCTTAACGATGACGCCTTTATCTCCTTCCGTTATGCCAAGAACCTGGTAGATGGGCATGGACTGGTTTGGAATCCCGGTGAGCGACTGGAGGGATACTCCAACTTCCTCTGGGTGATGGCATTCGCCGCCGGTATGAAGATCGGCATCCCCCCGGAGAAGTTCGTCTATCTGATCTCCATACCGATCTATCTTGCTGCCTTGATTCTCACCTACCTTCTCGCCCTTCGTATAATCAACAATCGAACCATGGCGCTGGCGGCACTGCTGCTGGTCGGTTTTAACCATTCGGTTGCCAGATTTGCAGGATGCGGTCTTGAGACTCCACTGCAAATGCTTCTGTTCGTACTGACAGGATATGTCATCTATCTTGGAGTCCACCGAGGCTGGAGTATCAAGAGAACTCTGACTCTGTCGATGATACTCAATACTGCGATGTTGACACGCCCCGATTCGGTTGTGTTGATTGCAGGCGCAGCAATTGCCTGGCTGCTGACCTGTCGGGATAAGAAACTCGCTGATTACATCGCTCTCCTCGCTCCGTTCCTGGCGATTACATTGCCTTATCTGGTCTGGAAACAGCTCTATTACGGTACGATCATCCCCAATGCCTTCAATGTCAAGGTGCGGGATCTCAGCGGTATCGGTTTCGGCTTCTATTATTTCTACCTTTTCGTGATATATTACGGTCTGATTCCATTCCTGGCTCTGGTTATATGGCGCGGGAAGTCACTGTTCCGGAAGAGTCGGGCAGCAGGTTTCATGATGCTTTTAACCCTGGTCTGGTTCTGCTATGTGATTTCAGTCGGCGGTGATTTTATGGAATTCCGTTTCATGGTGCCCATTATCCCGTTCCTGACGATAATCATCCTGCTGGTTCTGCATGAGTATCTTCCTGACAAACGCCTGATTGTTGCGTTAACGCTGGTGCTGTGCATCGGGACAGTGAATAACTTTTGGAAGTTTTACAACTACCGGGTCGAGCGGGCTGAAGAGCTTGTCGATCACCTGTATGCTCCAGCGGAAAACTGGGTAGCAATAGGCAAGCGATTAAAGGAACTCTTTGAGGGGACTGATGTGAGACTTGGAGTTTGCGCTGCAGGGGCTATCCCGTATTATTCAGAACTTAACTGCGTTGACCTGATCGGATTGGCTGACAGACATGTTCCGTTTATCGGCGAAGAGTTCAGCACTATGCCGGGGCATCGTATAATTGCTCCGCTGGAATATATTGTCAACCGGGAGGTTAACATTGTCGTCCAGCCGATCAATCTGATGATGAACAGGGCTATGTTTCAACGCTGGTACAGGTTAGTCAACTGGGCTGCGATCTATCCTTTTTTCATAGATATCGATAAACCGGTAAACGGGAAGATAATGAATGAAGTTTACCTTGTCGCTCTGCCGATAGAAAATGGTTACATATTGATTATATGGTATTTAACTCCCCACAAGGAGGTTGATAGAGTTATCGAGGAGCTGGGCTTGAGAAAGATCAGACTCCAGCGACCAAGATATGGGTGAAAAAGGAGAGCGCCGACTCGTAGTCGGCAATGAGAGATGAAGGAATATCCTGCAGTTATTCTTTCCGGCGGGAAGTCGCAGCGTATGGGTTCTCCGAAACTGCTCCTTGCACAGGAGGGTGAACTGCTTGTTGAGAGGATGCTGGGGAAGTTGAAAGCGACCGGTTGGGATCCGGTCGGAGTGGTCGTTTCCGATCAGGTACTGGCGGATTTCGTGAAGAAAAGAATGCCGGGACTTGAAACTATCTTTAACCGCGCACCCGAACACGGTATGATAAGTTCCATCCGACTTGGATTGGATTGGGCTGGTGACGATGCCGAGGGATTGTTGACCCTTCCGGTGGATCATCCTCTTATTACATCGGAGACGCTCAGTTCCATAAAGGCTGCTGTGACAAGGGATTGCGTGGTCGTGCCTGTTTATAATGGCAGGCGGGGTCATCCGACCTGGTGGGGAAGATCCTGCTGGAATGCGCTCTATTCCGAGACAGCGGATGCAGGTGCCATGATGGTTCTGCGTCAGTCCCGCAGCTGCGGGATGAACGTAGTTGAACTCGAAGTCGAGGATGCTTTCGTTCTGGTTAACATAAATACCGTTGAAGATATGAATAAATATCAATTAGAGGGTTACTCGGTTGAAGATTTCGATTGACGCTGAATCCGGATCCATTACGGATCCACTGTTGAGTGCGGCTGATGCAATTCGCATCGGTAAACGATTCGTTTTGGTTACGGTAATCGATGCAAAAGGTTCCACTCCGCGGAAGGTTGGCGCTCGCATGATAGTCGAAACCGACGGTAAGATAACCGGCAGTGTTGGCGGTGGAGCGGTGGAAAAGCTGGCGATTGAGAAAGCCCTTGAAGTCCTTGCAGGCGGTGAACCTGAACGCCTGAAGTTGGATCTTGACGATGTCGAAGGTCATCAGACAGGCGCGATCTGCGGTGGAACCATGGAGTTGCTGATCGAACCATTCGGCATCGGGCAGAAACTGCACCTGTTCGGGGCTGGGCATGTCGCGCAGCCGACGGCTAAGCTGGCGATGGATGTCGGTTTTCGGGTCGTTGTTAATGACTCCCGCGCTGAGTGGGCAAATGCTGATCGCTATCCTGGTGCATCTGTGAAGGTTGGCGATCTTGAAGATATAGCCGGACAGCTCGAAACCACCGACAGCGATTTCATCGTGATAATGACTCACAGTCATGAAACCGACTTTACGGTACTACGGCAACTTTTACGTAAACCCTATTATTACCTGGGCGTAATAGGGAGTACTCGCAAGGCGGTAGAAATTCGAAACAGGTTGTTAAAGGAAGGTTTCTCCGAAGAGGAGATTTCACGGTTGACCTGCCCGATAGGGATCGATATAGGCTCGCATACACCGGCGGAAATTGCGGTGTCGGTAATAGCGCAACTGATAGCGCTCAGAAAGGAGCGAGACGGGAAATAGCCTGCAGGCGCGGTGAAATGAAAACTACTTGACATTTGTGCAGTATTTGATTATATTATGAATACAGCACAATTTTTTTTTGGACTGTTGTTGAACATTTGCACAGTATTTATTAAAGAAATGGATGAGCTGAAAAATGCATTATGAGAAGCTGGAAGAGGCTATCGAGGTGATCGTACATTTTAGCCCGCAGCGGATTAAGCCGCTGAGGTTTCTCTGGCGGGGTCGTGCGCACAGGGTCGAAACAGTGCGCAGCAGATGGACGACGCTCGAAGGTCGGCGGCGATGTTATCACTATGCGGTTATTGCCGAGGGAGTCGGATCTTGCGAGCTTGCTCTGGACATAGATGAAATGGTATGGCAGATCAGTTCTGTGGTGATAGACAGTTGAAAAGATGGAAAAGATTTGGCTGTGAAAGGATGAATTGATGGCGTGGCACCATGATAAGCATAGCCGTCACGCACCGCTGAGTCTGGCAGTGCTGGAAAACGTGAAGCGTGGTTCTTCGCTGGGAGATACTGAGCGGACATTTCTGCATATCGACATGGATGCTTTCTTCGCCTCGGTGGAGATTCGCGACAATCCGTTGCTGGAGGGGAAGCCGGTGGCGGTCGGTGGGAGTAACGGCAATCGCGGCGTGATCACCGCTGCGAACTACATCGCCCGCAAATACGGACTGAAGGCGGGCATGACGGCGGTGGAAGCCCGCCGGAGATGCCATCATGCAATCTTTCTGCCGGTCAGGGGACCGAAATATACATACGTATCAGCACGGATCATGGCGGAACTGGAGCGGTTCTCGCCGGATGTGAAGCCGTTGTCGATCGATGAAGCTTCACTTGAGATCACCAGTTGGCTGAAGTTGTATGGTGGCGCAAGACAGATTGGCGAGGAGGTCAAGCGGACGATATGGAACAAGTTCCGGCTGCCGTGCACGGTCGGTATCGGTCCGAACAGACTGGTGGCGAAAATGGCGGCAAACCTGGGCAAGCCGGACGGTCTGAAATTGATCCGTGAAGGTGAGGCGGCGGATATCTTCGCGCCGCTGCCGGTTGACAAGATGGTCGGGATCGGTAGAGCGACATCCCAGGCGCTCTACAAGATCGGAATTCACACACTCGGTCAACTTGCCGGAGCGCCGACGAGCCTGGTGAAGAGCAGGTTTGGTATTCTTGGACCCGTTATGCAGAAGCTGGCGCGCGGCGAGTGGTCGGGAAGGATGCGCAAGGACGAGGATCGTGAACCGGGCGAGAAGTCAATCGGACATCAAAGGACGCTTGGACAACCGATTTCTGATATCGAGGAGATGAAGGAGAAGTTAGTTGCGCTGGCTGAGATGGTTGCCAGGCGCGTCAGACGGGCGGGAATGGTTGGGAAAAAGCTCACTCTAACTGTTCGATATACCGATTTTATGACAATCAGCCACCAGTCGCGCCTCAAATGCGTTACGGATGACGAGGATATTATTATCGGAAACGCCTGGAGGCTGCTGTGCGAGGTGATCGAACCGGGACGGGAAGTGAGGCTGCTTGGTCTGTCACTCGGCTCGCTGGGACCGAAGCAGGAGGATGACCGTCAGTTGGACCTCTTTTTTGCCGGCAGGAAGCTCAGGAATGAAGACCTGTACCGGGCGATGGATGACCTCAGGGATCGGTTCGGAGAACGAGTGATTGCCAGAGCGATGGGGAGGCGCTGGCAACCGAACAGCCGGGATCGTTCCCGCGGTGATCCGATTAATCCGCTCGCCAGAGGTGTGCCGACTATGGCTGACTACCACACCGTTTCAGTATGATAAATCTGCCAGCAGGCGGACTGGACAGGTCACACGCTTATTTCCCTCAATGCTGATAACACCGCATCGACAAACCCTTTCCGGTCGGCATTCTCCTTATCGAGGTTTATTATTCTCTCCTGCTTGATCCCGAAGCTGTGCATTAACTCATCCAGTATATCTTTTCGCAGTGAGAGGATCCATACTTTATCAGGGTGTTTAATCATGGTTGAAATAACACCTTCAGCATGTCCCTCTCCTCGCGCTTCGAGTATCCCCATCTCATCGACGAGCAGTAATTGACATCCTTCGGCGTCTCTTCGCAGCCACGATGCAGCGTTTATAAAGGCTTCCTCTGAGAAGCTGAACGGTGCATTTCCCTGCTTCTCCGCTATCATCTGTGTATTGCCGTTTGCCACGGAGACCACATTGAAGCCGCAGGAGAAATGTTCATCGTTGCTGTACCTCTCCTGGATGAATCCGCCGACTGGTATCCCCTCTACTGATGCTGACTGTCCGATCTTTCTCATCAGGCTCGTTTTTCCCGCTTTCCGCTTCCCCGTGATGCCGAATATCATAACTCGTTCCGGTATCCCGCACCCGCGGGATGCCAGTTCCCCGGTGAGAAGTATAAAATCAACCAGATTATCGAAACCGAAGAGTCTGCCTTTCTGACGGGAATCCTTGAAGGCGCTCTTCATCCGGGGCAGTGTTTCGAGTGCAGTCTGAAAGGCGGGAATGTAGTGAGGCAGACCAAGTCTTGTCGTCAGGCTCAGGAAGCGAGCCCTCGTCAGCGAACGTGAGATAAGCACCATACCCAGCACAAGAGAAAATGCGCGGACGTTCATCATCAGTCCAGCGAAAAGTCCATCCGGTGAAATATCGATCCCGAATACCGGACGAGGGTTCTTACCCAACAACAGTCCGGCGAGGAGAACTACCGACAGGCTGAACAGCCAGAACCGCGGTTTACCGAGTTTCCGGAAAGCCGAGCGGTCGATGTAGAGAGCGGTTGTCAATACTATCAGAAAGCCCATCAATATAGCAAATACGTTACCTGCCAGTACAAGAATCAGTGCAGCGATCACAACGAGGAGCTTTCCGAGGGACGACCTTTCAACCACGCAGAATCTCCTTCTTTCTTATCGCTGCTGAGCCAAGCCTCCAACCGAAAACACCCGCCCCTGCGCCGAGAGAACCGACAAGAACGAAAAACAGTCCTACAATGATCCAGCCCTGACCGGCATGTAAATGAAGGATACTCTCCGCCTTTGACAGCAGTGACAGGTATATATCCCACAAGGTTGCGCCGTAAACTATCAGCTTGACGACAATCCCCTGTAAGATCGATGTGATGGTAGCTATGAAACCGGATACGACACCGGCGATCAGCGGTTTATGAAGAATGTAAAAGACGAGTGAAACGATCAGTCCCTGCAGGATGATGGCGAACATCGGACCGAAGATTACTCCTCCGGGAGATAAAGATCTTAATCCGGCGCAGACCAGCGCCGTACGCAGGGGGAACCACCTTCGCTTTATCAGCATCTGACCGGAGATGAGAATAATAATCCCGAAACATGCCATAAATACCCCGGTCATGGGGATACGGATAGCGGTGAGAAATGCGCCGAGGGTTATCTCACCGGCGCCCCATAATGCACCGAATACCGCGGCTTCACGCCAGGCAGGAGGAAAACGACGGGTGGATAATCCATTAGTTGTTATCCGACTAACAGAGTTCAGAGACATGGGCTGGTTTGATGAAGCATATTAATGTGGGAGGGTTGTTTATCAATTAAAGATATTGCTATTCCCCCCCTACGTCAGTAGAGGGGGACAATGGGGATATTAAAAAGCCAAATCCACGTCCGCTGTCAAACCTTTGTGGTTGACAGCATTCCGTTATTTCAACAGTACTATCTTCTGAGTTACACTGATCGATCCCGCCTTGAGTCGAGCAAGATAAATGCCGCTGGGTAAGCTTGATCCGTCTATGGTAACCGTGTGTCGTCCGGCTGCCATGAAACCGAAATCCACCTGGTTGACCTTTCTGCCGGAGACGTCATACAGGATCAGTTCCATGGGAGACGAGTGAGGGAGAGAAAATCTCAGACTTGTCGTCGGATTAAATGGGTTCGGGCTGGGAGGATCACAAATAAATTGACTCGGGATGTCATCGTGTTCATCGCTACCCGTGTTACGGTCAACGATGAAATGCACCGGTATATCGCATCTGTCTCCCACCGCGTTGTGATACATCTTGAGCTGGATGTCGTATTCGCGCTCCGGCATATCCTGTGCGAAGAAGCTGACCGAGATAGTCTGCAGTTCATCAACCGGTATGGATTCAGTCATAGGAGCGATATTGATCCAGGTCAGGTTCGGACCCAGCTCAACACCGAATACACGGTCCCCGTCGGAATTGGAGATAAGACCGATGAATGTCCATACCAGCGGATTCCATAACTTGGTTATGGTGCAGCCCTCAGGACTGTCGCTCGGGTCGAAATCGAAGTACTGAACGTGCATGAACTCGCCTGTCTCAACGTTCAGTTTCAGTAGCCTGAGGCGCGGTTCTCCGTCATCGAGATCATTTTTGACGAACATGTAGAGCTTGAAGCCCTCCGGGTCTTCGGGATACCATGTTAGTCCGTAGAAACGCTGAGAATTGCCTGCAAGTTCTTCCACATCATAGGATGAAACATCTTCACCATCAGTATTGATTTCCAGGATGTCGTGATCTGAAATGCCCTTGGTGAAGATAGTGCCTCGTTCCGGTGACCATGCAATTGAGCGAGCCCGATCTACCGGATTGGGAATAGTATCAACCGGTTCACCCTCTCTGGTTAACTCGACAATATCATAGGTGTCGATGGCGAGCAGGTTCTCGCCGTTCCAGGTCATCTCCCAATAACCATATACGCTTGAACTATCAATAGCATGTTGATCAAATTGCCTGATCATCTCACCTTCGCGATTAATTACATATATTTTATGAGGAGGTTGACGGTTGCCACCCCTACCGGCAATGAACAGGTTTTCACCGTCGAATTCAACACTCCTCAGCCAGTAATCGCCGGTACGCGATGTATCGGTGAGGTTGAATTCAAACAGCATATCCCATGGATCGTCACGCTCTTCGGGAGGTTCGTATTCATAATCGATCTTTATATCATAGTCGAGTGGTCCGTTGCCACTGTTCCAGACGTCAAAACTGACTCCACCTGAAGAATCGGGGCGCAGCTCGAATTCGATCCTCTCGATGTTGATATTGAATGTCGGATGAGTCAGTGCTAAGTTGACCTCCTGCGTCTCATCCTGAATGATCTCAATATCCCGGGAGATAGCGTCGTTGTAGTAACGCATGCGAGCGATAACATTATAAGTCCCGATGGGGATGCCATCGATGCGGTAATTTCCCATTTCATCACTATTATCAAAGAAGCCCGTTCCGTCGATCATCACGCGTACGCCTTCCATTTGCCAGTTGTCGTGAATGTCTGCGACCCGCCCTTCGACACTGCCCAGTTCGTAGAACTCGCCGGTGGTGAAGCGAATCGCCATTTCACCCTCTAAATCTGCTGTGCGTGGGTTCGAGTTTCCCGCGTGAGTAATCTGGATGAAATTCTGACGATCCGGCGAACTAATGCCGATTGTCGCCTTTTCCCGGGGATAAACGTCGCGGCGTTCAAGATTGGGAATATCCTCGTACTGGAAGACAATCTCGCCGTCTCCGGTGATTGTAGGCACAGTTCGTGGATCGAACAGGAGGACCTCAAATGTCGCTGAGCCATCTCCTTCCACACCCCAGTCACGCCATTCGATTACGAAGCGTCCCTCATCTTCATCGTATCTTGTATAGACTTCACCGCTGTGGAGGTCTTTCCAGAAAGGCGCTAACATTGCCGCGGGAGCGAGCGGTGAACCCATCTCCTGGTTCTGCCAGGAGATTTGCGCCGTGCGTCCGAAACAGAGCCAGCCGTTTGAACCGACGGTGATCTCGTCGTATTCCTGACCGTAATAAACGAAATTGAACGGCAGATCGACATAGGTTTTTGATCCGTGGTCGCTGAGGTATCCCGTATCGTTAGGATCGTACAGCCCCTGCAGTCGGTCTCTTCCCTCGATCCAGTTATACTCCGGAGCCATGCTTGATGTGGTGTCACGGTTATCGAATGCCCAGTAACCGTAGCCATCCGGACCCTGTGGTGACGATACCGTGGGTTCACCGAGGAGAACGGTGAAGCTCAATTCGTCATGCAGACCATTCTCATCGGTAAGTGCGAGATGGAATTCGACTTCGCTGCCCTGATAAGCGAAAGGACTGGCGAAAACCATGAACGGACGGTCGATATTCTCTTCATTATCGCCGGAAGCGATAGGGTCGTAAGTCGTTTCCTCATCCCTGACATGAATCGTAGGTGCATCACATGAAAGAACAGCCGTCAGTTCTTCGGTGTCCAGTTGACCCATGTTCTCAATATTAATTAGCAACTGCTGCTCCTCACCGGGATAGAGAAGACCGTCCATGAAGAAGTGTTCCCGGACAGTGAGGTTGTATCCTACCGCAGTAAAGCTGAAGGGAATTTCCCAGGTTTCCTCGTTGGTATCGATGGATAACTCGAATACTATCTCCTCTCCATCGGGTGTTTCAGGCGCCAGGCTCAGTATGAACGGTTGGTCGCCGACGCCTGTTTCATCGGCGTCGAGATCATCGTAATCGGCTTCACCGCGAATTATTTCCACCCATGGGGATTCCGTCCGAATTGTGGTGATTGCACCCTGGCAGCTCTGAGATCCGGTGTTGCGGAGGATCAGATTCAATTCAATGGTTTCACCCGGATTGGGTAAACCGTCGTCATTACCCTCGCTGTCATCTTCACCATCGTCATCGAAACCGATTTCGTCCAGGGACAGGTAAACCTCAGCTTGTGAGATTGTTATTTCACCCAAGATAGGTATCAGATTCTGACCTGAAACAGTAATATTACACACTCCCTCAGGCAGTGGATCGACCTCGAACTCTACGGAACCCTCTTCATTGGTGAAAGCCCCATATCGTATATCATCATCGATGTAAATATGAACGTAAGCCTCAGCAACTGGATTCTCATCCTCGTCGAAGACGAAGATGTCGAAATAAGTTGCACCAACCGGCAGGTGTGACTGATAGTCAGCATCGATTGCCTGCGGTTCCCTGGTTCTGACCTGCAGGCTGGGGTCGCCGAGCAGAACATAAGTATAGAAATAATATCCGACGGATGCTATGCCGTTACCCATTGTGAGATCTGATGGATAATTGCGAACCAGAGAAAGTTTTGATGCTGTACACAGCGCTCCGAGGTAGCTGACATTCTTAGTGAAGAGGGAGTTGTAGAATTCGCCGCTCATCGTGTTGTTGTACCAGGTGTGAGTG
>JABMRV010000207.1 GCA_013202285.1 bacterium | reverse complement strand
TCGAGCCAGTCAACGCCTTCACCGACATCGTTCAGCGAGAAGCGGAGGTTGCTCTCTTCCTCGCCTACATTGGTAATCGTTAATGTTTCCTCGCCGTCGAGACCGAAACCGATGGCTGCTTGAATAGCTTCAGGTTCGATCTGAGGCTCGGGAAGCGCGCTGTAGTTGTCTTCCCAGATCTGAACCACACCTTCCTGACCGGTCGTGTACAGTGTGCGTGTCCACGGATCATAGTCGAGTCCGAGACCGTTTCCCTCGATCGCATCTTGCTGCATAATGGTTTCTATTAGTTCACCCTCAAGGGAGTATTCATAAATCCTGTCAGCGCCATCCATGATAATGAGAGTACCGTTGGGAGGGTAATAATCGACTGCTGTAAGACTGAGATTTCCCTGGAATCGATCAACTTCTTCACCTTCGACAGTCAACTCGATAATTCCACCCGGATGACATACGACGTACAGATGTCCATTCTCAGGACAGAAAGTGACACTGTTAGCAGCACCTCCCGCCTGAAAATCGTCAAGCAACTCACCATCAAGATCGTAGTGATATATTATTTGTGGATTGGCTATGCGGTCAGCGAGCCAGAACGTATTATCACCTACATTAAAGTCCATTCCATAGATGGTATTCGGTTCTTGAAGTGCAATCTGGTCAATAACATCATCCATTTCTTCATTAAGGATGAAGATTACGTCCGCACGAAAATTCAAGACATAAATCCGTTCGGCTTCATGATGAGTAGCGATCCCGTAAAGTCCTTCAAAGTTAAGATTTCTTAAATCTATTCTCTCTATTTCCCTGAATTGAGCAGAGGCGGGAATTACCATCATGATAATTACCAGAAAGACTAAAGTCTTAAGTAATGATTGAAAACGCATAGTTCCTCCTGTTATGTTCAGGTTTGTAGTACATTACCACTGCTGATTAGTAGCAGACACACGATGGAGCTGTGAATCCCGTGGAATAGAGAGGCTTCTTCAAGACTCCCCCGGATGTTTAGGCTTGATGTGTCAGAAAGGTAAGGAAATGATGGCGTTAAATCAAGCATCAGGGAGATGTCTCTTGAGGAGGTGTGATTAAAACAAAGCCGTTCGCTCTCGTGAATTCAAACAGACAAGAGAAAATTTATTGCTTTACATCGAAATCTGTTTTATATTGCGTGAAAAATTGTATCAAATCGTAAGATAAAACTTATGGTTTTCCTGCAGATATTTTTTATTCACGAAAAGGGAGGAGCACCTGATGAGCTACACTCAAAGGATTTTTTTCATAGCTATCCTGATAACAGGATTCTTCTGTTATAGTTCCGTCATTGCTGAAATCACAGTCGATCCGATTGGGATAATTGTTTCCCTGGAGAACGAGGACCAGGAGACCGTCGAAATGACACTCAGCAACGACGGCGAAGATGATGTTGCTTTCGAAATAGGCTTCACTGCACCTCCGGAGGAGGAGGAACGTGGCGGTCCGCGGCGTGACCAGCCTGAAGGACGCGGTATCCTCATTGCGGAGAGATGCCAATGGTCAAACTGGGACTTTGAGCAGTACTTTGATGCCATAGACGGTCTGGATTATGAACGCTACCGCACCTGGAATCAGGTTGAAGACGTGGATTTCAACGATTTTGATTTCATGTGGGTCGGTAATTACGAGACTGAAGCCTGGGTCGGTCAATACAACCAAAATCTTGAACGTATCGAGGATTTCGTTGACGGGGGCGGCGCCCTCTACCGACCATCGGGAACCAACCTGCACAATACAAGACCGATAAATCCCGGCGGTCTCGTGTACAATGGAAATCAATCTCAGAATCAGTGCCCCTTGCAGCTTGATCCTGAGGAAAACTTTCTGATCAACTACATGAATGAGAACGATCCATTCAACTGGGAATGGGGTGAAGGGCAGCGTCTGGTCGGCTCCGGTTGCGCTCATGGCGTTTTCCTCCAGAACGACATCGATGATTTGGAAAACGTCGATTGGGTACAAATCATGGCAATGGGTAATCCGACCGATGAACCGATTATCCTTACCTACCAGTATGGTCGTGGCTTTGTGTTGGCATCCACCACCGTCGATGGTTTCCTGCATAACAACCCGGCTAATTATCACTGGGGTCGAACCGGTGAGGCTGTGATCTGGTATCTCGACTTCCTGAGCGCTCCCAAGTGGATTGAAGCCGTGCCCGATGAAGGAATTATCGAGGGAGATGATTCGCAGATTGTTGACATCAACTTTACGCCCGAAGGTCTCGATGATGGTGTATATGAGTTGTATATTGAGATCGAACTGAGTGAGCCGGTTGAGGAACGCGATGACTTTGAAGCTTCATTAATCCAGATTTCAGCCATAATGTCCATTGGAATTCCTACGGTCTCCATCTCCGGAACCGTCACGGATGCCAGATTCGGCAATCCGATTGAAGGCGCAATGCTCGACGTTGCCGATCATTTCTTTGTGCGTTTTACGGATAGAGAAGGCGAATATATCTTTGAAAACGTGCCGGCATCTATTGTGATTACGGTTACAGCCGAGGATTTCCTGCCTCACGTTGCAGAAGTCGATGTAGAGGATGAAGATGTTGAACTGAACATAGAATTACTTCACTCCACTTGCTTACCCAGCGAAGAGAGCTTCAACTGGATGCTGGAACCCGATATGGAGCACACTTTCAACTTTGTCGTCGATAACGACGGCAACGGACCCTTGACTTACCGGGTGGATCG
>JABMRV010000026.1 GCA_013202285.1 bacterium | reverse complement strand
CTTAATGGGTGGAGGTATGTTTTTACAGCACTGGGTCCGCCTGGCAGTATTTGGAGGACCGGTTACGCTCCGTATGATGAGCAATTCGATAATATTGAAGTAGTCAATCTTCTTTCTTCTAACAGGCAGTATATTTTCGATTTTCCCGGGATACAGTTCACTCCTTTTAATGAAGACACGATTAGCTATAATGAACATCTGAGATCTGACTTGCGCGGCGGCTGTTACGTGATCTTGCGGCGTGGACGGGATCCACTACGCGTTCAGCAAGCCTTTCACATTGATCGGAATGGCAACCATCTTTGGGGTCGAGGCGGCATACATATCCCCATAGGAATGGAACGAAGAGGCTTTGGATCTCGACAGAACCATGTTGACAGGCTCGGATTTTATGGAACGTTATTGGACTTTGATGAAAGTGGCTATAGGTATTATTGCTATAAAATCAGTTATAACGGTGACCTGTTATGGGGTGAAGATGGACGATTGATGTGGGCAGATTCTACCGGTTCGCAGAATTGGTGGGGATCAGACTATATGGTAGATGAGTATGGTAATCAGTTCTGGGTACTTACATTCGCGCCGTACCGGCAGCGGACTAAAGTCCTCGCATGGGCACTGAGCGCTGAAGGTGAATTGGGAGAATTGCTTTCGGAAATACATTATCCGCCTGATTTGTTCAATCTTACTACACCGAATGACGGGGATACATTAGCGTTAGAAACTGCAGCAGATTTCACCTGGCAGCGTTCGATTGACCTGAATGAAGAAGATGAGGTCGAATACAGGATTTGGTTTCAATCCGGGGATGATTCCATTTCCTATACTTCACTCGATTCGACATTTTGCGTTCAACTTGATACTCTTTTCGAGAGCATAGAACCATTGACGCCGATTATTTGGTGGGTAGTGGCTTTATCCCCACCGGATTGGCGGGAATGCAGGTCACGCTTTCAGTTAATAACTGCTCCTTTAGGTATTAGTCCAATTGAAGAACCCACTCATGACTTTCGAATTCATGCCGTTACTCCCAATCCGTGCAACGCGCAGGTTAAGGTGGAATTTTCACTGAAGTCGACAGGAGTCCAAATCACCATCGTGGATATTTCAGGTCGAAGAATACGTTGGCTCAATCAGTCGAATCTTTCACCAGGCGGACATTATTTGGGGTTATCCATCTCTGATCTGCCCAGCGGAATTTATTTCTTAAATCTTAATTCTGATGGTCAATCTCAGTCTGTTAAATTCGTGGTTCAGAAGTAAATCCGGGAATATCATGAAACTGCACGTAAGAACAGAACTGTTTACATTTTTCCTTTTCACCGCGATTCTTCTGATAACTCTTCCCTATCCGACGATTGCGAGAACTATTCATGTCCCTGGCGATTACGATACAATTCAGCGGGCTGTCGATATGGCGCGGGATAACGACAGGGTGCTTATTCATCCGGGCAGATACTATGAAAACATCCGCATCGTGGACAAGTCCATCGAAGTCGGAAGCCTGTACTTGACAACCGAAGATGAGGCATATATCGATTCCACCATAATCGACGGTGATCAAGTTGGAACGGTGATAACAATCCTTAACGCAGTCGATGAGGAAGCCGCACTCGTTGGTCTGACAATCACAAACGGTTACAGCGATGGATATGCCGGGGGCATCCTGCTCGATAACTCAAGCCCCCTGATAACAAAGTGCGTGATTAAGGGAAACCGCGCTTTTCGCTCCGGCGGTGGAATGGTCTGCCGCAACGAATCATATCCGATAATCACTTACTGCATCATCGATGACAACGAAACAAACATCGGCGGAGGCGGGGGTATATATTGCGAGGCTTCAGGTCCTATCCTTCGCTATTGTATAATCAGCCGGAATCATTCCGACGTCGAAGGCGGCGGTGGCATCCACAATCACAACGGCATGTCAACACTCATCAACTGCACAATATCGGGAAACTTCGCCGATGGCTCCGGCGGCTCGGTCTGGTGCACAGGTGCGGCTGATTTCTACATGGTGAACTGTATCTTCTGGAACAACGAATTATTCGAGATCTGTCTATTCGATAATAACCATATTACAATCTCTTATTCCGATGTCGAGGGCGGTCAGGAAAGAGTTCTCGCCTATCAGAATGCCTCGGCGAGATGGGGAGAAGGCAACATCGACGATGATCCTCATTTCGTCGATGCTGAGAACGGCGATTTCAACCTGCTGATATCCAGTCCCTGCATCGATGCCGGTAATCCTGTTTTCCCCAACGATCCCGATAGTTCGCGCAACGATATGGGCGCTCTTTACCATAATCAATCGCCGGTAATCGCAGTCGAACCAGAAGAGATCAGCTTTCTTCCGTTCTTCAGGGATGTCGATACCACAACTACGGCGATCTCCAACCTCGGTGTAACTACACTGCGCGTCCGATCCCGAACAATCGTTGCCATAAATCCTCCTGATGTGAATCCCTTCTTCATCCAGAACGGCGATGAAGAGCTGTTCCTCGAAACAGATTCAACGCATCTGACATATATAACCTTCGAACCTCCGTATGCCGGTCTTTTTGAAGGTGAATTCAGGGTCGAGTCGAACGATCCGGAGAACCGGGAGGTTTCTGTCGTCATCTACGGTCAGTCTCTGTCCGCTCCTGAAGAGAATAAAGTACTGTTAGATGCCTTCGAGATTTATATGATCGCTCCCAATCCGTTCAATTCGCTTACAAGATTGGAATTCACGCTTCCTTATTCTGACAACGTGACACTTAAACTCTATGACGTTCATGGCAAAGAGGTGATGACATTAATTGATGATAAGTTATCGATTGGAACACATCATACCGAACTGAACGGAGAGAGTTTACCAGCGGGATTGTATATTCTCCGGATGACCGGCAGCGAAAACACGGTGGTGAAGAAGTTGATGTTGATTAAGTAAAACCTGTATGCCTGCGTCATCACCATTGTTGTTAGCGATTGAAACTGCAACATCAGTCTGTTCGGTTGCTCTTGTACAGGACGGCAGCGTGCTGAGCGAGGTCAAGGGCAACGGTCTCAGGAGGCACAACGAAGCTCTTCCCGGTCTGGTCGGAGAGTTGCTTGAGACGCAGGATAAAACAGGTAGTGATGTCGGCGTCATCGCTGTCTCAATCGGACCGGGCTCGTTTACCGGATTGAGGATCGGGCTCTCATTCGCCAAGGGTTTCGCATTGGGAGTCGAAGCCGATATCGTACCTGTGGGAACGTTGGACGGGATGGCGTTGAGCATGCTCGACCGCACTGAGGTTACTGCGCTCGGAAGTGATTTGAAACTGTGTCCGTTAACCTTCGCCCGACGCGGAGAGGTTTTCGGCAGATTATTTAGACTTTCAAAAACCGGATTAACTCCTTTAAGCGACCCATTTCTATCAGATGCTGACCAGTTATTGAAATATACCGCCGATGGCTATATCATCGGAGGTGAGGGCGCTGATGCGCTTTTTGAATCTGCCAATGACGGCGTATCGGCAGCAGAGGAAAAGCTGTTCAGTGATGAATCGGGCATAATATATCTGCCCGGACTGATTGCATCGGCGCAATATATCGGGTCATTGGGTTTTGAGATATGGCAAGAGAAGAAGGGCTCGCTTCAACCGCATCGGAGTCTTGAACCATTATATTTGAAAGAGTTTACGGTTAAAGAAAAATCAACAGATTGCTTCGCTACGCTCGCAAAGACAGTAAAGAATAGATGAAACTCTTCAACATCGGTTTCGTGTCGATCGGGGTTATCGACCTTCTCGATATCCTCCTGGTAACATTTGTATTCTATCAGGTTTACCGTATGATGCGCGGCACGAGAGCAACACAGATGTTCGCCGGTCTGCTCGTATTGCTGGTAGCCGGTTCACTCGCCTACCTGATGGGTATGAGCGGGGTATCATGGCTGATCCAGTCCGTTGGAGCTGTATGGGCGGTGGCGTTCGTCATCCTGTTTCAGCCGGAACTTAGACGAGCGCTCACCAGGATAGGCGAACTCGGTTTCATGCGCACTTTCTTCAAGACCGGCAGCGAAAAGGTGATTTCCGAAGTTACACAGGCGGCGATGGAGCTTTCACGCCGCAGATTCGGCGGTCTTATCGTATTCCAGCGAACCACCGGTATCAGGGGTGTTGTTGAAACAGGGGTTCCTCTCCAGGCGGAAGTTAGCTGGGATTTGCTCGTTTCAATATTCTTTCCTCGTTCCCCTCTTCACGATGGCGCGGTAATCATCTCTGAAGGTACGATCGTCGCGGCACGCTGCATCCTGCCTCTCGCATCCGACAGACGGATAGAATCAACCCTCGGTACGCGACATCGTGCTGCAGTTGGAATCACCGAAGAAATCGATGCAATAGCCCTGGTTGTCTCGGAGGAAACCGGTTCGATTTCACTGGTTAAAGCCGGAAAATTTGTCGGTAGGGAACTCGATGAGGACACCCTCAGGAGCGAACTTATCCGACTGCTCTATCCACGCAGCCTGGTGGATTTTAGGCGTGATTCTTTCAAACTTGTTCGCAAGAGTACCCAACCGGCTGTTGACGGGAGTGGAGAGACCGCTTGAATCTCGCCCGCCATCTCGGTATCTTCACTTGGGCAATGGCAGCAAAAGCTCTGCCCCTGTTCTACGGACTGGTCTTCATCATCCTCGTACTACCCATCTTATCGGTCTCCGATCACGGTCGTTACAATATCGCTTTCCAGGCTTTCATCTTCATAGCCCTTCTTAACAAATCCCTCGTCCTCTATCCGATGCTGCGTTTCGGTGCCGATCCCGACCAGTATGATAAAACGATTGGAGCGGGATTTTACCTCAGCATAATCTACTACCTCTTCTTCGGTGCAGTCATCTGGATCGCTGCTCCACTGGGATCTGCCATATTAAGGGTGGAGGTAGCTGATCTGCGATTAAGTAGCATTCTGTTGGTGGCTTTTTTCTTTCGTGATTTCGGCTTTTTCGTCCAGCAGATCGCCTACAGAACCGCACGGCTTTTTTTCATCGAAGCGACTTACTGGCTCGGCTCTGCCGGAGGCTTCGTCTATCTTTACCTGAGCCGCGGCAACTTTGAAGTCCGTGAACTGTTGTGGGTCAACATATTTGCTGCCCTGGCATCAAGTGTCATGTCGATTATTCTCAGTTACAGATGGATCATCCGGCTCGGTGGATTTGACATCGGAGCTGCCCGGGAAATCATGAAATACGGATTTTACACACTCCCAATCGGTCTTACTTCCAGTATTGCCGCCAGCGCGGACGTCCTTATTCTCGGCGCAATATACACTCCTGCAGTGGTCGGAGTCTATAGCGGGGCTAAACGTGTATATCAGGTGTTGTCCGCTCTCACACAGGCAGCAGGATTGCTCATTCTGCCGTATGTCTCGCGACTCTCATCCACTGACAGGAGGGATGAAATCCGGGTGTTGTTTGAGAAAACTACCGTCTATATCTGGCTCTCACTGGCAGCACTCGCTGGAATTTTGTGGTTGTCAGCGGATAATCTGTATGCATTCATCGGGAAGGATTACGCCGGTGCAGCTTCCATTCTGATGATTCTACTCATTGCTGTGCCGTTCGACGGCGTTTATCATGTCTCTGCACAGATACTTTACGGCGTCGGTCAGGCGAGAAAAGTTGCGCTTGTCGCGTTTGGAAGTCTTATCATTCTGTTGCTCTTGTTGACGACAGGGACATACTTTTTCGCACAGAATGGCACTGCAGTTGCACTTTGCACAGGATTGATTATCGCAGGAATATGGATGTATCTCGTTACGGGTAAAGAATATGACAGCGGGTTAATGCCGTCGCTCAAGAGATTCGGGACTAATCTCAGTGCTGTTGTAAGGGAAATAACGAGCAATAAGACATGAATAGCCAACAAAAACCATCCGTCGCCGCAGTTGTAATAAGCTACAACTCAGCAGCGGATATTACCACCTGTCTCAACAGCCTGCTGTCACAATCCTTCCCGGTTGATTCCGTCATCGTTCTCGATAACGCTTCGTGCGACCATACGGCAGATATTGTTGCTGAGAAGTGCCCGGGTGTCAAACTCATTCGCCGGACGGATAATGAGGGTTTCGCACGCGGAAACAATCTGGCGATTGCCGAGACACGGTCTGATTGGATTCTTACGCTTAATCCGGATACGGAACTCACGGAGAACTATCTGGAGAAACTGGTAGAATTCGCAATGTCTCACCCGCGAGTCGGCGCTCTTATGGGAAAACTTATCCGTGAAACCGGATCGACGAGCGGAAAATCATTCATCGATTCAACCGGAATAGAGATCTATTACAGTCGGCGAGTGAAAGATCGATCAGCAGGTTTTGAGGATGATGGATCCTGGCAAAATCCGGAGAAGGTGTTTGGAGTTTGCGCTGCGGCTGCCCTTTACTGCAGAGAGATGTTGAACGACATCTCACCCGATGGAGAGATATTCGCCGAGTCTTTCTTCAGTTACTATGAGGATGCCGATATCGCCTGGCGGGCATGGCGCAGAGGCTGGGAAGCATGGTTTATACCGGAGGCAGAATGCCTTCACAAGCGCGGCGGATCGTCGGTCGGATCACGTTTCTCTCGTGTGAGGACTCACCGCAACCGGCTCTGGTTGATCGCGAGGAACGAACCGCTGCTCAGTATATGTAAACATCCCCTCTCGCTGCTTCTGCATGAAATCCTGATAATACTCAGAATGGTTCGTTATCCCTACCTGTTCTTATGGACCGTTAAGGCACTTGCAGGTTTACCGCGTGCTATAAAATACCGCAAAAGCCTCCCCTCTACTAATGATGTACCCCCTCCATTCAAGCCCGGAACCGGATTTGGACGCGATGATCTGAAAAAAGCGCTAAAACGCAAAAAAAAATTCCCGAAGTGACGGGGATCACACCTTTTTTGAAAATTCCTACGAATCACTTAATAGAACATCTTATCGAGAAGTTCTCTTTATATGTGTTCTCACATATTACACTAACGCGTAGGGATCACCCTTACTCGAAATCACGTTTCATGAAACATATAATATAGTCATCCGCCTGCCGTCATCCCGAAGCGTCGGGATGACGGAAATACAAGGATTTAACTGGCAGACGAGGGCGTCAGCCAGCGGTCTGGAGGACTTTTTCAACAGAAACAAATTAGACTACCAGAAATATAATAGAATTAGTTAGGTTCGACGATTACGGTAAAAAAATTAAAAAATACCGTGTATCTTCGTCGAACCAACTTCCAAAAAAGGGAAACTGTAAGGTTTCCCTTTTTTTTGTCCGATTTTGGGTTATATTTACAGTAACATTTCACCACAATCCCATTGAATCCAATGCCTGATCAGATAACACCTCCCGCGGTTGTTGAAGTTCACCGCGGTTCACTCATTGAATCGACCCATCGAGCTTACGTCTGCGTTGTCGATAGCGATAACAAAGTACTCATGACGCTGGGCAATCCGGATCATGTCACCTATATGCGGTCTTCAGCAAAACCGCTGCAGGCTGCGGCGATGGTCTGGCAGAACGTCGCCGGGCGATACGAACTCAGCGATCGGCAGATTGCCATTATCGCCGGTTCGCACAGCGGTGAACCTGTCCACATTGAAACCGTACTTTCGATTCTCACTACCGCAGAGCTGAAACCGAAAGCGCTGCAATGCGGTGTTCATCCACCATTCGATGAATCTGCGCGAAAGCAGATGCGCGAGACCGGGATCGAACCAACTGTTCTTCATCACAACTGCTCGGGCAAACATGCCGGGATGCTGCTCACGGCATTGCATCTAAACGAGAACATCGATGATTATCTTAATCCGGAAAGCGGCGTACAGAAAGGAATAGTCGAATTCCTTGCCATGATTGCCGATCTTGAACCCGCTGATATAGTTCTCGCACTGGATGGTTGTAACGCCCCGGTGCATGCACTGCCGATGCGCAACGCCGCACTAACTTTCTCGAGACTAATCGAACCGGATGGATTACCGGAAAAGGTTCAACAAGCGCTCTTGAGGGTTGCGAACACCATGAGGACTTATCCGGAGATGATTGGTGCCAATCGTCAGCGCATCTGTACCGATCTGCTGCGTACGGTTAATCCGAAGTACGAGTTTGTAGCCAAAGCCGGTGCGGAAGGTTACTATGCAGCAGGCTGGCGCGATCCTGTCACCCGAAAAGGATTCGGTATGACTATCAAAATGGAAGACGGTGCGGTTCGCGGTAGGAATCCGTTAATTATAAGCGTCCTGCAACGGTTTGATGTACTACCGGAGGAATTGCCGGAGATTCTGAAACCCTATGCATCGTGTCCGGTAACAAATCACCGGGGATTTCAGATTGGGGAGATCAAGGTAAATTTAGGAGATGATGTATAATGCGCGATGAAAAAGGAGGAAAGAATCGACGCCTCGCGGTGGCGGGACCCAAAGGTTTCTATCCCGCGAATCCTGAAGCCCTGAGGAGCACGGTAACAGATTACCTGAACGATGCTGGATTGAAGAGAGAAACTGCTCCTCTCGGTCTGATAGCTCCCCATGCAGGATATATCTATTCGGGTCCGGTTGCCGGCTGGGCTTACCGCCAGATACAGGGACACAGTTATAGTACAGTTATTATCCTGGCGCCATCTCACATGATACCGTTTCCCTTCGCCGCAGTAATGACGTCCGGTTCCTATGTAACACCGTTAGGTGAGATTCCTGTCGATGAAGAGTTCGCGGGCAGACTGGTGAAGAAGGGCGGAGACCTTGTTCAGGCGTCCGATTATGGTCACATGTCCGGAGCAGGTCCTTCGGCGGAACATTCGCTCGAAGTCCAACTGCCATTTCTCCAGGTTGCACTGGGAGATTTCAAGATTGTTCCGGTTGTTATAGGAATTTCAGGCTGGGATGTGAGCCGGTCTCTTGGCGATGCTCTTGCCGAAATCAGCGAGGACAATGTGTTGATAGTGGCTTCCAGCGACCTCTCACACTACCACGGCTATGATGACGCTTATCGCCTGGACGGTATGGTCATCGACCTGGTAAAAGAACTGGATGCCGAGGGGCTGGCTGAAGGATGCCGGACACGCGACCTGGAAGCATGTGGAGGCACGCCTATAGCCGCTCTGCTTGCTGCCACCAATAAGATCGGAGCCTGCGAGGTTGAAATCCTCAGGCATAAAACATCGGGCGATATTCCCGGTGGAATGCGTGACCAAGTGGTTGGGTACCTTGCTGCGGCGGTTTATCGTAGTGTTAATAAAGAAGAAGCTGTAAATCAATCGCATAATACCGAGGAGAGTCAGACAGGTTCAGGCTTGACATTCAGCAAATCCGAACAGGACTATCTGATCGGTCTGGCAAAACAGGCTGTCAGCGAAGCGCTGTTGAAAAAACCTTTCAAACTTACCGAACCGGACAGACCGTTCCCGGTGCTTGACGAAAAGCGCGGCTTGTTCGTCACCCTGAAAATCGGCGGGCATCTGCGCGGTTGTATCGGTAACCTGTCGCCGGACGAACCGCTCGGAGAGTTAGTGAAGAGAATTGCCTGTCAGTCAGCCTTCGACGACCCCCGCTTTCCCGCCCTGACAGTTCGAGAACTGGAACGAATAACATTTGATATCACCGTCCTGGGCAAAATGGAGAAGGCAAAGCGACCAGAGGATGTGATTGTCGGTAAGCATGGAATCATGATAAAGAAGGGATACTTTCAAGGGCTTCTGCTGCCACAGGTTGCGGTCGAACAGGGCTGGGACAGGGAACAGTTTCTCGAAGGAGTCTGCATGAAAGCAGGTCTGCCGGAGGGAGCATGGCGAGAGAAGGATACCGAACTGTTTATGTTTACCGCAGACTGTTTCGGTGAATAGTTGGCAGTGAACAACTTATACCCTAATCCAGCTGTAAGATCAACACGCGTGCTGCGGAGTGTCCCCACTCCGCAGCTTAAGATATATTTTGCAACCGCAGGATGAGGACATCCTGCGGCACGAATGACGCAAGCTAATTGATACCAAAGTATCATCGATAGTATTAACATACCCATCAAGCTTGACTGGTCATCCGTCGAATCGATTTAACAGGAATATAGATTTCGAGGAAACATCATGCGTTACATCAGTTTTCTATTGATTATCACCGGAATCATTATATCGATTCCGAATACGCTCTATGCGCCGCTCCGCGGAGAGAACGTCTATCCTGTGAGCCGTCTATGGTCGGTCTGGGATGACGGCGAGGAGGTAATCGTTCGGGACGACTATGCTTATGTCGCTACCGGCTACTCAGGGCTGCAGATCGTCGATGTATCCGATCCTGAGAGCCTG
>JABMRV010000206.1 GCA_013202285.1 bacterium | reverse complement strand
TGCAGGGTGTCCCCACCCTGCAGCGAAACCCAGCGCTAATGACCGCAGGGTGAGGACACCCTGCGACACTAACATATTCTCTCTTTTAATAACTTGCGTTGTTAACGCTAAAGTAGGGAGTTTAACTAAATGAGGAGTTTAGTTTTATGGAAATAAAGAAAATTGCCATAATCGGATCGGGTACGATGGGCAACGGGATTGCTCATGTCGCCGCTTCTAAAGGTTATCAAGTGATCCTGATTGACATCAAGGATGAGTTTCTCGAACGCGCATTGAAGATAATCACTAAAAACTGTGATCGTCAGATCAAGAAAGAGAGACTGACCGAAGAACAGAAAAACGAACTGCTATCCAATATTCGTACTTCCACCGATCTGAATGCTGCTTCCGATGCGGATTTCGTCGTTGAAGCGGCAACCGAAAATGAACAACTGAAACGGGAATTATTTCAGAAACTGGACAGCATCTGCGGAGATGGCGTGATAATCGCCACAAATACATCGTCAATTTCGATCACATCTCTTGCCGCAGAAACCGGGCGTCCTGAAATGGTGATCGGAATGCACTTCATGAACCCGGTTCCGATGATGAAATTGGTTGAGGTGGTAAACGGGCTTACTACTTCCGACGAGACGCTCGCAACGGTCACTGACCTTGCCGAGAAGCTGGGTAAGACGCCTTGTGTTGTTAATGACTACCCGGGTTTCATTGTCAATCGCATCCTTATGCCGATGATCAACGAAGCAGTTTACTGCCTGATGGAGGGCATTGCTGAAGCCGAAGCCATCGACACCACAATGAAACTTGGTGCGGCGCATCCAATGGGACCGTTGGCGCTCGGTGACCTGATAGGTCTCGATGTCTGCCTGGCGATAATGGAAGTGCTGCATTCGGAACTTGGCGACAGTAAATATCGACCGTGTCCGCTGCTGAAAAAGATGGTGGCGGCTGGTTACCTTGGCAGGAAGAGCGGGAGAGGTTTCTACGACTATTCTGCTTAAGCAGTATCTGTTGAAAGAATCAGGATTCGTCATTCCCGCGTAGCAGACTGTCCGAGAATGTCATCCGTCCGCTGGAAGACGCCCTCGTCTTCCAGCCAAGTTGTTGTTATTTCTGGCAGACGGGGGCGTCTGCCAGCAGGCTGTGAGGCAGAAATCGCTATTCTCAGACACACTGGTAGGCGGGAATCCAGATAAGTTATCGTTATTACGTGGATCCTGTCCGTCAACCAACGGATGTCAGAACGACAATATAGTATAATCTGAAAATAAAGGTCTTTTACAAAAAATGGATTTCAAACCAACTGAAGAACAGGAGATGGTTCGCAAGACCATCCGTGATTTCGCCCTTGCAGAGCTTGCACCCGGAGTTGCAGAGCGTGATGAGAAAGAAATCTTTCCAAAAGAAGCTCTGCAGAAGCTCGGTGAACTCGGTTTCATGGGTGTCAATCTATCGGAAGAATTAGGTGGCTCAGGACTGGATATGGTAAGTTACTGCATTGCCATTGAAGAGCTTGCGCGAATCGATGCCTCAATTGCGATTATTGTATCCGTCCAGAATTCTCTTGCCGTTTATCCAACTGAACTCTTCTCGAATGACGATCAAAAGGAACGTTTCTTAAGACCTCTTGGAGAGGGTAAGATGTTGGGAGCTTTTGCTCTGACGGAACCCGATGCAGGTTCAGATGCCGGCGCAATGAAAACAACCGCTGTCAGGGATGGTGATTTTTACATCCTGAACGGAGAGAAAATCTTCATTACTTCCGGATTGAACTGCAACGTCTTACTGGTTTTCGCAGTAACCGATAAGGAAAAAGGTCCGAAAGGAACATCTGCTTTCCTCGTCGAGAAGGGTACACCTGGTTTCAATGTCGGTAAGAAAGAGAGGAAACTTGGTATTCGCGGATCCGACACGGCGAGTGTAGCTTTTGAAGATTGCCGTGTTCCGGCGGCTAACCTGCTCGGCAGTGAGGGCATGGGCTTTAAAATTGCCCTGACAGCTCTGGACAGTGGCAGGATTGGTGTCGCATCGCAAGCCCTGGGTATTGCACAGGCTTGTATTGACGAATCTGTGAAATACAGTGCAGAGCGTGTGCAGTTCGGCAAACCGATTGGGAAATTCCAGGCTATTCGCTTCAAGATCGCCCGCATGGCGACCGAAACCGAAGCCGCAAGGTTGCTGCTCTATTCTGCAGCAGCCAAGAAGGATCGCAAGGAGAGGTTCAGCAAGGAAGCCGCCATGGCAAAACTTTACTGCTCTGAACTTGCAGTACGCAACGCACTCGAAGCAGTTCAGATCCATGGTGGTTACGGTTACGTTAAGGAGTATCCGGTCGAGCGGTTCCTGCGTGATTCGAAGATCACAACCATCTATGAAGGAACCAACGAGGTGATGCACATGGTGATCGCCGATCAGGTTATGGGACGATAGGATACTGTAAACCAATATAAACGTTCGGTGGGTGACCCGACTTGCATGCAAGTCGGGTTTCAAATCGTCTCTCTTGGTAGCGCAGGCGTCCCTGCCTGCGAATGATGGAGCATCCGCCGTATTCGTTCCCGCCAGATTTCAAGCGTAGCGTAACCTGGCGGAAGAAGTTGAATTTTGAACGCTCACAATCCAAAATTTTCATAATCTCAAGTTCGTCTTAGTAAACGAGAGGTATAAAATGTCCGCATTCGACGAGTCCGCAAAACTGTGGTTCTCCGGTCGTATGATCGACTGGAAGGATGCAACGATTCACGTAATGTCTCATGTCGTCCATTATGGATCGGCTGTTTTCGAGGGATTACGCTGTTACGACACGCCGAAAGGTTCGGCAATATTCCGTTTGAAAGAACATATTCAGCGTTTGTTTAATTCGGCAAAAATTTATCGCATCGATATCCCGTTTAGTTTTGAAGAGGTCTTCAATGCCTGTGTGGATGTCATCAAAATAAACGGCTGGAAAGATGCCTACCTCAGACCGATCGTGTTTCGCGGCTACGACAGCCTCGGTGTTGCACCGGGTAACTGTCCGAATGAAGTGGTTGTCGGATCCTGGCGCTGGGGCGAGTATCTTGGACCGGAAGCAATGGCAAGCGGTGTTGACGTCAGGGTTTCATCCTGGACTCGAATGGCGCCGAACACATTCCCCGCACTTGCCAAATGTGGCGCAAATTACATGAATTCACAACTGACGAAGTTAGAGGCTATGGCGGATGGATATGTTGAGGGTATCGCCCTCGATGCGGGTGGATATGTCAGTGAGGGGTCAGGCGAGAATATTTTTCTTATCATGAACGGCAACATTCTTACGCCGCCGCTCGGAGCTTCAGTACTGCCGGGGATAACGAGAGATTCCGTCATACATCTCGCTGGGGAACTCGGCTATGATGTTAAGGAGATGCTCATTCCGCGTGAGATGCTGTACATTGCTGAGGAGGTATTTTTCACCGGTTCCGCTGCGGAGATCACACCTATAAGATCGATTGACCGTATCACTATAGGAAGCGGAAAGCGAGGACCTATTGCGAAAGAACTTCAGGATCGGTTTTTCGCATATATTAACGGTGAAATACCGGACGATCAGGGCTGGTTGACTTACGTGAACTTCTAAAGAATACTATTGACTGACTCAATCACAGAAACAAAAACCATCGCACCTGCACCTACCCCAAGCCGCAGACTGGCAAGGGAGATTGCTCTTAAAGTTTCTTATGCGCTTGAAATTCGCGGTTGTGATATAGAGGAAATCTTCAACGACCCTCTCGTTTCGGACGGCAAACCTCCTCCCGCATATACGGTTCGCCTTCTCAGCATTATTGCAGAGTATCGGGAACAACTTGACGAACTGATCGGTATAAAAGTAAAGAAGTGGGAGTTCCATCGCATTGCGATTATCGACCGCATAATTCTCAGAATGGCGTCTGCGGAATTGCTGTATTTTCCGGATATTCCCCCTAAAGTTTCCATCAACGAGGCGATTGAGATAGCCAAGTCTTTTTCCACTGAAAAAAGTGGAAAATTCGTGAACGGAATACTGGACGCAATTTTTAATGACATCAGTAATGGACGCCTTGTTCCAAACGGAGGCAGTGGAACCGACTCTTGAAACTGGCTGTCATCTCTGACATCCACGGTAATTTCCCGGCTCTGGAGGCTGTAATGGCTTCCATCGACCGGGAAACCGTTGACAGTATCGTCTGTCTGGGCGATATTGTCGGCTACGGCGCCGAGCCGAATGAGTGCATTGATCTGATTCGTTCTCGCGGCATTCCATCTGTTCTCGGGAATCACGACGAAGCCTCAATCGGAATTGGAGATATCACCTTCTTTAATCGCTGGGCGCGAGAAGCCATGCTCTGGACTTCGGTAAATCTAAGCGATACTTCCAGGGAATTTCTGCGTGATCTTGATTTTACGATGGTGGTTGACTCGGTGTTCCTTGCACATGCCACACCGTATGAACCCGATCGATGGCATTACCTCTTCTCGGATTTCGAAGCAAGAATGTGCTTCAGTGCTTTTAAGCAGAATATCTGTTTTATCGGTCACACTCATATCCCAATTATATTCACCGAACCTGGAGGCAGCCGGCTTATTGTAAATGTCGGTTCCGTCGGTCAACCCCGCGACCGCAATCCGCGAGCGTGCTGGGGACTTTATGATACCGAATCAGAACAATATGAGTTGAAGAGGGTAGAATATCAGATTGATAAAGCCGCCGATCTGATTATCAAGGCTGGTCTGCCGGATTTTCTGGCAAACAGACTCAAATCAGGAACATAATAATTGTCAGGTTTTCATAAGTTGTTCGTGCCGCAGAGTGTCCTCACCCTGCGGTTGCAAAATTTCCTAAACGTTCCCGCCGGGTTTCAAGCGCAGCGTAACCTGGCAGATAACCTGACAGCAACGCGGATTGTTGCCCATGATATGGTGACATTACTGTTGATATTGTTGTCAATCTTTAATAATAACAGATTCTGTTTTGAACTTAATTAACCTCATAACATCCATTTTCGGAGACAAGCGGGAGCGTCAACTCAAGAGACTGTTACCCAACGTTGACGAGATCAATCGGCATTTCGAACACTACAGGAAGACGCTTTCCGATTCAGACATACCAAAACTTACCGAAGAATTCCGTCAAAGACTGGATTCAGGAGAAGCCCTCGACGATCTTCTCCCCGAAGCATTCGCCCTGGTCAAGGATACCTGTCAAAGGCTGCTCGACACGAAATGGGATGTCGTCGGCATGCCAATGGTCTGGGATATGGTGCCTTATGATGTACAGCTCATCGGCGGGATGGTACTGCACGAGGGAAAGATCACGGAAATGGCTACGGGTGAAGGTAAAACGCTTGTAGCTACGATGCCGCTTTACCTAAATGCTCTGACCGGCAAAGGAGCGCATCTTGTGACGGTCAACGACTATCTTGCTCAACGTGACAGTGAATGGATGGGTGGTATCTTTGATTTTCTCGGTCTTACCGTCGGCTGCATCCTGAACGATATGACGCCCGATGCACGCCGGATGGCTTATAAATGCGACATCACCTACGGAACGAATAACGAATTCGGTTTCGATTACCTGCGCGATAACATGGCGACTCACATTGACGATATCGTCCAGCGCGGTCATAATTACGCTATCGTTGACGAGGTTGATTCTGTACTGGTAGATGAAGCGCGCACGCCTCTTATCATTTCCGGTCCCGTCCGTAAATCAACCCAGCTCTATGACAAGCTGAAACCTTCGGTGGATGCACTGGTAAAGGCTCAACGCCAGATGGTTAACCAACTCGTAGCTCGAGCTGAAGAGTTGATTAACGAGGAAGAAGAGGATATCGACTATGAAGCCGGTGAGTTGATACTTAAATCATACCGCGCATATCCCAAACATAAACGACTCACCAAGATGCTCTCGGAGACGGGTACGAAGAATATGATGCGGAAGGTGGAGAATGATTACCTGCGCGATAAGAAACTGAATGAACTCGATGAGGAACTCTTATACGTCATCAACGAGAAACAGCATTCAATCGACCTGACTGAGGATGGACGGGAGCTGCTTGCGAGATACGAGGGTGGTGATCCCGATCTTTTCCTGTTGCCTGACCTTGCGGATGAGAACCACAGAATCGATCAGGACGAGAGTCTGTCGGATGATGAGAGAGTTAAGGCAAAGGGTGAACTGCAGGTGATATTTGCCGAACGTAACGAGAAGATACACAACATCGGTCAATTGCTGAGAGCTTATTCTCTCTATGAAAAAGATATCGAGTATGTTGTTCAGGAAGGCAAGGTGCTTATTGTAGATGAGTTCACCGGGCGTCTGATGCCCGGACGGCGGTACTCGGACGGACTGCACCAGGCTATTGAGGCGAAAGAGAATGTTAAGATCGAGCGCGAGACACAAACCGTTGCCACTATAACTCTACAGAATTACTTCCGCCTTTATGACAAACTGGCTGGGATGACCGGAACTGCCGAGACTGAAGAGACGGAATTCTGGGATATTTATAAACTTGAAGTCATGGTGATTCCGACCAATGATAAGGTCAGAAGAGCGGATCAAGAGGATGTGATTTTCAAAACCAGGCGGGAGAAGTACAAGGCAATAATTGAAGAGATCCAAGAACTGAACGATGATAATCTGCCGGTTCTGGTCGGTACGACTTCAGTGGAAGTATCTGAGACTCTGGCGCGGATGTTGAAGCGAAAGGGAATCAAGCATAATGTTCTGAACGCAAAACACCATAAAAACGAAGCGGAGATTATCAAATATGCCGGTCAACCGGGTTCGGTTACGATAGCGACAAACATGGCTGGACGAGGCACGGATATTAAGCTTGGCGAAGGCGTAGTCAGACATGGAGCGCCAAGCTGTCAACCCTCTGAGGTTGACAGAAAGGAAAAAGCCACCGGTGGATTGCAGATTATCGGTACGGAAAGACATGAATCACGAAGGATAGACCGGCAGTTGCGTGGTCGCGCCGGTCGTCAGGGTGACCCGGGTGCGTCGATGTTCTACCTTTCGCTTGAAGACGACCTCATGCGTCTTTTCGGATCCGAGAGAATCGCAAGTGTTATGGATAGACTGGGCACAGGGGAAGGCGATGTGATAATGCATCCCCTGATAACAAAATCCATCGAGAGAGCGCAAAAACGTGTAGAGGCTTTTCACTTCGGTATCCGCAAGCATCTCCTTGAGTATGACGATGTTATGAATCAGCAGCGTGAAGTAGTTTATAATCGCAGACATGCCGTACTGTTTGATGAACACATCCACAAGATGGTTGAGGAATTATCTAATGAATATATAGATTCCCTCCTTGAATTGAATACAGACGAGAGTAATACGCCGGATCATTGGAATCTGGACGAACTAAAGGTTAAATTGAATCGTACCCTGCAAGTTTCAACACCTCCTCAAGAGGCGTGGGAAGAACTGCCGAAACCCGATGACTGGTTTGATTACCTGCTTGACAAGACCATTGAAGCTTATAACCGGCGCCGCGAATTATACGGTACTGAGAGATTTGACGCATTCGTTCGCTGGGTGATACTGCGCGTTGTCGATGAGAAATGGAAGGATCATCTCTATGACATGGATCAGCTTAAAGAGGGCGTCGGGCTGCGTGCTTACGGTCAGAAAAATCCGCTCATCGAGTACAAGCGTGAAGGTTTTGAGATGTTCAGTGCGATGCTCGATTCAACTGCTGAGGAATCTCTCAGGATAATCTTCAATGCAGTCATTCACGACTCTCCGGAGAAGCAGGTAAAACGAGCGTCGAATCTTTCATTTGTACATGATACCGCTTCCACACCGGCGCTATCAGATGTAGCGGATAGTGAAAATGCCAAAGCCTCCGGAGGAGGAGGGGCTGTCAAGAAGAGCCCTGTGAAGGTGGATAAAACACCGGGACGCAACGACCCCTGTCCTTGCGGGAGCGGTAAAAAATACAAAAAGTGCTGTGGTCAATAAACACAAACCGAGTTAGAAAATGGAACGTCATATAATCGAAATCCTCGTAATTCTGATGCGTAAATATCCCGAAGGCGCCATAAGCCGGGAGGAATTTGAACCGTTGACAGTGAAACTGACCGATCAGGGTTACTCACAGCAGGAGATAGAAACAGCCCTGTTCTGGTATCACAACCGCCAGTTGAGCAGGGAGAGCAATGAAATCGAAAGTAATTTCAGTCCCGATGCATTTCGTGTTCTGCACGAGGTGGAGAGAACAATAATCAGACCTGATGCTTATGGATACCTGATTGAACTCTTTAACCTGAAAATGATTACGCTCAGCGAACTGGATTCAATAATTGAGAAGTCGGTACTTTTGGGAGGGAGAAAAGTCGATATCGATGACATGAAGATTTTCGTCGCAGCACAGATAATGGATCAGGACGGGGGATTTTTTCCGGCTCCCGGACTGAGTTCTTACATGAAAACACCATCTAACAGAATACAATGACGCAAACAAAACCCAAGAAGAAAAAAACTCGACCTGTTAGCTCTGCTGGTAAAGCAACCTCGGCGCTGGTGATCGTCGAATCACCGACCAAGGCGAGAACTCTCAACAGGTATCTCGGAAAAGAGTACAATGTACTCGCCAGCGGCGGACATATAATAGACCTGCCACCCAAGGATCTCGGTGTCAACATTGAGCAGGATTTCAAACCGGAGTATAAACTTCTGCCCGGCAAGGCTCGCATTGCAAAAATGTTGATTGAAGCAGCAAGAAATGCGAAGAAAGTATTCCTTGCGACCGATCCCGATCGCGAAGGCGAGGCAATTGCCTGGCACATAAAACGGCACATTTCACGTGTCGTCGATGATGGAGTTATGCGGATTCAATTCCACGAGATCACCAAAAAGGCGGTAAATGCCGCTTTTGAAAATGCCGGTGATATCGATATGCGGAAGGTCGATGCCCAGCAGGCGCGCCGTATCATGGATCGTCTTGTTGGATACCAGGTTAGTCCGGTATTGTGGAAGACGATCACCGGAGGGCTTTCGGCTGGGCGAGTCCAGTCGGTCGCTCTACGTATGATCTGCGAGAGGGAGTCGGCAATTGAGGCATTCAAACCTGTGGAATACTGGACAATCGACGGAATGTTCTCCGGCAGTAAGGTTGAATCGTTCAAAGCAGGTTTATCTAAACTTGATCGAAAGAAGGTTGAGATCCCCGATAAGGAAACCTCAGACAGGATAATTGATCGTCTCAAACCGGCTTCATACCATGTTCTCGATATCCAGAAAACACGCAAGAAAAGGAGTCCTTATCCTCCTTATATAACCAGCACCATGCAGCAGGATGCCGGCAGGAGACTTGGCTTCACCGTCAAGCAGACAATGGCGATAGCTCAGAGGCTGTATGAAGGTATCGAACTCGGCGCTAAAGGACAGACCGGTCTCATTACCTACATGAGAACTGACTCGACTCGCGTCTCAGCCGATGCAATAGCCGACCTCCGTGATTGGATTGCCGGTGAATATGGCGCTGATTTCGTTTCGCGCAAGCCCAGATTTTTCAAGAACAAGAAGGGTGCGGTTCAGGATGCGCATGAAGCAATCAGACCCACGGATATCAAGCTTACGCCGAAAGCGATTAAAGCCTACCTGAAACCGGAAGAGTTCAAGCTGTATGAACTTATATGGCGTCGGTTCGCTGCGACTCAGATGCGGCGCGCTGAACTGGATGTAACGACTGTTCTAATCGGTGATGGCGAGGGTATTGAGTTTCGAACGTCCGGGCAGGTTGTCGTATTCCCGGGTTTCCTGATGGTTTATGATGATGATAAGGGCAAGGGAGCGACGAATTCAGATGTCGATGGTAAGGGTGAACAGGAGTCTGCGAGAATCCCTCATGGATTATCGGTCAATATGCCGTTGAATCTGAATAAACTTGATCCTAAACAACATTTTACGCAACCGCCTCCCAAGTATAATGAAGCGAGTCTCGTCAAGGAACTCGACGAACTCGGTATCGGAAGACCGAGCACCTATGCATCGATTATCTCCACCCTGATAGACAGGCAATACGTGGAACGCATCAAGCGCAGTTTTGAACCGACCGATCTGGGAAAAACCGTAAACAAGATACTGATCGACGCCTTTCCGGATATATTCAATGTGAAGTTCACCGCTCGAATGGAGGAGGAGCTGGATCGCATTGAGATGGGTGGGAACTGGATTGATGTACTCAAGGAATTCTATTCACCTTTCAGTTCTGCTCTGCGAGCTGCAAATGATCAGCGTGCGAAACTCAAAAAGGAAGCTCTTGAACCGGTCGGCAGAGAATGTCCAGAATGCGGGAAAGATCTGGTATTTAAATGGGGTAAACGCGGTCGATTTATCTCTTGTACAGGATTTCCCGAATGCCATCATTCTGAGAATATCGAAAAAGCAGGTGGCGCAGGTGTCTCCGCCTGCGTTGAAGTGTCGGATAAATGTCCCAAGTGTGGCGGCGAGATGATGCTTCGTGAGGGTAGATACGGTCGTTTCCTCGGATGTAAGGACTACCCGAAATGCCGCGGTGTACTGCCGTTATCCACAGGTTTCCTTTGCCCTGAGAAGGATTGTGGTGGAAACCTTGTCGAGAGGCGATCCAAGAAGGGTAAGGTGTTCTATGCCTGTGATAAATACCCCAAATGCAAGTTTACCAGTTGGAATCCTCCGGTTGAAGGTCCCTGCCCTGAATGCAGTATAGTCACAATCTTTGAGAAGACCACCAGTCAGGGCTCAATAAAGTATTGTTATAAATGCGATTGGAAAAGTGAGTAGTGGATTGAAAACCGACCCTCAACAGTATTTAGAGGAACTGGCAGCACGTAATTTCAGTCAACACACCATTCAAGCTTACCGCAAGGATATCAAAGCCTATCTCAAATTCCTGCAGAATCATAAACGAAATGTAAAAGGAGCGGATTTCCAAGATATTCGTAACTTTGTTTATGAACTGCATCGTCAGGGGAATTCTGCCAGAACCATCTCACGGAAATTTTCCACTCTAAGAGGATTTTACCGTTATCTGCTGAGGATTGGCGTCGTTTCCAAAGATCCTACGGAACAAATATCAACTCCGCGCGTAAAGAGAGCGTTGCCGGATGTTCTCCCTGAAGATGTGGTTGCTTCAGCAATCGAGAACGCACCGGTCGGGAAAGACATAGAAATAAGGGATATTGCCATAATCGAGCTTCTTTACGGCACGGGAATTCGTCGTGCCGAACTCGCCGGGCTCGATCTCAATTCAGTGAAAGAGAAGTTCATCCACGTTATTGGAAAAGGTAACAAGGAAAGGATAGTACCTCTCACAGAGAAGGCTCGTGAAGCTCTGAAAGCATACAAGAAAGTTCGATCTGCACTGGTAAATATGAATAAAATGGAACAGGCTTTGTTTTTAAGTCAACTCGGGGGGCGGTTAACCACCAGGCAGATTGCTCGCAGAGTAGAGAAGTTATTGCGCAACGTGAGTGGAGCTAAAAGGTTGTCTCCTCACATCTTGAGACATTCCTATGCAACACACCTGATGGATCGCGGCGCCGATCTGCGCGAGATCCAGGAATTATTAGGACACGCCAGTCCGAATGTTACTCAGAATTACACACATGTCAGCACCGAACGGCTGGTGAAAGTTTACAAACAAGCCCACCCACGGGCGGGCAAACCCAAGGAGGATTAGTTATGAAAACCACCTTATCTGCACGTCGCTTCACACCCACCGAGAAACTACAGAATTTTGCTAAGAAAGAGATTAATAAGTTGAAAAAACATTTTGGCGATGATATAACAAGTGAGATTATACTTGAAGAGAACGGTAACTTGAAAGTAGTGGATATACGATTAAATGCTCTCGGCAAAACTTTTAAGACCCGTGTAGAGGACGATGATTTCTACAAGATTATTCCCAAGGCGGTAAACAAGCTTGAGAAGCAACTTAAGTCAAGAAAATCAAAGGTGTTTAATAGATAAATATGGATTCTTCACTACATTAAATGGGGGGTGCCGACATTCTTGTCGGCGGCTTGCACGACATCCCAGACTTGATCTGGGATTGCAAGTCGTGTTTCAAGTTCTTTTTTCAGGTTCTTCACTACATAAATGGGGAGCGCCGACTTCAGTCGGCGGATCCGCCGTTAGGCGCTGTATTGTTCCCACTATATTTCAAGAAACAACAATCAGACAATCCAACAATCAAACAATGAGACAATGAAACAATGAAACAATCCAACAATATAACAATATAACAATGATCCTCTTCAACTTTCAAACTTTCACACTTTTACACTTTCTCACTTTCTTATTTGGTATCAGCTATGTCCGTTAACAAGAAATTTCCCAGTATTGAAGAAATACTGAAGGATCAGGGTCGCAACCTCAGAGTACGAGTCGTCGCGGGTTCGAGCGGACTTGAGCGTCTTGTCAGGCAGAAAGATCTCCATCGTCCCGGTCTGGCTCTAAGCGGCTTTACTGAACTCTTTCCGCATGAACGAATACAGGTACTCGGTGAAACCGAAATGCTTTTTCTAAAGCAGCTTGGCAAGGAAAATCGTCGTGCAGCATTAGAGAGATTATTCAACCTCGATATTCCCTGCATACTTATCACGGGAAAAAAACGTGTTTTCCCCCTGATGAAAGAGTTCGCCGACAAAAACAGCATCCCGGTTTTATCCACCAGTTTATCGGAGGTAGAGGCTTCATTCCTGCTGTCCAACTATCTGAATGTCAGATTTGCGGCAACTACAAATATTCATGGAACACTGGTGGATGTTTACGGTACCGGTCTGCTTTTTATCGGCAGGGCTGGTATCGGAAAGAGCGAGATCGCACTGGATCTCGTTGAGCGAGGACACAGGCTGGTAGCCGATGATATTGTAACATTGATTCGAAAACCTCCCGGTGTTTTGATTGGCGGCGGTCCGGAATTGTTGAAACATATGATCGAGATTCGAGGGGTGGGAGTGTTAAATGTTCGTGAGATGTTCGGTGTTCGTGCAATTCGGTTGCAGAAAAGAGTCGAAACAGTCGTTGAATTGGAAGATTGGGACGGTAAAGAGGATTACGAGAGACTGGGATTGGAGGAAAAATTCAGCAATTACCTTGATATGCAGATACCGCTTATCAGTCTTCCCATCTATCCGGGAAAGAATATAACGGTTATCACTGAGACCATTGCACTGAACCATCATCTGAAGATTTACGGTTTCAATGCAGCTCGTCAGTTGAGTGACAGGCAGCAGGCTCGAATGCGGGATAAGAAGAGAATTTCGGACTATCTTAAATGGGATGACGAGTAGGAGCAGCAGATAATCCCAGAGCATCGGAATCGCAAACACTCCTTCCCGTGCGGATTATATTTAGCATTTTCGTGAGTGGCCTGTCCAGCTTGCTGGACAGGTTTATCTTATTGCTGTTGTAGAGTGGCGCGTGTCCGCCAATCGTCGGAATACCCGTGGTTCAATATTTGTAGCATCACTAAGTCCCTAATTAATCAGAATCAACACCTATGTGAAATTACTTTCAAGCATTAGTACAATAACATTAATTTCCCTTTTAACTCCATGAAGAGAACTGATTTCAAGCGTTGGCAGAATCGAATTGCAGCGGCTCGTGGTGACAGAAAAGTCGATCTTCTTCTTGTCGGCGGGAAAGTCGTAAATGTTTTCAATTACACGATTGAAGAGACGTCTGTGGCTGTTTATGACGGACAGGTAGTAGGTTTCGGTGACTATGATGCTGTTGAGAAATACGATCTAAAGGGCAGGTATCTATCTCCCGGACTTATCGAAGGTCATATCCACATTGAAAGTTCAAAACTGACGCCCTCCCGGTTCGCAGAGGCAGTTGTTCCTCACGGCACATCGACGGTCGTTACCGATCCGCATGAAATTGCCAATGTATGGGGAATAAAGGGCATCAAATTCATGATCGAATGCTCCCGGGAGCTGCCTCTTGACATCTTCTACATGCTGCCATCCTGCGTTCCGGCGACTTCAATGGAGACGTCAGGAGCGACGCTGTCAGCGGATGATCTGAGCGCCCTGCTGGAGGATGAAAGCATTCTGGGCATCGGGGAGGTGATGAACTTTCCGGGAGCATATTCAGGCGATTATGATGTTCTATCTAAAACAGCGTTATCCGGGGAAAAGAGACCTGTCGATGGTCATGCTCCGGGACTGATTGGGAAGAATCTTTCAGCATATATGATCGCAGGACCTTCGACGGATCATGAGTGTTTCGCGCTTGATGAAGCACGTGAAAAATTAGCGCACGGTATGCGGATAATGATCAGGGAAGGCAGTACAGCTCGAAATCTCGACGCCCTTCTCCCACTGGTTAATGCGCAGACAGAACGCAGATGCATGTTTGTCTCCGACGACAAGAGACCGGGCGACCTGTTGAATGAAGGACATCTGGATCATATTCTTCGTCGAGCTGTCGGTAAAGGAATGGACCCGATAACTGCCATTCGCTTGGTTACGATCAACACAGCCGAGGCTTTCGGGTTGTTGGGAAGAGGAGGGATCCGACCGGGCTGGCGAGCTGATCTGGTACTGTTTGAAGATCTGAAGAGTTTCAAAGTCAATGAAGTCTGGCATGGAGGTAAACTAATTGCCAGAGATGGGATTATTCTCACAGAAGTTGCTGAGTGCAGAGCGGGATACCGTTCAGGCAGATTGAACGTGCCGGAACTCAAACTCGATGTTGTTAGAGTTGAAGATCGACAATGCAGGATCAAGGTTATCGGCATAATACCTGAGCAGATTGTTACTAAGATGCTAACAACTCAGATGCCTGTTACAAACGGTTACCTAATTTCAGATATGGAAAACGATATTATAAAGCTTGTTGTTGTTGACAGGCACAGTGGTAATGGAAATATAGGTATCGGTTTCGTGAAGGGTTTTGGGATAAGGAGAGGAGCGATCGGTTCAACTGTTGCTCACGATTCACACAATATCATCATTGCAGGTGTCGATGATAATTCCATTATTGCAGCAATCAACCATCTTGTTGAGATTGGTGGTGGTCAAGTGGTGACGAACGGAAGCCATATTCAGGCATCCTTATCACTACCGATAGCAGGATTAATGTCTGACAAAAATGTTACTGAAGTTGCTTCATCTGAAGAAGAGTTGATCGAGGCTGCAGGGAAGAATGGCTGCAATCTGAAGGACCCATTCATGGCGTTGAGCTTTCTTGCTCTGCCGGTTATTCCTGAGTTGAAACTCACCGACAGGGGTTTGGTGGACGTGGGAAAGTTTCAATTGGTTTCACTTTATAAACAGGATTAGTTTTTCTGGATCTTCGCTACATTGATTGGGTAGCGCCGACATTATTGTCGGCGGAGGGGTGGCATGGATTACTTGTTCCCCATGTTTCTTCACTTGATGAGACACGGCCACATGTTTAGTTCCCGCCAGGTTTCAAGCGAAGCGTAACCTGGCGGGGGAGGGTATGTCCTTGGAGGGCAGGCTTTAACCCGCCCCATCAGTACGTGCATTAGTATGAAGCAATAGCTTGCAATGATTGTATTTACTGATTATATTATAAGTTTGTGGATATTGTCTGACTAAAATTACAGGAGTATTTAATTGTTTACTGGTTTGATGACAGGAGTATCGGGCATCAGGGGAATTATTGGACAGGGAATGACGCCGGAGGTGGCATTGCTATGGTCAGGTGGATTCGGTACATGGGTGAATGGCGGTAAGGTCGTTGTTGGCAGGGATACGAGGCAATCTGGCAACATGTTGAGCATGGCGGTAAAAGCCGGACTCGTTGCTGCAGGCTGTGATGTTGATGATATTGGAATTGTAGCCACTCCGGAATGTGCCATGGCAGTTGAAAGGCGTGGCGCTGCAGGAGGCATCATTATAACTGCAAGCCATAATCCTCAGGAATGGAATGCTCTCAAGTTCGTAAGACCGGATGGAAGGATGTTGACTGAGCAGGATTTTATCACTCTGGAACGTATAGTTACCGAGGGACCTCTCAGGAGCGCAGGCTGGGATCGTCTCGGTACTGTCTTGCAGTGGGATGGAGCGGATTACATGTACATCAGCTCAGTCACCGGTCTTGGCATCCTCGATCTTGAAAAAATCAAACGCAGGCAGTTTAAGGTTGCCATAGACTGCATAAACGGCGCCGGCAGCAAACTATATCCACAGCTTCTCGAGGCTCTGAGCTGTGAAGTGATAACCATCTATTCGGATGGTTCCGGAAGTTTTCCCCATCCACCGGAACCTCGACCGGAGAACATCGGTGATCTTTCTGAACTGGTTAAAAAGGAAGGTTGTGATGTTGGATTTGCCGTCGATCCCGATGGAGACCGCTTAGCGGCAATCGATGATGCGGGTGAACCGTTGGGTGAAGAACTTACTCTTGCTTTGGCGGTTCGCGCTGTGCTTGAAGTCAAACCCGGACCGGTTGTGGTGAATAGTCTGACTTCTCAGGTTATCGAAGAGATAGCGGAAAGTTTCGGCGTTGAATGCCATCGAACGCGTGTCGGAGAAGCGAACGTTGCAGCGGGAATGAAAGAACTGAACGCTGTCGTCGGCGGCGAAGGGAATGGGGGAGTGATCTATCCGGAGCTTCATCTGACGCGCGATGCGGGTATCGGTATGGCTTTAATTCTTAATTATTTATCTAAAACCAAGAAAAAACTGAGTGAAATCAGGAAGACTTTCCCTGAATATAGGATGTTTAGAATAGCTTATCCGCTCGAGACAACAGATGCCGATGAGATTATAAAGGCTGTTTCAGAAAAGTATGATCACGACCAATTATCGCGGATTGACGGATTAAGAGTGACATTTGACGAGGGATGGGTTCAGGTAAGATCATCAAACACCGAACCAATCCTGAGAGTCTATTCGGAAGCAAAGGATGAAACATTCGCCCGGGACAAGTTAAACGAGATGTTATCTCACTTAAACGAGATAGTCGGTGACGTCCGAATAGAACTGAAACAATAGAAGTTAGTACCATGCCAAATGAACTAACGGTAAGCCGGATTCTCGATGCGGTGAATTCCGGATCGGGTATGAAGACGTTTGATCGTCTGATGAAACTGGTTGCAGCATCTGCGTCAGGCTCAAAACCTGATTTGAAAGTATTGAAAGAACTGATTCAATATGATGTTGCAACATCGTCTGCCGTTCTGAGAGCTGCCAATCGTTCGGGAAAGTATGATGACAATGCGATGGATATACCATCTGCAATCAAGAGAATCGGTTCACATACTCTGAAGAATCTTGCGCTGTCAACCGAGTTTATCGATCTTGATCCAAAGTCGGACAAGTACGATCCCAGTAATGAGATACTGCAGTGGCTATGGGAGAGATCATTGTTCAATGCAACGAGTGCCAGACAGCTTGCGATCAAGTTAGGTAGGGATAATCCGGAATATTATTATGCGCTTGGTTTGATGCTTGATATCGGGGCTCATTTTCTATTTGCTAATTTCCAGGAACATTATTATCCGGTATTAAAACAATGGCAAACCGAAGGCGGAATGCTGACCAGTTACGAGCATGACGCGCTTGGAATCGATCATACGACTGTAGGACAGCATCTGGCACACGCCTGGAATTTTGGACCTGACTTCGAGCAAGCCATCAAGCATCATCATTCACCCGAGAAAGTCGCTTCTGACAATCTCACTATGGATGTGCTTCAACTCGCTATCCGCATTGGCGGAGTATTCTTCAGTGCGAGACATGTAAGTGAACTGCAAAGCATCTCTGACTACAGTGTTAAAGAGTTCGGTCTTAATGCTGATGCACTGGCTAATGTCCTGCAGAGAATCGCCCTGGAAGCCGATAAATCGACATATCGTTTATCTATCGACTCTTCAACCGGAGTCTCATCCATCGATCTGCTGAGGATAATTAATACCGAACTTGGCAGAGCCACGCTTTCTTACGACCAGATGGTCAGTGAACTCGAAACCGCAATGAAAAAAGCAGAAACACTTGCCATGAAACTCGAAGAGGCAAACATAAAGTTGAGAAAAGCGGCGAATATAGATTCGTTAACGAAGGTTTACAATCGCCGCTTCTTCGAGGAGTTTCTGGACTGGAATTTTCAGAGAGCCCGCAGATATAAATCAACTCTCGGCTGCATGATGATAGATATCGACTATTTCAAGAAGTTCAATGATACTTACGGTCATCTCACGGGTGACCGCGTCTTGCAGGGAGTGGCAAATACGCTGAAGGAAAGCCTGCGAGGCACTGATATCCTGGCACGCTTCGGTGGGGAGGAGTTCATCGTTCTGCTACCGGAATCAAGTCCTAAAGCAGTATGTCTTGCAGCAAAAAAACTGCATAAAGCTGTTGAAAATACGCCATTTTCTGTAGATGGTAAAGACCTGTCCGTGACGATATGTATCGGACATCATTATTATAACGGCGACAAAGAATTGAATATAGACCGCGCCAAAGACCTCGTCAGGATAGCTGATACTCATGTGTATAAAGCAAAAGAAAACGGTCGTAATCAGGTCTGGCCCTCTGAAGTAGAGGAGTAATAACAGACTACCCCGTGTGACATGGGCTACTTGTTGCCTATGTTTCTTTACTTAGTGCCTGTTGAAAATGTATTCATTTTGTCATTCCCGCGCAGGCGGGAATCTAGACAAGTTATTGTTATTTCATGGAATCCGACTTTTACCAGAATGATCACATTAGATAAAATCCTTCAGATTCGGTACATTTTCAACAGGAACTAATTAATAATAATATCAAAAATCCAACATTCATTAATACAAAGGTACATAAGGAACAGTAATGGGATCAAGCATTGTTCAGAAGATATTACAGGAGCACGTAGTAGAGGGTAAGTTCGAGACCGGCGAGGAGGTTGGTCTTCGTATCGACCAGACCCTGACTCAGGACGCAACCGGTACGATGGCTTTCCTTCAGTTTGAAGCAATCGGTATCGATAGAGTTCGGACAAAGAGATCTGTCAGCTACATCGACCATAATATGTTGCAAACCAGCTTTGAGAACCCGGATGATCATCGTTATTTACAGAGCACCGCATCGCGGTACGGCGTTTATTTCTCCCGTCCCGGTAACGGTATCTGCCACCAGGTTCACCTGGAGCGATTCGCCGTCCCCGGCGGGACTCTGATAGGTTCCGACAGCCACACTCCAACTGCAGGCGGAATGGGAATGATCGCCATCGGCGCCGGAGGACTGGACGTTGCCGTAGCAATGGGTGGTGGTGCATATTTCCTCAAGATTCCCAAAGTAATGAAAGTTAATCTCACCGGACGTCTGCAGCCCTGGGTCACCGCTAAGGACATCATTCTTGAGATGTTGCGTCGATTAACCGTCAAAGGCGGCGTTGGATGGATCGTTGAATATGGCGGTCCCGGAGTTGAGACGCTTTCAGTACCTGAACGTGCTACTATCACCAATATGGGAGCGGAACTTGGCGCCACGACATCCATCTTTCCATCTGATGAGCAGACACGCAGTTTTCTCGAAGCGCAGGATCGTGGTAACGATTGGCGTGAACTGAAACCTGATCCGGACGCACAGTACGATGAACATATTGAGATAGATCTGTCCCAACTCGAACCGATGATCGCACAGCCCTCGATGCCCGATAATGTGGTTTCGGTTCGCGAAATCGAAGGGCTTGAAGTCCATCAGGTCTGTGTGGGATCGTGTACAAATTCCCCATATATGGATCTCGCACGTGTAGCGGCTATTCTTAAGGGTAAGATCATTCACCCGCAGGTCAGTATGACTCTAAGTCCGGGATCGAAACAGGTTTTTGAGATGATCTCAAGAACGGGTGAACTGAGTGATCTCATCGCTGCTGGAGTCAGGATTCTCGAATCTGGCTGCGGTCCCTGTATCGGCATGGGACAGGCGCCTCCGACCGGCGCTGTAACCTTGAGAACCTTCAACCGCAATTTCGCCGGAAGGACAGGAACTTCACCCGATAAATCCTATCTTTGTAGCCCTGAAACGGCTGCTGCAGCCGCACTTAATGGTGTGGTAATAGATCCGCGTAAGCTCGGCGATTACCCGATTGTGGAACCACCGAAGAAATTCATCATCAACGACAACATGGTTGTTACCCCACCGGTGGACGGCAGGGATATTGAAGTATTGCGCGGACCAAATATCAAACCGGTTCCAACGAAAGACCCTATGCCGGATCAGCTCGAAGGTGAACTCCTGTTAAAAGTCGGCGATGATATTACAACGGATCATATCATGCCGGCTGGCGCTAAAGTACTGCCGTTGAGATCGAACATACCGGCGATATCCGAGCATGTTTTCGTTCGGGTCGATGAGACTTTCCCGACTCGTGCAAAGGCTGCCGGAGGAGGATTTATCGTCGGCGGTTTGAATTACGGTCAGGGGTCTTCGCGGGAACATGCGGCTCTGGCGCCGATGTATCTCGGTATTAAAGCGGTCATCGTAAAGAGTTTTGCAAGGATTCATTTCGCCAATCTCGTTAACTTCGGCATCATACCGTTTGAATTTGCCGATCCTGCCGATTACGATAAGCTCAACCAGGGTGACAGGCTCAGTATTGCGGGAGTACTTGAAGGGCTTGATAAGGGCGGGGTTTTTCTCAAGAATGAGAGTACGGGAGCATCGATCAGAATTGTCACCAATCTGTCACCTCGGCAGATCAAGATAATGAAAGCCGGTGGAATGCTTGCTTACACTAAGGGAGCAGCCGGTAGTTAGTAAGAAGCGCAGTTTATTTATACAATCGGCAGGTGCCCCGGTTTGCTTGTCAAACAGGGTCTCAGTAAGTAAATGGGAAGCGCCGACATTCCTGTCGACGAATGGGGGGGCAGACATTCTTGTCTGCCAATCCTCCGTAAGGCTAATATATTTTTCTTACTTGCTTCTTGATCACTCTTTCGTCGTGTGGCTCGACTTACAAGCAACGTTAAGATATTCAGTAAAGAAAGGAAATATCGATGGCTAAAATAACAGGCGTCATATCAATATTACTGGCGCTGGTTCTAATTTCAAGTTGTGGGAAGATAGAGAAGCACGAAGAGTTTCAGCTTCCCGAAAAATTTGAACATCATAAACTTGGAAAAATCGTTTCCATAACACCTCGCGCTCTCGTTGACAGTCTGAAGGCGGAAGTTAATATAGACATCTATTTTATACGGGAGGCAATCCCTGATAATCCCGCACATATCGTTTCTATACCGGGTATGAAAGAAATACAACTGAGCGAGATGTTTTATGTTGCCGAGACACTGTCAACCGAGCGACCAATCTACTTAATCTGTCTCTGGGGGGATGATTCCCGGAGAATAGCTGGAAGACTTGCAATCGATGGTATCACTTCCTATTGTTTGGATGGTGGCAGTTATCGATTATGGAAGGAGATGCAAGCGAATGGTTTGGAATTGCCAAAAAGCAATTCGAAGACGGATAGATAACGGGAGAATCTCAACTGTTCTCACAACTTTATTATTCTCACTCTGTCTGTTCCACCCATGTACCTGTTTCGCCAAACCCTTATCTGCGGCTCATCTGAATGATACTGTTCCATACTGGGTTTATTTTATTGATAAGGAATTTAACGGACAGGCAGAACGGTCAGATGCCTTAAATAATGCTGAGAACCGTCTTAATGAACGCTGCAGGGAACGTAGATCCCGCGTAAAAACCGGTGCGCTGATTGATGTTATTGATCTCGCAGTCGATAAGACCTTTCTGGATTCAGTTTCTGCAATCACTGGATGCCCTCCACGCACAGTCAGTCGATGGCTGAACGCTGCCAGTTACGATTTTCAACCATCCCTCGTGGATTTATTACTCCAGCTCTCATTTGTCTCACGAATAGAACCTGTCCGAAGTTTCACCCGCCATTTCCCTGAGGACTTCTACTTTACTGAGGACGACCGCCCACATTCCCCTGATCGTGATGACCATCGTTTCGATTACGGAAACAGCTATATTCAGAATGCTTTTCTGAATATCCCGGAACTGCATGACAGGGATTATCTTGGCGAGGGAATCCTGATAGGTCTTACTGATACGGGCTTCAATAACCTCGGACATGAGTGCTTTGAAAACCTCGATATTGTTGCCGCTTACGATTTCGTCAACGATGACGATGATGTTGATGACGGTGACGATTTAGGGACTGGAAGACACGGCACTCAGACGCTGTCGGTTTTAGCCGGTTTCGCGCCGGGTGATCTGATAGGTATCGCGCCTGAAGCGAGCTATGTTCTTGCCAAGACCGAATGCACACTTTGGGAACGCATGGTGGAGGAGGATTATTGGATAGCCGCTGTGGAATGGATGGATGAACTCGGTGTGGATATTGTGTCATCATCTCTATCCTACATGAGCTGGTACGATTATGAAGATATGGATGGCAATACCGCGCCGATTACTATCGTCGCAGATCGGGCTGTTGAGGTGGGAATGGTTGTCGTAAATGCGATGGGGAATACGGGACAATCAGACTATCCGATTGATAAGATGGGTGCACCGGCTGATGGAAACAACGTTTTGGGAATTGGCGCTATGCGGGGAGACAGCACAAGAACGGCTTTCTCCTCTTTAGGTCCTTCATTTGACGGAAGGATCAAGCCTGATTTTACCACCTTGGGTCAAAGAGTACGCGTAGCATCACCCACGTACCTTGACGTCTATGGATCAAACAACGGTACATCATTTTCCACACCGGCGATAGCCGGATTATGCGCATTGCTTATCCAGGTAAATCCGCATCTGACTCCTATCCTGCTGAGAGACATCTTGCGAGAGGTTGCACACAACAACGAGGAACCCGATACACTGATCGGTTGGGGTATTCCTGATGGACTGGCGGCTTTCGAATTGATACAGCCTGATGAGATCAGAATGGATATATTGCTGGAAGCCGGATGGAGCACAATTTCAAGGAATGTTGATGTTTTTATTAACCAGACAATCCCTGAGATATTTGAGGATATAGTTATAAATAACAACCTCCTGCTTGTCAAAGATGCTTTAGGCAACTTCTACCTGCCATCATATCTATTCAACAATATTCCGACATGGAACCTGTTTCGAGGCTATCAGGTGAACGTTATTGAAATGGATACTTTGACATTCTACGGGCTGCCGGTATATTTCACGCAACCTGTTCCGCTTTTGGAAGGCTGGCAGATAGTAGCTTACCTGCCCGATTTCGAACTGCCCGTTGAACAGGCATTCGCCTCAATTGTCGATGAAGAAGCGCTTATAAGGGCGAGAGATTCACATGGTAACTTCTATCTTCCTGATCGCGGTTTCAGTAACATGCCCGATCTGCGACCCGGAAAGGGTTATCATATTAGGACAGATAGAGAGATAGAGCTTTTCTATCCACGACGACGCACTGGCGAGGGAGTGAGACATATCCAACCGGATCCGGTTGTCTTTCGCCGTCCGCCTGCTTCAGCAGACGGCATGAGTATCCTGTTGTATGCCGGTGAGAACATCTTCGACGGAGACGAAATAGGTTTCTTCAATGCGGAAGAGAAACTCGTCGGATCGGGAGTGTTCAGTTCTGGATTATGCGGGGTGGCAATATGGGGCGATGAGGAGTGTGAATTCCCTTCTGCGGAGCTTTACAGCAGAACTCGTCGGGATATTGTTCTTCCCGACCTTGAGTGGATCGAAGGCAGTCAGCTGTTTGAACCGGGTGAATTGGCAGTTTTGAGTGTAAGTATCGGAGGAGTTACAGATGTGAGGGATTACAAATCATTCAGCATCTCTGCAACACCAAATCCGTTCAACAGTCGAATCATGGTCAGTTATTCTGACATGCCTTCCGGCGTGATCGAGGTAAAGGTTTATGATCTGTCCGGAAGACGGGTGGATGTCAGTTTCAGTCGATTGAACACAGACTCGGATGGGACATTTATCATCGACGGATCGGGATGGTCATGTGGAGGTTACATTGTGCAGATAAGTTCCGGTCAACAGATACGGAGGACAGTGGTTTATCTTGTTAAATAAGAGTTCCTGATCCAGCGTATGTTCCTTCTGCACGATGTTCTTCGCAATGTTCGTGCTGCAGGGTGTCCTTTGCAATGTTTGTGCCGCAGGGTGTCCTCACCCTGCGGTTGCAAAATTATATCTTACAAGTAATCAAACAATTAAATCAAACAACATAACAATACAACAATATAACAATATAACAATATAACAATACAACAATATAACAATTTAACAATATAACAATGATCCTATTCTTACTTCACACTTTCTTACGCAGAGTTCTTTAACCCGGTTACAACACGCCTGAATCCCCATTTTGCACTTGACACTTCCTTCTGTTCACGAATACCTTCCATTACACGATGAGTAATCTTCCGCCAGGTTTGCATATTGTTCTCCATTGTTAATTCTTCGTCAAATCGAATGGGTTTTCCTATAGCTATCCTGATCTCTCTGCCGAATTTGGGGAAACGGTTTCCGATGGGCAATACATGCTCGAGTCCCTGGTGATACAGCGGAACGACTGGAGCGCCGCTTTCATACACGATTCTCCCAATACCGGGTTGTCCGGAACCTATCTCACCTGTGCGGGTTCTCGTTCCCTCAGGATAAATATGCAAAATACCGCCTTTCTTGACTGCAGAGATAATACGATCGATGCCCTCCTGGCGGATACCGCGACCGCGCATTAACGGTATCGATTTTACATTCTTCATGAACCAGGTGATAAGTCGTTTTCGGTAGAAATTTCGCTCTTCAGGTGCATGATAGGGGATAAAGCGATATCCGAGAAATCCTTTTGGAAAAAAAATCAGCGGTCCTATAAATAGATCATCAAGTAAAGTCACATGGTTTGACATCAGTATCCATGGTGCTTTCATTCCTGCAATATTATCCTTACCGACGAAACGAGTTCGGTTAAGAATATTCATGAATAACCAAATATTGGGGACAATACCGAAGTTTACGAGTGAATAGCTGATTGCTCTATCCATTAAACAAGGATTTTCTGGGGGAAAATTCTTACCGGTGCCTATGTCGTTCATTTCTTCTCTGTGTATTGGGTTTGGTGCTTCGCTACATCGAATGGGGAGGGCGGACATTCTTGTCTGC
>JABMRV010000205.1 GCA_013202285.1 bacterium | reverse complement strand
GACTCGAGGACACCCTGCGGCACGAACATGTTCTGCACTCTTATAACTTGCCTTGTTAATGCTGGATTAGGGTGATAACATATCAATGAGTTATATGGATTCCGGTTTCAGTCTGTCCGGGAATTATTGAAGGAGATCGTCGGATCAATGATCGCAACTGTGTTCATCATGACCGCAAATATGTTCACCATGATCGCATATATTTTCACCAATGACCAACGATCCTTCAAGATAAGACTGAACCAGTCGTTCCGGTGAATCCTCAGATGCACCCATAACCACCTTGATTCCTTGAGCACTCAACAAATCTATAGCTTTCATTCCCATTCCCCCGGTAATGACTAAATCGACGCCATGTTCTCGCAGCCAGGGAGGCAGTAAACCCGGTTGATGACCGGGCGAGGGTATAAGCGCTGAATGTTCTATTGTCTTATTCTGCTCATCAACATCAATTAAAGCGAACGATTCACAATGCCCGAAATGAGCACAGAGCTTGTTGTTTGCTATCGGCAAAGCAATCCTCATTGTTTGGCTATCTCCTTTCATCTCATTGGATTTATCTTTAGAAATATCAGTATTTTCCGTCTTTGCACTGGTAAGTTGAGCGATTATTTCACTGAATGCTTTTGCTGTCTCCGTACCAGCAAATTGCTGCACATAAGGCTTTCCGCTGTCACATGCATCAACAAGTCCTTTATCTAAAGGAATACTGCCCAGGAACGGCACTCCCATCTCTTCGGACATCTTTCGTCCACCGCCAGACTGGAAGATGTCGATCTTCGTGTTGCATGTCGGGCAGATGAAGCCACTCATATTTTCAATTACTCCCAAAGTCTTCAACGACAGTTTACGGCAGAAGTTAATGCACCTTCTGACGTCCGCAACGGAAATTTCCTGTGGCGTTGTAACGATTACAGCGCCATCTGCATGCGGAAGAAGCTGCGCAATCGACAGCGGTTCATCTCCCGTTCCTGGCGGGGAATCGATAATCAGGTAATCGAGTTCTCCCCAATCTGCATCCTTAAGAAACTGTTTGATTATTTTCATCTTCAAAGGACCGCGCCAGATGACTGCTTCGTCACGACCTCCCATCAATAATCCCATGGACACTACTTTAAGGTTTTGACTATAGTTGGCTGGGATGAGCACTTCACCGGTGATATTCAATCTCTCTTTCGTCAAATTTAACATTTGTGGAATACTGGGACCATGAATATCAATATCGAGCAGTCCAACTTTTTTACCGGCTTCTGCGAGTGTAACAGCGAGGTTGACGGCAACAGTGCTTTTACCTACGCCGCCTTTACCGGATAAAACCAATATTATATGCTTTATCCTGTTCATACGAGCGAAGATGTCCTGACTATCGGTGATTTCTTGTTTCTGCCGGTCAGTTTGACAATGCGTATGATTCTTGCTACTTATATCACCCTGCGACTCTTCTTTCATTTGGTTTCCCTTCGAACATTTATGGTTTGCGAATCATGAAAGCCCCGCATTTGGGGCATTTCATTTGCGCGCATGGGAATCCCGGCTGATGTGGTACAGTTGCCCCACAATCGGGACAGGTACATTCACCTACTGGTCCTAATCCGGCACCACCGCCGCGATTACCGCGACCCATACCGCTGCCTTGACCAGACCCACCACTTTTACCGAAGTTACCGGTGGGATTTTTTCTTCCTTGATCTCCATTTCGTGGCATAATATTATCTCCCTTTCAGTACTACGAACTCTCCTGTTCAATTTAACCTGATGTTTACTTTACGGACATAAGGTTTAAAACGTCTCATCCCGCCTCCCTCACTCACCACTCGCAGGATTTCATTGTCCACTACTACCACACCAGACAACAGGGTCACGGGAGTTCCAGCGAACGCTTCAGGAACAAGCGGTGTCGATGGACCCAACATCACAACTTCCCGGCAGTCTGTTGCTGCTTCAAGCAACCGGTCGATAGTGCCGTTAACGATGGTAGTGCTTGTAATCAATGCAATATCACATCGTTTCAGCCCCTCCGGTGCCGCCGATGATTCTCGTAATTCCGGCGCCATTGAAGTATTAAACTCGTATATCTCCAAGGCGCATCGTTTGCGTATTTTATCCACCATTGGTTCAAAATATCCAATCATCGCAATCCGTTCACTGGTCGGTATTTCAATAGCTGAAAGAACATCTCCATTGACTATTTTTACGTTCGCAGATGCTTTAAGGAGATCAGGCGAGATAAGCGCGTTAGCGACTGCCAAACCCACCGACCGCTGGAGTGAGTTTTCAGTGCGAAGCCAGGTTAACAGCTCTGAAGCCTTACGTCCGGCAAGTGATTCATGACCCAGCCGGGAAATATCATCACAAGAGGCATCTTTTGTAAACCTGTATGCTACGCCACAGGTCCCATCATCTAATTTGACACCCACTGCCTTTAATCCCAATCTAACATCGACCACTCGCCGGTCAACAGCGAAGCAGGCGAGCGTTTCCTCAATCCAATGTGCGAGGATCTTTCTCATTTAAGTTTGATTCGCGGAAGTCAGAACATGCAGACAGAACGGATCACCGGCAGGGATCGATTTCTCAATAATATATTCCAGCTCAGGATTCAAACCTTTTACCAGAGCACGTTCCATCGAAGTATGTGCAGCACAAATTATTGTATCTTCGAACGGATAAGGACAGCTCGGAACCATAATTGATACGCGGTTCTCGGTGAACTCTGTTACTTCACCCTCCGAGAGCATATTATTGAACACCTTGATCAGATACAATCCCACCTGTTGTATATCCCAGGGTTTCCCGCCCCGTCGGACACGGTCAGCTACTTCTTTACCGTATCTGCTGCTGATCTCACGGATGAGATCAAGTCCGTCCTCGCCGTACCTGGCGTAGATCGCTTCATACAGACCCTTGATGCGTGTAAGCAGACCACGGAGCACCCCGCGATACATCGTTTCAAGAGGTAACTCCTCAATCTGTACACCCGGAGGAAGTTTAATCATGTTTGTTTCAATATTTTATCAGTGTCATCTTTTGTTGCGGGGATGACCATTACCCCTTCCCTGACCTCTACCACCACCAGCTCCACCACCACCATTGCGTATGCTGTGTTTCATAGTCGATGCGGTCAATGCTGAAACCAAACCGTCTCGAACCTTCTCGACAGCTTCTCGTACGGTCAGACCGATACAGGAATATATTTGCCATCCGGTGTTACTCATACTTGTAAATATCCCTGGTCCGATATTGCCGACGATAACAGTCTTGATGTCCTGGTTAAAGTAACGACCGATGCCGCGAGATGGATCATTTTCGCCAACGCTGGTTTTTACTTCAAATTCAAAGGTTTCCGGATCGACAATGAGAAAATAATTTGCATGACCAAATCGCTTGGAAATCTTGGCGTCCAAGTCGGCTGCTGAAGCTGCCACTAAGTATTTCATTTAGGTTCTCCCTGTTCTTTTTCACCTTCACATCGGTGTTCTTTTTCGTCACCGTGACACTCCTGGATTTGTTCTGGTGTGCAGTCCTCCGGCTTGCCGATCAGTTTTTCCGGTTTCTGGCATTTCTTTTCCACGATGTTTTATCCTTTCTTTTGAGGGTTCCTGAGTTAACTCGAATGAGTCTCATTTGTTGATGTTAATCCAAACAACATACCTCTGCTCAATATCATTCGTAAAGGTCTCAACTGTTTCAAACCTGCGGAACCTGCCTCATTCAGGATCTGATCGAACTGCTCCGCTGTGACATGGTGACTTGGTTCGATCATCATGAAATGAGCATTCGGCTTGAGGAGTTCAGATACTTGACGCAGAAACGCTTTTCTATCCGGAACTTCATGTACCATATAGAACGCAAGTACGAAATCAACTTTCTCATCGGATAAATCTATATCATTCGATTTGCATCGATGAAGAGTAATCCTTTCCAGGACACCGTTTTTCACAGCAAAATCGCGCGTGATATCCAGCATCTCATTTTGCAGATCGACAGCTATCACCCGTCCGTTAACACCTACCATCTTGGCAAGTGCGACTGAAAAAAAACCACCGCCGCAGCCAAGATCGACCACGGTGTCGCCCGGACTAACGTGTTCCCCCATTATCTTCCGTGGATTCTGAATGAGTTTACGTATTGGGTTGTTCAACCATCTTATCACGGATGGTGGACAGACGTGCCCTATCGCCTCCTCAGCCATACCTGCTTCCCGATTAGACTAATTCAGAATTTCCTTAATCCTGGCAAGCACGGCTTCACGATCGATCGGTTTTTCAAAGTAGCCCGCCGGAGGATTAACCTGTTTACGGCTCTCGATAAATCCCTTGAACTCGCTGGAAACTCCGGTGATAATAATTACCGGAATATCTTTGGTCGAGGGTTCATCATGCAGATTGCGATACATCCGAACACCCGATTCTTTGGGCATCGTTATATCGAGGCTGATCAGATCAGGATGATCCGATTTTGCTATCTCAAAGCCTGTTTTACCATCGGTTGCTATGAGAACGTCGAAGCCGTTGACCTTAAAGAATGTGACCAGATAGGTCATTACATCCGGTTCATCTTCAACAACGAGGATCTTTTTTGCAGTTGTGTCTGGCATTTTTATTCCTTGGATTATTTGTCTAATTTCCCTTTTAGCGCATCCAGTGCGCGCTTCAACGCTTCCTTGTCAGCGTCTTTCATCGCCTGCGATAACCGGTTGTGCAAGTCTTCCGGTTTCGTTTCCCTGGGTTCCAGCGGTTCCATTCCAAGCAGCTTGCTAACTGCAGAAACGTAGGAATGAGGACTGACCGGTTTTTCAAGATACACACCCGGTCCGGACATCGTCATCTCCTCGAAATCGGCTTTTCCCAGCTCATCGCGAGCATGCCCCGTTACCGTCAGAACGGGAATTTTGGAGAGGGTTTTGTCTTTCTGAAGCTCGCGGTAGAATTTGACTCCCGAATGTTTCGGCATGACCAGATCCAGCGAAATTAAATCCGGGGGATTACTTCTTACTGCTTCGAGTGCCTCTTTTCCGTCTGAAGCGGTCTCTACCGTGAAACCGGCATGTTCAAGAGCAGTTCTCAGATAACTTCGGATGTCGGATTCGTCATCTACAACCAGGATTCGTTTATCACTTTCCGTCATTTTGTAGCTCCTGTTCGCTTATTTTCTCGTTTGAGGATACTTGTTCTGCCAAAGCCTCCAGACGGGCACGAGGCAGTCTGATGCGGAAAACCGATCCTTCGCCGGGAATAGAATCAACCTCGATGCTTCCGCCGTGTTCCTGGACAATTTTCCGCGTTGTTAAAAGACCAAGTCCGGTTCCCTTGCCGCCTTTGGTTGTGAAGAAAGTTGTAAATACTTTCTGTTTGACATCCCAATCCATCCCGCAACCGTTATCGACGGATTCAAAGATGAGCTGACCATCCTCTTCACGAGTCTTGAGGATGACCTGACCACCAGCTCCTTCCCGCATAACAGCAGCATCTATCCCGTTGGAGATGAGGTTTGTCAGACAGGTCTCAATCCCGCTCGGATCGAGGAATGCCGGTTCAACATCCTGACCGGCTTCCAGTATTAATTCAACCCCTTGTTTGCGGGCGGTGTCTCGATATAAGTCTATAATGTCTTTTGCTAAACCATTCGGATCTAATAGTCGCAGCTCAGGAATACGTCCTTTGGCAAAGCTGAGAAAATCTTTAACTAACGTCGTCGTCTTCTCAAAGTTGCGCTGTAGAATCTCCCAACCTTCCACAATGAGTTCTGAATCTCCCTGTTGAAGACCGATGTTTGCCATATACATTCCACCTTCGAGTCCCATCAGCATGTTCTTGATAGTGTGTGCCAATCCAGCGACGGTATGTCCGACAGCGGCTAACCGCTCTGCATCGAGTTTTTCCTCTTCGAGTCGCTTCAGCTCGCTCAAATCCTGCATGAAAGCCGCTCGACCCAACCGTTTACCGCGGCTCTTCAGCTCAACAGCCCTGAATCTCACAGGTACATCTTCACCACGATTTGTAGTTACAGAGCCTGAAGTTATGTTTATCATGTCGTCAGTGTCCAGTTGAGCATCGAAGAACTCCCGTGGAAGCATCTTCTCAATGCGGTCAGCAGACGGCATGCGCCTGGCTTTCCAGTCAAGCAGGGCGCGAGCGGCTGGATTCATGATCTTGGATTTACCATCTTGATCAACTGCAATGATACCGGTTGCCGAGTTACTGATCAGGCTCTCGTAGAGATCATGCGCCTGCCTTAGCTGACTTTCCAGTTTACGAATATCGGTGATGTCTGTTGCAATCTCAATGACATGAGCGATTCCGGTTTCACCACGCGACAGGGGTGATGTGGTTACAACGTAATGAGCTTCAGTACCATCCCGTCGGATACCGACCTGATTGGATACATGTTCAGCGCCATCCTTGAACGTCTCTATCGCAGGGCACTTGGGACATGGCGATTTACGCCGCTTATAAACCTCGTAACAGTATTTTCCCCGTACTTCCCCGAAGGTATGATGAAATTTCTCATTTGCACGTATAATCCGATAGTCTTTGTCAATGACTGTAATGTAACACGGAACACGCTCGAACAGCAAATCATATTCACGCTGCCAGCGACGTGTTTCGGTCAGGTCGGTAGTCATCTCGATTACATATTGCACTTTCCCTTCTTCATCCATGAGCGGAGCCAGATGTGCGACATAGTGACGGGTTATCCCGTGACGGTCAATACCACTTCCATCGACCACTCGAACCTTGCCATCCTTGAAAGTAGCGATAGCATCACAATCGGGACATGGTTGATACAGTCCTTTATACACCTCATAACAATGCCGACCATTCCAATCACCAAAATACTCACTGAAATTCTTATTAGCGGCAACAACTCGAAAGTCACGATCGATTACCGCGATATTGAACGGCATCTGCTCTAACAGTTCCCGTCCAAGTAGCTTCTCTACTTGAGTTAACGCTTTGCTTTCCATAATATCACTCTTGATGGATCGGTGGCAACAGTGTCCTCTTGCCTGTTAAATTCCTTCTGTCTGAATCGAGGACTGTTGCGTCGATGATATCGCGTTGTCCTTTGTGACAGGTTGTGCATCGAGGCAGATCCGGGTTCTCTCTTGGCACTGCCTCTTTCGTATGGCAGTCTATACACAGGTGATGCATCGCATCAGCATAACTGACTGCCATATATTGCTCGACCTCAATGGATGCCTCAGATGGAATGAGGTCATTATGACATTCATCGCACTTCTTTGCCGATTCAACTGCGCGAACTACTCCTTTCTGATGGCATTCATGACAGGCGAGTTTGCCTCCGGTCGGTGAGCTGTGCCAATCATGCCTGAATGCGTCGGCAGGGAGATACATGTCGCTATGGCAGTGATAACAGCCGGAATTTCTGTCAAGCGGGAGGTTCATGTGATGGCATTCGACGCACGATTCCCCGGAACCGCTGCGATACCAATGTCTCACATGCAGGAATTCGACTCCGTAACCATCCAGGTTTCCATCGATCCACAGTGTATCACCACCGCGTGCTTGTTGAGCCGGAACGGGATCAACGCCTCGACTTTCCAACGGTTCACCCGACAGAAGCGCAAAACCGACCGCAGCAGCGATGATGAAACCGAGAGAATACTTCGTCCGAGCGACGATCTCAGGTTTTCCAAGCCAGGAGCTGTCAACAGGATGGAACTCGGGCATTTTGATGGGATCGGCATCGGGATCGACCGGTTGAATTTCCCAGACTTTGAACCTCTCTGCCATGAAAAGAAATACGAGAGCTGCACCGGCAATTACGGCAAGCGTGATGACAATTTCCGTCCAGGCAGGCAGGTATAGAGTCTCACCCCGGTTGATATGAACCAATCCACCCACGTTAATCCGGTTCAGAACGATGCCGGTTACGCCTGTTATAGCAACGGTCATCAGCCCTGCTGCAGATCTCCTTACCGCACGGATGAACAACAGAACGGTGGGGATAATGGCTACTATGACAAGCTCAAACCAGAACATCTTGACCTGCCACTCACCACCGCTCAGATGCCCCAACTGATCCCTCACCGCAAGGTCTCCCAGGCGAATCGCCAAATACAGGAGAAACACCCAGCGAGCTGCAGCGCCAAGTCGTTCAAGCAGGTCAACCTCCTGCTCGCGACGATAGAGCCAGCCTGTAAAGAGGCTTTCGAACGTCACCATCATTAATCCCAACCCGATTGCTGAGATGAAAAACGTCACCGGCATTATCGGTGAATACCATAACGGGTGAACATTATAAGGCATAATCAGAAACAGGGAACCGAGTGAGGATTGATGGAGCGTGGATAAAGCGATTCCGGCGATAACCAAGGGTAATCGCAGTTTAGTCAGGAAGCCTCGAATCTTCGACAGAAACCCGTACTTCTCAGCCGGAACAGGGAAGAATTCAAGCAGTAACACCGTCAGATACAGCATCACGCACCAGCCGACTTCAAACAGTGGTGAATGAAGGTTCCAGTAGATCATCATGTGCCATATATTCCAGGGCAGACCGAGATCAAAGAGTAACCCGACAGCCACCGCTATGTAGCCGAGAAGCGCCGTAAGAATCGCCGGACGGACAATCGAATGGAACCTGTCAAGCTTGAATATATACACGGTTGCGGTAAGGACAAATCCACCTGACGCTAATGCCACACCGCTCATAACGTCGAAGCCAATCCAGAGTCCCCAGGGAACTCTGTCTGAGAGATTTGTGACCGCTCCGAGTCCGAACATAAACCTTGCAGTGGCAACGGCTGCTCCCAGCCCGATAATCATCCAGAGGATCAGCTTAAAGTTTCGTACCCTATTCATTTTCTTCGCCCTCCGGCTTATCTTTCCCGCCTTCTTCATTCTTCATACGGCGTCCGATAACCCAGCCAATTCCTGCCATCAGAGATCCCATGCCTACAAACGCATAAGGCACAGCGTGCATTGCCGAAGCAGTACGATCAGGCAGTGGTTTATCGCCCAGAGGTTGACCATAGGTCAGGAAAGACAGATCAATATCTGAGATATAAAGCACCTGTGAACCACCAACCTCGTGCTCACCCCAAACCCTGTTTATATATTTCCCCGGGTTTGCCTTTATCCTGCGATGAGCTTCAGCGATGAGTTCGTCCCTTTCACCGAATATAGTCGCTTCAGTGGGGCATACTTCCGTGCATGCCGGTTGTTTTCCGTCTGAGATATACTCAGCGCAGAGAATACATTTGCGAACATAGGGAACCTGTCGATCCCAGTCATAACGCGGTATGCCGTAAGGACAAGCCATCATACAATAGCGGCATCCCATGCATTTACTACTGTCATAGACAACCGCTCCATCCTTGTTTTTCTGAAGAGCATTAACCGGACAAGCCGATACGCACGCCGGCTCAATACAATGCCGACATTGTTTTCGAACATATTTACTATCCGGTCGTTCAATAATCGAAGTCCAGTTACGAGCAGTGAGTCCATCTTCGGCGCTCCACCGTCTCGGAATGGAATTATCGAGCTTATACCGTGTTTTGCAGGCAATCACGCATTCGCGGCAGCCTATGCATTTTGTTGTATCAGTTAGAATTGCTTTCATTTCTCAGCAGCCTCTTTTTCCACTGTAGTTACTTTTTCCAAACCTAAACGTGGTTGCTCCACCCAGGTTGGTCTATCCTTATAACCGAGGGTTTCAATCACTTTATCACCCGCACCGCGTGGGAATTTCCAGCCGATACCGGTTACTAATTGCGATAGTGGTGTCAATACACAATGAGCGATCTTGGTGAAAGGTATCATCACCGTGATCAGGTTCCCTGAGAAGATATGAATCAGCATCATCCACTGATAGGTTGCAGGGCTGATCCTGCCGTTTACGCACATATATCCAGTTAGAAATGGAATAACCAACAGCAGGGGCCAGATGTAATCCTGCTTGCGGCTGATGGCGCGAGCCGGTCCATATAACGCCCGCATCAGAAAGAGTGTCAGTCCACAGACAATCACAATCAGAGTAAGATAATCCGCCAGAGACTGCGGGATTGCAAACCAGGCGAATCCTATAGATTTTTCCCACAGCAGCAGATGTGCTGCGAGAAACAATGGAGTTAGGATCAATCCTATATGGAATAAAAATGATACCAGGCTGTAAACCGGACGCTTCTTCAATAGCTTGGCAATGGGGAACAACCAGGAAACAGTCTTACCGATTAATTCTCTCCAGTTAATGATTTTGTCATCATTTCGCAGATATGCCTCGACCATTCCTATGATGGTCAGTACAACTATCCTCGCCAATCCTAACAGCATCAGCGCAAAACAGAGCCGGAACAGCGGTCCGCTCCCAAATTCTATCCATGCATGCAACTTTAGATTTCCTCCTCGTTATTACTGCTGTTATCCTGTTTGGTTACTCCCGGTTCTTTCTCCTTATCGAAGATTATCGCCTTATATAACAGGTCGTGTAGTCCAACGATTTCACAGTCAATATCGTTATCTTCCACCAATTCTCGAAGCTGTTTCTTACAGTTTGCACAGGGAGCGACACAATACTTAGCACCGGTTGCTCGTATTTGCTCCGCCTTGGCGCGTCCGCCAACCGTTGTTCGATAAGGACGGATTTCATCGATGGAAACAGTTCCTCCTCCACCACCGCAACAAATATTATCGCGACGGTTGGGGGTCATTTCAACGAAGTTCTTGCAGAATGCCTTCAGAATTTCGCGCGGCTGCTCGACAATCCACCCCGGTCTGGAGATATTACAGGGGTCGTGATAGGTTACTCTCTCAGTAACTATGTCAGGATTGAGTTTAAGACGACCTTCCTTGAGAGCTTGAAACGCATATTCCATACAGTTGATCACCGGTAGGGCGTTCTTGCCACCGCAAAATGTGGGGTAAAAGAAATAAGCGCTGCGCGAGGCGTGACCACACTCGCCAATGAGTATCTTTTTTGCATTAAGGCGCTTTGCTTCGGCTTCAATTTTCTGTACGACCTTCTCCAACACGTGATCGCTGTAAAACAGACCGTAGTTGATACCGTCGAAATATCCTGTTCCGATAGTCCAGCTACCGCCGGTCGCTTTGAATACAGCCGCATTACCCATTAGTGTATCAGCTTCCATGAGGAAGTCGGAAACCGCCGGAATAAATAGATATTCAGCTCCTTCCTGATCGATCGGAAAAGGAATGTTGATGCCCTTCTCCTCTTCCATTTCCTCCGACAGGAATTCAAGTGAGTCGAGCAATGCCGGAACCGGAATTGCCGATGTATTCTGGGTCTTCCCAATTAATTGCTCACGAGTACTGACTACCAAAGCCCGCGGTGCGATACCGATCTCAGATAGAATATAGCGTCCCAGATGAGTGATCATACCATGATCGATCCCCACCGGACACTCAAAATAGCATCGGCGACAAGCAGTACAATTCCATAAAGAATCCGCCATCTCCTGAACATGTTGATCTGTCAATCCCGGATCACCGAAAATCCTTCCACGTAACATCCCGGACATGGTGAAATGACGTCGATAGACTGACAGCAGAAGTTCCGACCGGTAACATGGGATATCCTCATTATCACCGGTGGCTTGATACACCTGACATGCAACAGCGCAACGTGAGCATTTGGCGCTGACCTTTACATAGTGATCCAGCACAAATCGGTAGTTTGTATGTTTCAGGATGGCTGCAAACGCTTCGAGGAACCGTCGCGGGCGGTTTTCTACGTCGAAATCCTCAACGTGATATCGCACCGGCAAGCGTTGTCGTTCAATGGCATCTTCTTTCTTGGGAAATTTAAAGGCTGTTTTCCGTTCTTCTTCAGTAATCAATTGCTTCACAGCTGATTCTCCGATTGTTCAATATTGTTTTTTATCCTGGATTTAGTCCGGGATGGTTTTTTATCCTGCACCTCAAAGGTGGTAATTGATTCTGACTTGATTTGTTGACTGTTGCAGCGGTGAAAGAAACCGGATCAAGCAGTTCGATTTCATAATCACGACATTCATTAACAATATATGGCATTGCATGGTGAATATAAACCCGCGCATGGTATTCTCGTGCCGTAACATGGCTGAATTCCTGAATTTCCGACTCCACTCGACAGGTATGAGCCCCGCAACATATAGCTGTTCGCACCGGTTTGCTGCATACTGGACATCTTATAACTGCTATGAGATCAATCGGATATGCTTCCGATTGCGCGGTTTTTTCAACCTCCCATCCGAGCGAAACGAACAGTTCCTGTGTCCATTTGACCAGATCAGCCGTATGAGGCTGGAGTTGAGCGGTCTCAACAGTTCGATGAAGTGTATCGACCGGGATTTTACCGGCAAGGTATCCGTAGAGTGCATCAGTCACCGAACCGGTTATTTCTTCAACTACACGGCACCCCGACGTTTCCAGGAGCTGACGTGCCTGTCCTTCTATACCGTTGCAGATCAGGACATCGACCTCCGATTGCTTGAGCAGTCGTATGCGAGCGAGTCCACCGAGTGTATCGAGAACTGTCTCACTGCAATTCATCTGATCGTCCGGTCCGAGTTCCCAGATGCGAAAACGTCTAACAGCGGCAAAGCACGGAGCGACCTCTTCACCGAAACAGGCAATGGCAATTCTTACTACTTTACCCCGTTTCGTATGTGAATTTTTTCTTTCCAAATACTTACGTTTCAAATATTATTATCTTGTACAATAATTCGCATTTGATCTTACTCAATAGCTGCATTCCTGTCCTGTATGCTAATAGCGTGCCAAATTTCACAATAAAATAATACATTGATAAATAAGCCGTTACAGAAGAGATAAAAAACAGAGTGTTGCGGCGCAACACTCTGCCGCCTGCAAATGCAACACCAATCTGTTGCATTTGCAACACTCGGTGTTTCCTGAAGTGAAAATTGGGATGGTGTTTGAGAGGGATGGAAGTGATTATTCTGATGTGATGGGGTTGAGTTATTTAATACCGAATTTTCTCATTTTTCTCCACAATGTTGTACGATCCATACTCAGTTTGCAGGCAGTTTTCGTCCGGTTTCCACCGAACTGTTTGAGGGTTTGGCGGATGATTACTGCTTCAGTTAAATCGGGTTTTCCAAGCGGAATTGCATCGGATTCTCGCATTGATAACTCAGTGGATGAAGCCAGCGTCTGTAATTCGGCGGGGAGGTGTTCAACCTCAAGTGTTCTCCCGTGACACACTGCGTACCCATACTCGATTATATTTTCCAGTTCGCGGATATTACCGGGGAAATCCAATCGCATCAACACCGACATCACACCCGGGGTAACTCCGATGAGGTTTTTGCCTTTGCGAGCATTGAACAACCGAATGAAATGATCGATCAAATAAGGGATATCAATTCGACGATCTTTAAGGG
>JABMRV010000025.1 GCA_013202285.1 bacterium | reverse complement strand
CTTGTCTGGATTCCCGCCTGCGCGGGAATGACAAAATGAATACTTTTCCAACAAGAACTTATTAAAGTGATATTAGCAAATAAGCATTATTAGCCGGTACTTAAGCCATTGAGATCAGTTTGTCAAAAACGGACATATCTAAAAACAGTCTCTACCAGAGAAACTCCAGTTTAGCCCCTGATCAGACACTCAGGGGTTATATCCTCACCGCCATGTTCGCTGGAGTAGCGGCTGCAGCAGGTTACATGCTGATGTTCATCCCGAACATCGAAGCCGTTACGCTGGTTCTATTCGTCGCCGGTTATAAACTGGGGATAAAGCGAGGCATACTTGCTGCAATAATAGCTGCTTTTTTATATTTCGGTCTCAATCCGCAGGGCGGGCTTTTTCCTCCACTACTTACCGCACAAATTATCGGTGTATCAGCCGCTCCCGTCTTGGGAGCTTTATTCCGTTTATTGAAATCCCTGGTTCTTAGACTGCTAAGTCTTCCCATTTTGGCAATCATCGCGACTGTCTGGTACGATCTCCTCACAAATCTTGCTTATCCACTCTCAATCGGACTCAATTATAAGGGAATCTTGATAACCCTTTCAGCCGGTATCCCGTTCAGTCTTGTACACAATATCAGCAATGTTATCATATTCTCCGTTTTTATTCCCCCGTTTCTCCTCCTCATTAACGCCAATCGCTTTCAAATCGAGAGCTGATCCATGAGGTTAAGTAACCGATACTTCACCTTGATAATCCTCACAGGATTACTCTTGGCGGTTCATCCTGCATTTTCGCAAATTTCCCAGACTGATGAGGATGAAAAAGTACCTTTCCGTTTTGGTCATGCCTTTTTCAATCCAGATTATCTTACGACTCCTCTTGACAATGGAAACATCTTTCTCCTGTCCCCTCTACGACATGCGACTTTGAACGTTGAGAACACGGGTGATTTCACCGGATTGAGAACCGAACTCTTCCATCCCGATCTCGCTACCGCAGGCAGACCGGTTTTCTTATCCTCTCTGAACGGAGGGCTGCGAGGGACGAGAGTTCTGTGGAATGGGAGACCTTTCAGAGACACTCGAACATGTCGATCCGATCTCAGTCTGCTGCCTCCAGCAGCAATCGGCGGATTCAGATCGGTGCACTGGGGGGGATTAGGCGGTGTAATTGCTCCGGGAGCGGTTATCGATCTCATGCCGCTGGAGCCGTCAAACAGAATGCCGCTGACATATCTCACCCACCGGGACGGTTATTATGAATTCGGTCCGGTTGAATTCATCCACAGCAGACAGGTAAGTTCACGTTCACATCTGATCGCAGGCGGATTTATACCGTCGTCAATTGGTCGCCTCTCGCATGGCGTCTATACCGGACATATCCTCTATGGGCGATTTACCACCCGACTTGATAGTATCACAGACCTGACTCTGTCTTACATGTCTAACACGAACAGGCATGAAATTCCCTTCACAACAACATCACAGAAGACGCAGCGCAACGATCTTGATATAACATTTAGACGAGAGAATGGGAATAATTCAAGCTCTGAAATCAGTGCATATCGAGCTGAAAGTAAAACCAGAGTAGGTATTCCACATGACTACTGGCGGGAGATCGGCGCTGTCTTCCGGTCTGTACGTCAGAATCTCGGTCTATATATCAGGATCAGCCACCTGGACGGAATTCTCCCCGGAGGAAGCGATTACTCCCTGATAGAGGTTGAAAGCACTGCAGGATATAAAAAGAAAGCCGGACGCTTTAATCTCTGGTTTCTTGGAGGAGGTTCGGGCTATTGGATAGACAGGGTAAAACCTGTAATTGCTACAGGGTCAGATATCGAACTCGGTAAATCCTGTCTGCTGTTTCTTCAATTAAAACAGAGTTCCGACCCGCACTCCCCAGAGATCATGTTCGCTGAATACCTGAACGTGAACGAAAGACCGTTTGAGGAATTCGAACCGGGCTGGAAAGCTCAACCGGATTCTGCAATCATCGGCAGGAAGCTGCCTGTTACGCTTTATTACGATGGAAGAATCGGCATCAGGCAAAGTTTTCAATTCGGTACAATAGAAGCTGCCGGTTTCAACATTATCGAAAAGAACCCGGTTGTATGGCATACCGGAACTGACAGCATTATCACACCGTTTACCATCGAGGATCGAAACAGATACGGCTGGCAAGCTTCATGGAGGTACGACTATAAACCTTTCCGCGGCGAGATCTCGATGACAGGGATCGTGTCAGGTGAAGAATTCCCTGATACAATCATTTCATATCGAGAGCCTGATTTCAGACTTGTATTCGAGGCGGGTTGGCATCGCAGTTTCTGGAATAACGAATTCGAGACTGATATTTCTATGAGTGGCAAGTATATCGGTAAATTCGATGCCTATGGTTCAAACGGTAGGGAGGAAATCGGTGGAGCGTACCCTCTTGATTTCAGGTTTACGTTCAGGATTCATCATATAACCATTTATTGGGGTTTGCATAACTGGAATTCGTACCAGTATTATCTCGTGCCGGGTTATAAGATGATTCATAAGGAGGAATACTGGGGGATTAACTGGCTGTTGATTAATTAGTTCCTGGTTCAGAGTTCACGCTTTAGCGTGCTATTATGCTGAAACTCATGCAGGTTAAAACCTGAACTCTGAACATTCTTTGCTGGACAGGTCACCCATTTACCCACAACGTCATTCTGCACTAAGTGAAGAATCTATTAACGTACAAGAAGATCCTTCACTACGTTCAGGATGACGAACATGCTCAGGATGACAAAGCAGGTGTCTTTGCGAGGAATCCGGCAGTTGCCGGATGACGAAGCAATCTCGAACAGTGTATTATCAATGAGATTGCTTTGCTACGCTCGCTATGTTTACTTCCTCTTTATTCTTCTGCTTGCAGTCCAACCGGCGCTGAACATCCCGAGCAACACTCCCGCTGCAATAAGCGTTGCATAATCCCACCGGATAGACATATTCAGTGATAGTCCGGCTTCCGCCGGGTCAACATCCCATCCCATCCCGACAAACCAGCCAACTATCGCCATTACAATGGAAGCAGTGATTCCGGAAACCAACCCATAGTATCCCCCCAGAGCGACGAATGGACCTCGAGCCATCCAGCTCGTACCTCCCGATAGAGTCACGATCTGTATGAACTCGTCCCTGGACAGGATCGCACTCTGTACCGAAAGAACCGTAAATAAAACCGATACAATCAGAGCCACGCCGATCACAATCGCCACGGAACTCCCGGTGCTGTGATAAAACCTGCTGACCTTAGCCAGCAGTTCACCGGCATAGACAACATCCACCACTCCGGGCATTTCAGCAATCGCCTGTGAGGTTTTCTCCCAACTGCGGAAAGGATCGGCGTCTCGTGTCATGGATATTACCAGCGAAGTGGGCAGCGGATTATAATCGAGCAATTCAACAATATCCTCTCCGAAGAGATCTTCAAACCGCTCTGCAGCAGCTTGTTTAGTTATGTATCTGACATCCTCTATGTTTTTCAACGACCTGATATTTTTCGATATATCCAGTGCTTTCGTTGAATCCATCTCATCTGATAGAAAGGCTTCTATCTCGAACCTCCCCAGAAGACCCGCTTTCCAATCCTCGATCAGCAGATAACCCCTCGATGTTAGTCCGATAAGGCTCAATGTTACGGTCAGCGAGGCAAGGCTCAGCAGTCCGACGACTCCCAGGTTGCCAAAATTACGCCAGCCTTCACGTAGTGAGAAGATTATCAATGCTCAACCAACCTCCCGCTATCCAGCTTGAGCGTATTCGAATAGTACGAAGTAAACCTCTCCGGCTGATGTGTTGCTACAAGCATGGTGGTTCCAGCCTGGTTCAGCTTCTGTAATAGTTCAATTATCTCAACAGCGGTCTCCTCGTCGAGATTACTCACCGGTTCATCGGCTAACAACAAGAACGGTTCATTGACAATAGCTCTGGCAATCGCTATCCTCTGCTGCTCACCGGTGGAAAGCTCGTTTGGAAAGCTGTGAACTTTGTGGGAAAGTCCCACCCTGGCAAGAGCTTTCAAAGCCCGCCTCTTCGGACGTCCCGGCAGATTACGCTCACAGACCGCTGCCAGGCGAACGTTCTCAAGCGCACTGCGATCATTGAGCAGCCTGAAATTCTGATAGATTATTCCGATACGTCGTCTCCATTTGGGCAGCAATCGGGGCTTTATCTCGCTCGACCTCATTTTCTCGAGGATTATCTCCCCGGAGAAAGGCACTATCTCCAGAGAGATCAACTTAAGCAGAGTCGTTTTACCAGCGCCTGTCTTACCCACTATCAGAGTGAAGTCGCCCGAGTTCACTTCAAACGAAATTCTCGATACTCCACTCAGATCGCTGTAGTTATATGTGATGTTCAGAAGTTTAAGAGGATCTGCCATTTCTCTAAATTCTTAATCCCGTCGACAGAGGAAATGCACTCTCAGGGATTGTTCGCGAGGCGGCTTTCGGAGATATTCATCCGTCTCTTCAAATATCTTCATCCGGGATTTTGAGATAATATCTCTCAGGGTTTGAAGCTTGTATATCCTCTGCCTGTGAAGTTCCTTATAGACCTTGCCGGGCTCCGAATCCAAGCGAATATAAAAACTGTTTTCCTGGATCATCTCACGATGATTATATCTCATCACTCGATCGTAACTGAAATCCTCACATCTCTCCTGCTGCTCTTCTGAAGAGAAATGTACAATCGAATTGTACTCTGTGCAAGCATCGAACAGGAACAAACCATCCATTTTAAGAGAGCGCCGCACCCGGGAAAAGAAATCTTCAATCAGGTGCGGCTCGAGTATATAGTTCACCGAGTCATACAGACACAATACGGCATCATATCGATTCTCTGCATCCAACACAGTGAAATCAGACACGGTAAAATCAGGAGAATTCAACATGGATCCAACCTTTGACTCCGCCACTTCAATCATGGTTGGAGACGAATCGAAGGCATCGACACGGTAACCATTAAGCGCGAGTAAACCGGCAACCGTACCGGTTCCGCATGCGCATTCAAGTAGATGAGGAGGTCGAGGATCGTCCGTTCCAGGCAGACCGTAATCCGTCAGGATGTCAATTACAAAATCCGCCCATTTATGGTAATCGACATGTGACATGATCTGATCGTATATCCGCGCAAGCACTACATACGGATCGACCACGTTAAATGTTGAACGATGAATGTTGAATTCAGAATTCAAAATCCAAAATCCAAAATTCTATCTCAACCGCTGTTACGACGCATGAATGTCGGAATGTTCAGATCAGGCGGTTCACCATCGATGTTGATCTCACCTAAATGTATCCTTTTACTGCGGCGATTGCCTTTACTGCGTCCATTACCGTCGCCGTTTGTCTCTTCAACGACCGCAACTTCTTTTTCGTTCTGACGGGTGTATGTAGGGATATCCAGATTAGAGCCCTGTTTCTTGGGTCGAAAATCGAAAAATCGGTCAGGCTGAAGACTGGTTCTCATCCCCTGGGAACCGTTATTGAAACCAGTGGCAATCACAGTCACCCTGAGTTCATCTCCGGCATCTTCATCGATAACAGCTCCGAAGATTACGTTCGCCCGGTCACCTGCCTTCTCATACACAACCGACGCAGCTTCGTTTACTTCGAACAGGGTCATTTCGGGTGAACCTGTGACGTTAACCAGAACTCCCTGTGCGCCTGCAATGGAAATATCCTCCAGCAGAGGACAATCAATCGCCTGAATTGATGCCAACCTGCCGCGGTCTTCGCCCGTTGCAACGCCAATACCGACAAGCGCATCACCCATGCCCTCCATGATCGAACGGACATCGGCGAAATCGAGATTGACGATTCCGGGAGTGGCAATAAGATCTGAGATTCCTCTTGTCGCCTGTGTGAGGATGGAATCAGCGACATCAAACGCTTCCAGGAGTGAAGTCCCGGCATCGACTACCGCCATTAGTTGCTGATTGGGAATTACGATCAGGGTATCGACTTCATCCCGCAGATCCTTGATTCCCGCCTCAGCAACACTCATCCTCCGACGTCCTTCGAAGAGAAAAGGTTTGGTAACTATGGCGACGGTCAGAGCGCCGTTTTTACGGGCAATCTCAGCCGTCTTGGGCGCAGCACCGGTTCCGGTGCCTCCACCCATACCAGCGGTGATGAACACCATGTCTGCGTTCTTCAGATGTTCTTCAAGAAGCTCTGAATCCTGTTCGATAGCTTCCTTTCCGACCTCAGGATTAGCGCCGGCGCCGAGTCCTTTCGTAAGCTGTCGTCCGATCTGGATCTTGTTAGGCGCTCTGCACTTGTCAAGCGCCTGGGCATCGGTGTTAACAGCGATGAAATCTACACCGGTCAATCTGGAAACGATCATCCGATCGACCGCATTACCTCCGGCGCCACCAAGACCGACAACCTTAATCCTGGCGCCAATTTCCTGATCTTCCGCTGGGAGGAAGTTGAGGGTTGAACCCATGTGTCTCTCCTTTATAAGGGATTAATTTATATTATTCTTATCTACTTTATCCGGGGAGCGGCGACAGGAATGTCACCGCTCCCCATTTACCTGTTCAGTTTATCAGACCGTCAAACCATCCTTTGAACAGTTTGAGTATCCTTTTGAATACAACGGTATCATCACCGCTGAAACGTGGTTCATCCTGGTTTTTGATGCCATAAAGGATGAGACCCACTCCCGTGGCATGTGCCGGATTGTTCACCGCATCAGCCAGTCCATGCAAGCCCCGGGGAATGCCGGATCGAACGGGTTTGCGGAAGATCTCCTCTGCAAGCATAGTCGTACCGCTCAGTTGGGAACCTCCACCGGTAATGACAATCCCGGATGACAACAATCCCATGCAATCCACACGTTTCAGTTCACGCAGTACCATCTCAAATATCTCTTCCATCCTCGCCCTGATTATCTCATTCAGTTCAGTTGGATTTATCTCGCGCACCCTTCCGTCCAATGCGGTCTCAACCTTCAACGGCACACTGTCTCCGAAAGGTGCGAGAATACCACCCTTCTCTATCTTCAGTTTCTCCGCCTGTTCGATGGGAATTCCGAGAACCATGGCGATATCACGAGTGACATTCACACCACCCAGACCGATAACCGACGTATGACGTATAGAGCTGTCATAAAATACTGCGATGTCGGTCGTTCCGCCTCCCAGGTCGAGCAGCGCAACGCCAAGTTCCTTCTCTTCATCGTTGAGAACAGCATAACTTGACGCCAGTGGTTCGAGCACAAGACCGCGCAATCCGATACCGGAGCTTTTTACGCAGCGGTAGATATTCTGAGCAGAGGCGATAGCGCCGGTGATGATATGTACATCCGCCTCAAGCCTCAATCCGGTCATACCGACCGGTTCGTGAATGCCCGCTTCATCATCGACGGAGAACTCCTGAGGCAGAACGTGCAGTACTTCACGATCCATCGGCAGCGCCACCGCCCTTGCAGCTTCAATCACACGTTCAACATCGATCTGTGTTATAACGTTCGACCTGCTGACACCGTGACCGCGTGAAACAGCAATAACACCGCGACTGTTAATAGACCTTATATGATCCCCCGCAATACCGACAAAGGCGTCCCTGACCTTGATACCAGCCATCTGCTCAGCCTGGTCGATAGCATCGCTGATGGCTTCGGTGGTTTTGTCAATATTCACCACAACTCCCCGCCGCATACCGCGGGATTCGGTCTCGCCTACACCGACAACCTGAACATCGCCTTCCTCGTCAACTTCAGCGATGATAACACTTATCTTGGTTGTTCCGAGGTCTATTCCTACCAATCTATCGGCAACCGTCATCTATTACCTCCCGTTTTAATCATCGTAGTATTATGGTCTCATTCAACGTTGAATGTTGAATTCAAAATTTAGAATTCTATCTCAACTACCGCTCGTTCCGGTTATCACCATCGCCGGAAAACGGAAATCTACATAGTCCATTTCCGCAGGTAATTCACCGCCCTTCTGTGTAAGAAACAGTTCCAGATCATCGAGCAGATCGTCGTCAACCGATCCCACCAGGGCTCCTCCCTGTCGAAGACGCAGCTTAAGTTCTCCCTTTTTATACATGATCTCACCCAAATAGTCATATATCTGCGTGTAATTGTTTTTTATGTTCATCAAAAGTTCGTATGTTGACACATATCCGGAATCGCTCATTACCGGTTGTATCTTTCCTGTAATTATGGGAATATCCAGAACTTCACCACTATAAACCGGTGGAAAGGGAATACCCTCATCATCGATTAATATCAGCTCTCCGTTTCCCATCGCTGCAATCGGGACTCGCTCCTCTACCTTAATAACCAATCTTCCGGGAAGACGTCTGACTGCACGCGCATATTTAACACCGGTAACATCCATTACCTTCGATGAGATGGAATCAAGCTCCAGTTTCATAAGGTTCAGACCGGGTTTCAGATTCAGCACGGTCAGTATATCATGTTCAGGTAACCTTATCAGACCGCTGACTTCAACCTGTTCAAGGATACTCCACGATGTACCCGATATCCATTTTTTTCCGGCAGAGAAGCCAAGTGAACCACTCCAGCAGATTAGAACGACTCCTGTCAGAACAACCACAACGCGAGCGAGCCACTTCCGTTTTCTCTTCCTCATCTTTCCCTCTATTTTGAATGTTGAGTTATGGATTTTAATTCAAAATTCAAAATTCAAAATTTCTTAAAACCCTATTGTGCGTAATTCCAGCTTTAACTCAAGGTTATATTTCGTGTAAACCTTTTCCTTTAACCTGAGGATAAGGTTCATGATGTCCGCTGCTGTTCCGTTGCCACTGTTGACGATAAAATTGGCATGTAACGATGAAACCTCGACGCCTCCTGATTTCATCCCCCTGGCTCCGACTGAATCAAGCAGACGCGCCGCATAATATCCCTCAGGATTCCTGAATACGCTCCCTGCAGATGGAAGCGTCATTATATTGCGTTTCTCTCTTTCGGCGATTGTTTCAGCAATTACCCTGTTCACAATTTCCGCTTTCTCCCTCTGCAGATCGAACGCAGCTTCCAGAACGATCCTATTCTTCAAACCGGGTGCAATGCGATAGCCGAACTCAATCTTAGAACCGGTAACGGTTTTAATCTCGCCATCTAATTCCATTATCTTAAGTTCTTCAAGATGATCAGATATGAACCTGCCGAAAGCACCGCAGTTCATCGACATCCCGCCTCCGATACCACCGGGAATTCCGGCAAGCTCTTCCATTCCGGTCAGACCGTTATCAGCAGTTTGCATTATTAGATCGTTTAACCACACACCCGCTCCGGCGGTTATTCTCTCACCTTCAACTGCGATGTACTTAAAGGGAGATTCTTCGCTTCGCTCAGAATGACTTGTGGTTTCCATTAAATCGATCACACAACCGGCAAAACCGGCATCGCTGACCAGCAGGTTGTTTCCGTATCCGATAATGAGCGTATTCAATGAACGATCCCGGCAGAATTGCAGCAATGACGAAAGCGCTTCAATTCCAGCCGGATAAACATACAGCGCCGCCGGACCGCCTACCCTGAAGGACGTGTGCCCTGAGAGAGGCTCATGTACTATGCATCGTCCCTCTACCGAGCTGCGAATATCTTCTGCAATTAACTCAACCAACTGCCTGTCGGACAGGTCTTTACGATCAAGCTGGTTCACTCTTACCTCTCAAGCCATCCAGTATCAACGGCGCCAGGATACCGACATCTCCAGCACCGATGGTTATGATGAAACTGTCCTTCTCAACAAGTTCTTTTACCTTCTCTGCAACATGTGATCTGTCCTCAAGGTAGAAAATCCTTTTATGACCCATCTCTTTTGCTGCATCCACTATCAACCGGGCGGACACTCCCTCGATGGGATCCTCGCGAGCCGGAAAAATCGGCAGCACCAGCGCGGTTTCAGCTCCCAACAGGGCACGTCCGAATTCCACTGCCAATTCTTGTGTCCGGCTGTAAAGATGAGGCTGAAACAGCGCCAGAATCGGTCTTCCCCAGCCTTCTTTGGCTGCCGAGAGCGTGGCTGAAATTTCTACCGGATGGTGGGCGAAGTCATCGGCAACCAGCAGACCGTCAACTTCACCCACCATTTCGAAACGCCTCTGTACGCCTCTGAATGCCTCAAGAGCTTCCCGTATAAATTTAAAATCCACTCCGAGTTCCATTGCCACACCAACAGCAGCGAGGGCGTTGAGCACGTTATGCCTGCCGGGCAGCGGCAGCTTTATTTTGCCGATTTCACCTGTACCGTTCTCAACCGTAAAGGTCGAAGTGCCTTCCTTGTAAACCGTATCAATCGCTCTGACGTCCGCCTGTGGCGAGAATCCGTAGGTGATGATATTTCTGTCTAATCGCGGCAGGATCTTGACCAGCGACGGTTCATCAATACAAACAAGGGCTCTTCCATAAAACGGCACCGAATTGGCAAACTGAACGAAGGCGTTCTCAAGCTCTTCGTAGCTTCCATAACATTCAATATGATCCGAATCGATGTTCGTAATCACCACAATAGTCGGCGTCAATCGCAGGAAGGATTTGTCGAATTCATCGGCTTCAGCCACGATGAAATCACCCTTCCCGGATACGACGCCGGTCTCCATCCTTATAAGTTTTCCTCCGACAATAACCGTCGGATCGAGCTTACCATTTATCAGCACTTCACCGACCAGAGATGTTGTGGTCGTTTTCCCATGTGTACCTGAGATCGCTATACCAGCCTTCATCCTCATTAATTCAGCCAGCATCTCAGCGCGACGAATAACAGGAATCTGACGCTCTTCGGCTGCGACAAGTTCGACGTGACCTTCCTTTACGGCACTCGAATAAACGACTACTTCTGCATCATCAACATGTACCGCATCATGCCCTTTGTATATTCTGGCGCCCATCTTTGCCAATCGCCGGGTGATGTCATCATCGAGAAGATCGCTGCCGCTCACCTGGAAGCCGTTCTGCAGCAGTATCTCTGCTATTCCACTCATTCCCGAGCCGGCTATGCCGATCATGTGCAGTCGGCGGAATCGTTTAAGCAGCACGTCTATCATATTAATCTGGCGGACAGGAATGTCTGCCCTCCCCATGTCAACTCGAGTATATCCAGTGCGATCCGCTCTGCAGCATCCGTTCTTGCCATTTCTTTCATTGCCTCAGCCATTTCTCTACGTTTGTCAGGTCGGGTTATTTCTTTAATCGCTTCAATAAGTGACGTTGGGCTCAAATCCTCGTCTAATAAAACCTTGCAACCACCTGCAGCCTCGACCTCTCGGGCGTTTGCTTCCTGGTGTCCGTCCGCCGAATACGGGAACGGTATCAACAGTGCAGGCAAACCGACCGCTGCCAGTTCCGACAGGGTCATCGCCCCGCAGCGCGCAACTGCCATGTCAGCAGCGGAATAAGCCAGTGACATTCGCTTGCGGTTGAAGAAACGATCCATAACTACTCTGTTCTCGTACTTCGAGGCTGTTTCCGGTTCAGTTTCCCATTGTTTTCCGGTCTGCCAGATGAGATTGAACCCCATATCGAGAAGATCGTTCTTCGCCTGATCGACCGCAGTGTTAATCGACTTGGCTCCTCCACTTCCACCGGTTACGAATATCGTCGAACGATCCGGTTCCAAACCGAGAAGACTGCGCGCTTCATCGGGAGTTGTCTCTCCCGTCACGATTTGAACAGGATTACCGGTTAACATAAACCGTTCCGCCCTCCCTGGCAGTTTTTTCATAACCTCGTTGAAGCTTATATAGATCCGGTTTGCTCCCCTCGCCATCAACCTCGTAACCAATCCAGGGTAAGCATTTGGTTCCCAAAGTACATACGGTCTGCCTGTAACTCTCGCGGCAGCGCAGGCTGGAAAGGCAGAAAAGCCGCCGGTGCCAAGGACAAACTTCGCTCTATGTTTCAACAGATACACAATCGCCTGACAAATTGAAATAACAACCTTAAACGGTAAAATCAGGTTGGATTTTATCTTTCCCCTTTCCAAAGACGATATCCACACCCTGCTAAACTTGTAGCCTTCCTCTTTAGCCATTCTCTCCTCGATGCTGCCTGCTGCGCCGATATACAGAAAGTTGACTTCTGGTTTCAGTTCTTTAATTTTCCTACAAATTGAAAGAGCAGGAATTACGTGACCACCGGTTCCTCCACCGCAAACAACGAGGTTAAGACGTTTAGACATAATCACCCGTGTAGCGCGAGAGGTTCCAGAGAACCCCAATGCTCCATAATGAGATGACCAGATTTGTTCCGCCTGAACTGATAAAAGGCAGTGGGAGCCCCGTCACTGGCAGCATACCGGTGGTCACGTACATATTCACTAATGCATACATTATAATCGAAGCGGTCAATCCGGCTCCGAGCAGGAATTTGAAGCGGTCAGGCTGCATTTTTACCGCTTTCAAAGCCCTTATTGTCAGGATAATGAACAACGCCAGAACGATCGTCGTTCTGATAAGCCCCAATTCTTCGCCGATGATGGAAAATATAAAATCCGTATGCGGTTCCGGGAGAAACAGCATCTTCTGTTTGCCCTGCCCGAGTCCGACGCCCAATAATCCCCCTCGCCCGAAACCAAGCAGTGACTGAAACGCCTGATAGTTATCTCCGCCTCCACCTACATCTGTGAACCGCTGCAGAAAACAGAACAGTCGCTCGCGCTGGTATGAATTCTGCATCAACGTGAAGATCGTACCTAAAACACCGATAACACTGAAACCCAGTATATGCACAAGTTTAAGTCCACCGAGGAAGAGTACGATTCCGACAATTGCCGCCATCATCAACGCTCCGGACAGATCAGGCTGCATTGCGGTCAACAGCATCGGAACTGCCACTATAGCGAGCACTCCAAACATGCGCTTGTCCAGTCTCTGCAACACTTCAGGCTCTTCGGCAAGTGTTCGAGCGAGATATATAATTACAAGGCAGCGGGCAACTTCTGAAGTCTGCAGGTTGAACAATCCGAGGTTTATCCAGCGTCGGGTTCCCCCTATAATCGCCCCGAGCGGTGTTACAAGCTGCAGGAACATCAGTATAGTTATTCCCAGTAAGGCGATTTTCACCCAGCGCTTATAAAACCGCACATTCACCTGCGCACCGATCATAAATGCTGCCAAACCGATTATTGCGAACTTCAACTGCTTGAACATGAAAAACCAGTCCATCTTGTCATGCTTGGCAGCCACAAATGTGCTGGCGCTATAAACCATCACCAGACCGACGGCGGTCAGCAGGAGAGCTGAAATCACAATCAGCCTGTCACCCCTCGGATTAATAAGCGTATCGCCGTCCTGAGAGTAGAACCCGGCAGAACGCATTGAAGAACGATGATACCGTTTATCAGCCATTGGGAAGCTCCTCAACAAGCGTTCTAAACAGGTCACCGCGCTCTTCGTAACTGCCAAACATATCAAAACTTGCACATAAAGGAGAGAGGAGCACTGTGTCCCCGTTCTTTGCCAAACCGTGAGCTAACCGAACCGCATCCTCCATATCTTCCGCGTGAATCGTTTTTACACGATCACCGATGTCTCTCCGAATCTCGTTTTCTGCTTCGCCCATCAGGATCGCTGTCTTGATCTTATCAACAGCTCCTTCAGTGGGGCAGGACTCCGTGCCTGCCATAAGAGCGCTAAATCCCCCACCCTTAGCTCTTCCACCTGCAATGAGAATAACAGGCTTATCGGTTGCTTCAAGCGCCACTATTCCGGCATCGACGTTGGTGGCTTTTGAATCGTTTATCCAGGTTACACCGTTAATAACACGGACGATCTCCAACCTGTGAGGATAGCCTTTGAAACCCGAAATCCCCCGCCTGACAGCATCTGCTTCAACGGACAACAGCAGTGCAGCAGAGATCGCTGCCAGCGCATTGGCGGCATTATGTCTTCCGAGCAGTTTCAGGTCTGAGCGAGGCTGACGGAATTCACTGCCGTCGGGAAGAATCACTCTGAAGTCATCGTCGTCGATATAAGCCCTGCAGGAGCTGTCAACCCTCTGTGGTTGACGGTAGTTCGCCCTCACCGTATAAGGGAACAATTTCGAGCGGGCGTTAGTAACAAGCGAACTTACATTCGCATCATCTGCACAATAGACTAACCAGTCGTTCTCAGTTTGATTCATCCAGAGCCTTGATTTCGCTTTGGCATACCTGTCGAAACCTCCATGCCAGTCGAGGTGATCCGCCGATAAGTTCAATAACACCGCCACATCCGGTCTGAACCTGTCGATGGTCATAAGCTGAAAACTCGACACCTCCACTGCCAACAGAGTTTCATCGGTCGCCTGCAATGCTGCATCGGACAGCGGACGTCCGATATTACCGCAGGTTATAGAACGGTTTCCGGTCTGGGCGAATATCTCACCCAACAAGGCTGTAGTAGTAGTTTTGCCGTTGGAACCGGTTATCGCCGCCATCCGTCCCTTACAAAACCTCCAGCCAAGCTCCAGTTCGCTGATAAGAGGGATTTTGACTTCAGTCAATCTGCTCACAACTTCTGCATCCATTGGTATGCCGGGACTCAGTACTGCCAAGTCAACCTCTTCCCTTAGAGCTTCATCATGACCGCCCGTGAAGACCCTCACATCCATATCATCCATTTCCTTAATTACTTCCGCCAATTTCTCACCATCGGCTTTATCACTAATAATGACATCCCATCCCTCTCTAACGAGTAGTCTGGCGCTCGCCAACCCACTCTTTCCCATCCCAACCACATGGGCGCGCCCCTTGTACACTATCTCACCTTGAAAGACGTCATTGTCAGAAACAACAGCAGTATTCCGATTATCCATATACGCGTTACCACACGCGATTCAGGCCAGCCTATCAATTCAAAATGATGATGAATGGGAGCCATCCTGAATATCCGTCTGCCCACTCCAAAACGACGACGGGTGTATTTGAAATAATACCTCTGCATGATTACTGACAGCGCCTCGACAACCAGAATTCCGCCCAACATCAGCAGAAACAGTTCTTTCTTAATCAATATGGCAGAAGTTCCGAGACCGGCTCCAAGCGCCAGTGCGCCAGTATCTCCCATGAAAATCTGCGCCGGATAAGCATTGAACCAGAGAAATCCGAGCGATGCGCCGATCATCGCCGCACAATAAACCGCTATCTCTCCGGACCCGGGGAGAAAGATGATATTCAGGTAACCGGCAAACACCGCATGTCCGGTAATCCAAGCTAAAGCTGTAAAACCGACAGCCATGATACCGACCACACCGATTGCCAAGCCATCCTGACCGTCCGTGAGGTTGACGCCGTTAGAAGTGCCAGTTATCACAATGACTGACATCAGAACAAAAATGAACCACAAACCAAACGGTGCAAAATCAAGGAATTGATTCTTGAAAAACGGCAGTGTAGATTTCGTATTGCAGGCGGCGAATTCAGGCGAAAAGATGTTCGGATAGAAGTAGAGCAGTAATCCTATCAGAGTACCGAGGCTGATCTGCCCGATCAGCTTGTACCTCGGAATCAAGCCCTGTTTATCCTTGTTAATCTTAAGCCAGTCATCAAGAAAACCGACTGTCCCCATCCAAACAGTGGCGACAATCAAAACCCACACCTGTGGATAATCCCACCTGGCAAAGAACAGTGTACCGATCAGAATCGCCGGCAGTATTATCAATCCGCCCATGGTTGGCGTTCCGGCTTTTGTCTGGTGAGTTGCCGGACCATCACCGCGTATCTCCTCAACCACTCCCCGCTTCCGCATGTACTTAATAACTATCGGTCCGATGATAAAACTCACCAGCAAGGCAGTAACAGCAGCGCCTCCGACTCTGAATGAAATGTACTTGAAAACGTTGAAACCGGAGATAATATCCGTTAATGGATATAGCAGGTGATAAAACATTATTCGCTTCCTGTGTGGACGACTGAAGTCGTCCAACCAAGTTTAGCCAATTCTTCAGCGGCAACCTTCCTGTCATCGAATGGATGCCTGACTTCACCTATTAACTGATACTGCTCATGACCCTTGCCGGCTATCAGAAAAACATCCCCTTCCGCTGCGGTTGAAAGCGCATTACGAATTGCTTCTCTTCTGTCAGAGATAATCGTCGCTCGTTTATGGCGGACAGGAATGTCCGCATTCCCTTTTATACCCTGGGCAATCTGTTCGATAATCTCGTTCGGGTCTTCAGTTCTGGGATTGTCGCTGGTGAGAATCACCCTGTCAGCGATCTCGTCGGCAACTCGCCCCATCTCAGGTCGTTTCGTTTTATCCCGGTCTCCCCCGCAGCCGAATACGACAATCAACTCCCTCTCACATAGCAATCTCAATGATCGAAGTGCATTCTCAAGTGCATCGGGAGTGTGGGAATAATCGACCAGTACAGTAAAAGGCTGTCCCATATCCAAACGCTCCATCCGACCAGGTACAGCGCTCAGGTTTTCAACACCTGTCTTGATATATTCGACCTTTATATCAAATCCCAGCGCAATACCTGCTGCAAGGGCAATATTCTCACCATGATAAACGCCGATCAAAGGCGTCCGAATATCGAAATGATCACCAGCCCAACCGAGCCTGAAGCTGCCGCCTTTAAGCGAATGATCCAAAGTTGTAACACTCAGATCACAATCTGGAAGCAGTGGCGCAGGTGTCTCTGCCTGCGCATCCGGTAACAGTGGCGCAGACATTCCTGTCTGCGAAAATGTAATTACTCGAGCTTCGGTCGCTTCCATCATGTAAGCGCCCCAGGCGTCTCCTATATTAATCACCGAGAACCCGTCCGGTGAAACACTGCGAAACAGTCCGGCTTTTGCCCTGGCGTAGTCTTCAAGGTTATGATGATAATCAAGATGCTCCTGCGAAAGGTTTGTGTAAGCTCCTGCAGCGATCTTCAACCCGTCCAGTCTGCCCTGCTCAAGAGCATGCGAGGACGCTTCCATCACTGCCCATTCACACCCGGCATCGACCATCTCTGCGAGCAGACTGTTGATGCAGTCAATATCCGGTGTTGTCAAAAAAGCGTCTATTTCTCGTTTATGTGTATCATATCCTACGGTACTCAACATACCGCACTTTTCACCGGTCGCTTTTAGTATCGATCTTATCAGGTGCACCGAGGTCGTCTTGCCATTAGTACCGGTAACACATATCAGCTTAAGTTTGCTCGAAGGATCGCCATTTAATGTCCTGCTGAGTGAAACGAGAGCCCGGTGAAAATCCTTAACCTGCAGTATCGGCAAAGGTAACTTCTCCGGCGGCTTATCGGTGGTTAAGACAAGAACTGCACCGTTAGCTTTAGCCTGCGTGACAAAGTCCAGACCGTTTACATTACCACCTGTTCTTGCTGCAAAGATGAAACCCGCTTTGACAAGACGTGAGTCCTGGGTTATGCCGTAAACCTTCTCCGGTAACTCACCCTTGACCGAAATAACATCGATGCCGTCGAGCAGTTGTTCAAGATCGAAACCTGCCATATCAACCGGATGCCGATAAAGAGCACATATCGCCCATTGAAACCCTCTTCCCTGAAGACGGAGACTGCTTCATTACTTTACCACTTCCATTAATCTCAACCATCAAACCCGCTTCAGTCGCCTTTTTAACCGCATCTCGCAGTGATAATCCCGTTAGAACAGGCATGATGACCGTCATTCCCTTCGGTCGATTTATCGGTCCGAGCGTCAGGTGGACTTTACCGCCTTTCATCGCAAGCGACCCCGGTGCGGGAATCTGGTCATAAACAACTCCAGTTCCATACTTCACAGCTTTCAATCCGAGTACTTTAAGTTCGCTGCTGGCGTTTCTTATGCCTTTGGATCTCAAATCGGGCACTTCAACGAGATCGCTCGTCATCGCCCGTGTTTCACTGTCAACCGAAGTCCACAGTTCTGGTTTGAAACCGATGATCCGCTCCGCCACTCTTTTGAAAATCGGTCCACAGACATTACTGCCGGTATGCTCTCCTCTCGGACCTTGCGGATCGATTACTGAGATCAACATCAGGTAGCGAGGCGAGGCTGCAGGAATGAATCCGATAAACGAGGCGATGTACCTGTCCTTGTAATACCCGCCCTGACGATGATTTACCATCTGAGCCGTACCGGTCTTACCGGCGATCGGCATGTTTTCAATCCGAACAGTTCTACCCGTTCCACTTTCCACTACTGCAGTGAGAAAAGTCCGCAGGGTCTCGGCAGTCTCCTGACGAATGACCCGTCTTACCCTCTGCGGTTGATTAATAATAACATCTCCATCGGGGTAATGCAGTTCCTTCACGAGGGTGGGTTTCATCAGCCATCCGCCGTTGGCAATCGCGGCATAAGCCATCGTCATCTGCAGCATTGTAACGGCTATTCCCTGTCCTATCACCACGTTCGGTCGCGTCAGACCCGACCAGTCCTCAACGGCGGGCATGCTGCCGCATGATTCACCCGAAAGCTCTATATCGGTACGCTCGAGGAATCCGAAATTCTTTATCTGATCGTACAGATCCGACCGTCTGATATCCGATGTCAGTTTGATGATTCCCACATTGGAAGACTTTACGAGAACACCCTTAAAGTCAAGTTCACCATATCCATGCGCATCATGAATTGTTTTCCCGTGCAAGGTGATATAACCATTCCCACAATCCACCATACTATCCGGACTGACAAGATTCTTTTCGAGGAGCAACGCCGCAACTATGGTCTTGAAAGTGCTTCCGGGCTCATACATCTCTGTTACAACTGTGTTTTTCTGATGCGATGCCGGATAGGCTCCAGGTCGGTTGGGATCAAAAAAAGGAAGCGAAGCCATCGCGAGAATCTGTCCGGTGTTGGGATCTATGATTAATCCGTTCGCAGCCTTGCCTTTATAATAGGAGAGAGCCGGTTTCAGTTCTTCCTCCAGTATCGACTGGATCGACATATCAATAGTAAGCACGAGATCCCCGCTGTCCCGCTGAGGTTTATAAGGATAGCTCTCATCAATATGCTGCCGTCCATGCACATCGAGTTGAACGACGCGCCAGCCCGGTTGTCCTCGCAGCAGTTCATCAAAAGTCAGTTCAAGTCCGCTTATGCCTTTATTGTCAATATCTGTGAAACCGATCAACTGCCCGGCAATACTCTTGTGAGGATATCTCCGATGAGTTTCCGGTTTAATGATGAGGTTCCAACCCATATTCTTGAGTCGCTCAGCCTGTTCCGGATTTAATTTGCGCGAGAGCACCACACATCGACTACTGCGCTTCAGCTTGGCGAGCAGTTTCTTCGACGATTGACCGGTTACACTTGCCAGATCACGAGTGAACCTCTTAGGATCTAACACATTATAAGGATTGATACTTACTGAATAGTATTCATTGCTGTTCTCAGTCATGGGGCAACCATGTCGGTCGTATATAGTACCTCTATATGGCTCGATAATAATCTTCTCACGGTACTGCATAACCGCCCTGCGACTTAGCTCTCCACCTTCGATCAACTGAAGCTGCACCAGACGCAGAAACAGACCTGCCCCCGCAATAACGACTATAACGGTAAAGAAAACCAGGCGACGCCGACTTCGGACATCGCCCCAGTTGGCAGCCTTCCGTTCTATGGTTCACCTCGCTTATTGAAGCCATAAAACATCGATGCACCCATTGCTGTGAGAACGGGACGTTCTTCACACCAGATTGTATCGGGCGGAACATGCGGAGAAATCATCCCAAACTGCTTCCTCGCAAGATTTTCAATGCGGGTGATTCTCGACAGGTCGGCAAGTTCTGCGCGGAGAGTACCATTGTCCGCCTTTAGATCGCGTCCCTTCTCCTCGACAATCATGACACGAACAGACAACCGATCGTGCCAGTTCTCCTTCCATACCAGGGAAAATCCGAGAACCAGGAGCATAAGAATAAGCGAGACTCCTTTGCTGCTCCAGCGAAATCCTTCATGAGGATTCCCGCGCGTTCTCGAGTATCTCTTTGATGGGATTTTAGTTCTTCTTTTCATGGCTGATTGTAAGTTTTTCTGCTGCTCGCAGACGGGCGCTGCGAGAACGGGGATTTGTTTCTATCTCTTCGGGACCGGGCTTGATCACCCGGCGTGTTAATATCTTTAATTCAGGCGTGGTGTTACAGACGCAGACAGGCAATATATCGGGACACACACAGATTCTCGACTTAAGACGAAAAAAATCCTTGACTATCCTGTCCTGATTGGAATCATAACTGATAAAGACCATCCTGCCGCCCGGATTGAGCAACTTGTGAGCCCCGGGCATCAGCTTCTCGATAGCTGTCAACTCATCATTAACCACAATGCGAAGCGCCATGAAAATCCTTGCCAGTGTCTTCTGGATATATTTACCAGGGCAGCTTTTCCTGATAAGATCAGCGAGTTGAACCGTACCGACGACCGGTCGTGAACGTACAATCGTTTCCGCAATTTGCTTAGACATCCGTTCCTGTCCGTAACGACGAAATATATCGGTCAACTCAGAGGCTGAATACTCATTTACTATCTCCTGAGCCGTCAGATCACTCTGAGGATTGTACCGCATGTCAAGTTTCCCGTCGAACCGGTGAGAAAAGCCGCGAATTGAATCTTCCATCTGATCGGATGATTGTCCAAGATCTGCCAGAATGCCATCAAATGCCGAAAACCCGAACTTCTCTGCTACCTCATCCAGCAGAGCATAATCACCATGTTCGAGAACGATTCCCTCACGATTTTTCAGCTTCTGTTCGGCAAGAACTAAGGCTTCAGGATCTTTATCTATGCCAAATATCTTTATCGGTTGTTCGGCTGCTTCGAGCAGTGCTTCGGAATGCCCCCCAGCCCCCAGTGTGCAGTCTAAGAATAGTTTTCGGTCGCCTTCGAGAAGTATTTTTATTACTTCACGGGTAAGAACCGGTTGATGAAATGCCATTGTTAAGCGATTCTACTTTTGAGATTGCTTCGTCATCCGCCAGCTGGCGGACTTATTCCTCGCAAGACACTCGCTTTGGATGGTGAACCTTCTTCTAAATCACTTATCGGTCTGCTCGTTCGGATCAGACTGTTTGCGCAGTTTGGGTCTGTACAGTCGTTTAACGATCTTGTTCTTGTCAAACGTCTTCTTACTCATATACTCTTTTCTGACCTCAGTATCCCAGATCTCAATCCTGTCCATGTGTCCGTGAATCTCAACCTGCTTATCAAGTCGGGCGAATGCGGCGAGTTCAGTCGGCAGTTTAACTCGCCACTGGCTGTCCACGGTCACATTGGTCGCCACCGACAACACCTCTCGCATCAGGTCAAGATGCTCATCATCATCCATATCATCGAGCTTCAGCATGTCCTCCATGTAGTTTCCCCAATCGACCGGCGTCAGAACCATGACACAGCCGTCAGGACCTTCTGTCATCACCAGCATGCGCGGTTCATCCTCCGACATGCGGATCGTCATAAGGCGGCGAAACTGCGATGGAATCTGCACCCGCCCCTTCTCATCACGGGTGAATCGATATGTTCCGTAGAAACCTAACAGGGATCAAACTCCATTCTGATGGATAATACTGTATTTTACTCCCGACATTATAGTAAATAGTTAAACTCTTGTCAAGAGTTTAGATTAGAAAAACAAGTTTTTTTAAATTAAACCGTAGCTTCGGTCTTTAAGGGGGAGTTTAGAAAGGTAGGTTTATATCGAAACATGCCAATAAGTATTATTATTACTATACTTAACCAGAAGCTGTTTTGAAAAGAACTCTTCTCTGTTATGCTGGGACGGGTAGCTGTCCAGTCCGCCATCTGGCAGATTTACTATAAATATCCTGAAATGCTGCTTTCTCACATCAGGATACTTATCATATTTATCGATCTTGCTATCCGGTAGTGCAACATGCGTATAAGTCTCTCAGTGGAATAACCTGCTTCACTTTTCCATGAAATCCATTCCGGATCGTTCTGTAAGATCTCAATGACTTTTTCGATTGAGTATCCTTCCATCAGGTAATAGAGCCGATCAGACCAGTCGATAACTGTTGCCAGTCCAAACCGAGGTGAATCTGCCGGCCGGATATGATGCTGCGCTATCGCCTCGTTAATTTCATCGGGAAGATTCCACCGTTTTGTCAACCAACTCCCGACATGACCGTGATCGATACCCATTATCTCGACCTCACTCTCGGCAAGACTCAAGCCTTCTTTTACTGCAAGTCTCAAGCATTTGATAAAGTAATCATTGAAGTATTGAACGAGTAACAACTTACCGATATCATGGAGAAGACTGGCAATAAAAGTGCTGCTGGGACGAGGCTGTCGCAAACCTTCATACAGTCCGACCGAAAGTTCAGCACAGATTGCACTATGTTTCCAGAACTTGGGAACATCGAAAGAACCGTTCATTGATCCATCGGGAAACAACCGCATGATACTAACAGTTGTCACCAGGTTATTAACTTCATCCATGCCAATGATAACCAGAGCCATCTTCAGATTATCCACTTTCCTTGGCACGCCGTAAAACGCGCTGTTGGCAATCCGGAGAATTCGAGCCGAGAGCGCCACATCGCGCTCAATAACCTTAACCAGGTCAGACATACTGGATTTTGAATCATGAATAACCCGTTGGACTTCCTGAGCAACTATCGGCAGTGTAGGCAGATCGCGAACCCGCTCCAGAACATCCTGTATCTTACTGATTACTCCAGCTTTATCTATTCTCGGGTTCGATATTTTCTTCTTAATTGCCAAACTCTTTCTCGTTGATAAACAGAAACCTCTGCCCTATATACTCTATCGTAATGTTTTACATTTTCTTTAAGTGATACGGTAAAAAAAGTTCGAGGTTTTTGTAATAATGCTCGAAAAACCACATTATTATATACTAAAGGTTATAAATAAATAACATGACAAGAAAAACTTTTAATTCGACTGGTTTTTTGTTTGAGTAAGGCGACTATATGTTCACTTCCAGCAGTGGAAAAATATAATTCATCCCGCACTGAAGACCAAATCGGTATTGACATTCACAAACAATATTGATTATTTCTAATCATGAACAGATTCAAACACCGGATGAATGAAAAGGAAATCAAGAATCGCGTCCGGAAGATGTTCGGTGCCATCTCACCGCGATATGACCTCCTCAACAGGATAATGTCGATGCGGCGTGACGTTTATTGGCGTCGCGAGATAGTGAAACATCTTCCCGTCGATTCCAGGACAGTACTGGATATTGCCACGGGAACCGGAGATCTGGCGATAGAAATCGCAAGAAGAAGTCCGGAAATTAGTGTTTATGGGATTGATTTTGTGCCGGAAATGCTGAATATAGCAAGACAGAAAACCAAAAATCTCGATTATAAAAGAAGAATTGAATACCTGTTGAACGATGCCATGCACCTCTCATTCGCCGACGATAGCTTCGATGCAGTGACTATTGCTTTCGGAATACGCAATATACCGGACAGGCTGGGAGCGATCAAGGAGATGGTAAGAGTTGTCAGACCTGGCGGTAAAATTCTGGTACTGGAGATGACTTATCCCGGTAGCACAGGGATGCGGCGTTTCTTCAAGTTGTACCTAAACAGGATAATGCCGTGGATCGGTGGACTGATTTCATGCAATTTCAAGGCTTACCGTTATCTGCCTGATTCAATCCTCGGTTTCCTGCATCCCGATGAACTGAGCAGTCTGATGACGAAAGCCGGCATGGAGCATGTTTGTGCTTATCCGCTTACCTTCGGCATCACATATATTCATGAAGGCATAGTTATGAATGGTTCTTCGCTACATTGAATGGGGAGCGCCGACATTCCTGAGTCCTTTGAAATATTCCATATTTTGGTCTCCTTCATCATCCCAGCGAAAGCTGG
>JABMRV010000204.1 GCA_013202285.1 bacterium | reverse complement strand
GACCGATGAATTCACCGTAACGGTCACTCCCGTCAACGATCCACCCTTTCCTCCTGAAGGGTTGGATGACGTGGAGATTGATGAAGATCCCGACCCGCGTCGCATCGACCTGGCTGACCTTGACGAAATATTCTATGATCCGGACGGTGACCGATTGACCTACGAGGTTACCAGCGCACTGCGAGAGCTGAATATGGACATCGACGACCGCTGGAATATCCTCTTCTTCGCACCCGACGAAAACTTCCATATCTCCGAAGGCACTGACATAATCATAACTGCCGATGATAGCGAGTTGACCTGCGACCTGCACTTCAGCGTGGTGATTGACTCGGTCAACGATCTGCCCACCGATTTCGAGCTGTTGACACCCGCTTACGGGGCTTATGCCACCTCTTCTCCGACGGTGCTGTTCGCCTGGGAGGAATCTACCGATGAGGCTGATCATTCAACCATCACCTATGCTCTCGTTCTGAGTTTCAACGACGAGGAACATTGGTTCCGTGACATTGAAGAGACGAGGATATTCGTAGCGCGTGAGGATTTGTCGGTAGATGTTAATGATACAACTGATATCGAATGGTGGGTCTATGCGTATGACGGAATCGATTCACTCAGATGCGAAACTCCATTCTGGCTGCTGGTGGCTCCGCTCTCCGTTAATGGCGTGAATGAGACTGCTCTCCCAACCGAGCTGACACTCGGACCGGTTTATCCGAATCCGTTCAACGCATCGACGACGATCAAGTACGGTCTGCCTCAGGCAACCGATGTCCTGCTTGCGGTATATGATATTTATGGTCGCCGGGCAGCTACTCTTATTGATCGCAGCCAGCAGGCGGGATTCTACAGTGCAATCCTCGGTTCTGAGAATCTTGTATCGGGAATGTATATCATACGGATTGTTACCAAAGATGGTATTCTGACAAGAAAGGTGATCTTAGTCAGGTAAGTATTCAAATCCCCCCCCCTACGTTAGTAGGGGGGGGGTAAAAAGTGGGTCTCAATTTCCCTCCCCCCTTACGCCAGTAGGGGGGGGACTTCAGGGGGGGTGTTCCAAATAAAAATGTCATTCTGCACTAAACGAAGCGTTAGTCTTTCACGCACTAAGCGAAGCGTTAGTCTCTAAGTGAAGAATCTTCCTTACTATAATCGCACTCCCCGTTTTACTTTCTCACTTTCTTACTTTCTACTTTCTCCCTTCCTTACTTTCTTACTTTCTTACTCTCCCAATCTGAACCGTGCTTCAACCTCTCTTGAATAGAACTTTCGCGATGAATACGTCGCCCGAAAACGGGCTTTCACTGTGTAACTGCCGTCCGGCAGTATTTGTCCGGGCTTATACTCTGGTGGGAGTTCTGTATATAAGCTTTTGTCAGATTGTCTCTTAGGTACTCGCATATTCCATGAGATCGAGCTTGAGCCTGCCGGAAAATACCGCCGAGTCGATATCCGCGTGATAAACCTGCCGAAGCTGTCCAAAATATCCATCTCGCAAAAGGCTGGTTCGGTAAGCTCGAATGCCACTTTCAAGTCACTCCACATCGAATTAAGCACAATGTCGGCACTGAAACTTGGCACATCGACCGCCACCCACAAGTATTGTGCTCCTTGTCGTTCAGCCACGATCAACTGACCGAATCGCCGGTAGATAGCAATCCCCCGCGGTTCGTCGAACTGGTAATCGCCGCTCCCCGACTCACCAAAACGGGTGATGTAATTCAGATCCGCATCGAGCTTGTGCAGACAGCCGTTCTTCTTATCGGTGACCAGTATCTGGTTATGGTAATCAATCACCACATAGGCAAGGAACGCATCTTCTACTCCCCAATCCGACGTTGTTGTCTCAGCGATTAATTCACCGCTGAGAGACAGCTTCCTGATCCGTCGATGCAGCGAATCAATCACCACCGCAAACGACTGCTGCGGACGGAAGTTCCATTTCTCGCCGGAACCGACGACTGCAATACCGTCCGGTCCGTCGAAATCCTCCCAGACGCCTGAAACATTACCATCATCATCAAAAACCGTCACCCTTCCAAGAGCGGCATCGGTAACATACACGAATCCTTGCGGATCGAGAGCTACACCACGCGGATCTATGAATCGCCCCCGTTCGTCACCCGGTCCGCCGAGAACGGATTCAAACTGCAGCTCTTTCCCCTGATTGTATAATCTCACTACACGAGAGTTGCCTCTATCGGCGACATACACTCTACCTTTCGCGTCTGCAGCGATACCCCAGGGCTGGTTCAATTTCTCATGATCCTTCTTCAGACCGTAAATGCCAAGTGATAACATCGAACGATTATAGATAATGCAGTTATCCCCTGAGTTCACTCCATAAGCTGTTATCTCGTCATCATCACCTGTGCGCGTGGTATCTTCCCAGGCTTCGAGCCTGACTGCCGCCAGTCCCTGCGGGTTATTGAAATGGGTTTTACCTCCGACAAAAAGCCTCAGTTTGAATGGTGTAGCCCTGACCACGCCCCAGGTATGTTTCCAAGGGGGGTATATATATGTGCTGTTCTTCTCGGCTGCATTGCTTATGGCGCTGCATCCCAGGAACAGAAAAATGGTAAAGATAATAATACGTTTCATTGTCAATTGATTTCTCTTTTTCTTTCAGATTGCTTGTGGCGCAAACATTCTTGTCTGCGATTCTATTCTTACTTTCACACTTTCTCACTTTCTTACTTTCTTACCAATTCCGCCTTTATTTTCTGCGCTAATTCCCTGCTTATTCCCGGCGTCGCTGCTATCTCATCTGTTTCAGCCTCTGCCAGCCTTTTCAACGACTTGAATCTCTTCAGCAATGCCTGCCGTCGCGTCGGTCCAACACCTTCAATATCGTCCAGAGCCGATCTCACCTGTCTCTTCCCGCGCAGCAGGCGATGTCTCGTAATGGCAAATCGATGGGCTTCATCGCGCACCTGCTGCAGCAACCTCAACGCCGAAGAACTCCGCGGCAGGGCTATCGGTTCGGAACTTCCTGGCAGGTAAATCTCTTCAAGCCGCTTGGCAAGTCCGATAACGGGCAGGTTATTCAATTCGAGTTCATCCAGCGTCTTCCTGGCGCGTGAGAGCTGCCCAGTACCGCCGTCGATGAGGATAAGATCCGGATAATTCGGAGTCGGCATCGGCATCACCCCCTTCCCCACCTTATTTCCATCGATACCGTACTCATTCTCCGCATCGGCTATTTCGGCTTTCAACCGCGAATATCGCCGCCAGACGGCTTCGCCGATTGAAGCCACATCATCGATCCCCTCGACCGTCCTGATCTTGAAAATCCGGTAACCTGTTTTAGATGGACGCCCGTCCTTAAAAGAGACCATCGATGCAACCGAGAACTTCCCGAACAGATTGGATATATCGAACGCCTCAATCAATATCGGCGGTTCAGGCAGCTTGAGCAACTCTTTGAGCGCATTAACCGCACGCGGGACAAAATCCCGTTTGTCCGCCATTAAGCGATGTTCTAAAAGCAGATGTTCCGCATTCCGCTGAGCAGTCTCTATCAGTTTCCGTTTCTCGCCTCTTTTCGGCACTGCAAGGTTGATCTTCCTCCCGGCAAGATTTGTCAGATGCTTTTTTAGGCTCTCACTGTTGGTCGGTTCAGTCTGTAAATAGATTTCACCGGGAATCATATCGACAAGGTCATAGTGCCTCACAAGGAAAGCCTCCATCAGAGCCGCATCGTCGAGTTCCGCGGCTCTCACCATGTGAAACGGACTCTGTCCGACAATCCTGCCACCACGCACCTTTATCACAGAAAAAGCGGCGTAGCTGTCCTCTCTCGTCATACTGATAGCATCTCTATTCACCGGTTTGGATGTAATTCTCTGCTGACGTTCGCTGAATCTCCGCGCCGAAAGCAGCCGGTCGCGCAGGGATGCAGCCTCCTCAAACCTCAGTTGAGAAGCATGCTCCTTCATCTCAGTTTTGAGTTCTTCCAGGATTTCGTCGTGCTTTCCATTCAGAAATTGAATGAAACGATCGATGTTCTTTCGGTATTCCTCCGCTGACACTTTCCCCACACACGGTCCGCCGCAGCGACCGATATGGTAGTCGAGGCACAGTCTATAATTACCTTTGGCGATACTCTCCGGTTTCAACGGCAGCGTGCAGTTGCAGATCTGCAGCACTCCCCGCAACGTCCTCAGCAGGTTTCTCGTCTCTTTAGCGTTAGTGAACGGACCATAATAATCCGCATTCCTGACGCGGGGTTTACGGGTGAGCGTTATGCGTGGGAACGGTTCACGGGTAATCTTCAGGTAGGGAAAGCTCTTGTCATCGCGCAGATCGACATTGTATTTGGGATTGTATTTCTTGATTAACGCGGCTTCAGTGGCGAGGGCTTCCACCTCATCGCGAGTCAGTATAATCTCAAGGTCACGAATGGAAGCCACCAGGCGTGGATACTGATAGCGGCCATCATCCGCACAGGTGAAGTAACTTCTCACTCGGTTACGCAGACTTTTCGCCTTACCCACATAGATTATTCCGCCTTTGATGTCCTTGAACAGGTACACGCCCGGCTTATCTGGGAGGGCATAGAGTTTATCCTTAATTCTACCGGATTTCGTCATCTACATCTGTTAATGGGGATATTTAGGATTTATTCGTAAATAGCTTACATAACCTGCATGTGGGAGACACTTCGTGTGAGAGACACTTTGTGTGAGAGACACTTTGTGTTGCGTCGGGTCTTGCCATGAAGAAGTTACGGTGTGACCTGACGCTTCCACCGGTGGGTCACATCCCGAATAAGTCGGGACAAGACCCACCGGAACAAGCGTTAGTCTTTCACGTAGTGAAGCATCTCAAACGTTGCCAATATTAGATTCTTCACTTCGTTCAGAATGACAATTAATACTTAACAAATAGTACTATTACTTCTTTTTCATATCAAAGCCAGTCATGAACTTCATTAATCACCATTTCCGGAGTGATCGCAGAAAGACATCTGTAACTTCCAAATCTCGGACAGAAATTCCGTCCATGATTGCTGCAAGGTCTGCACCAGAGTGAAGTCTCTACAATACGTGCCGTGGGAACCGGCGGTGCAAACCCGAAGCGCGGTGAAGTCGATCCGAAGATAATCACCTGTCTCGTACCTACCGCCGTGGCTAAATGCGCAGGAGCCGAGTCGCCGCTGATGATAAACCTTGCCCTAGCAATAACAGCGGTCGAACCAAGCAAAGAGAGCATTCCGGCTGTATTACGCTCCGGTATGCTGACTACCGCCGAACAAACCTGCTTATCCCCACTCCCCCCTATCGCCAGAACCGGCAGAGAGAACTCCCGTTCGAGTATCCGACTAATCTGCCGGAAGTTATCAACCGACCATCGCTTGGAAGTCCATACGGAACCCGGAGCCAAAACAACGAACTCACCTTCTTTTAATCCAAGTTCTGCAAGGAGATCGGTTGCAATGTTACTCTCGTGACTGGTGATATTTAATTCAGGAATACCGTTATCATCATGTGATGACAGAACGTCGAGCAGTGCAAGATTTCTAATACCTTCGTAGAGATTGAATTGATAAGCAATCCTGTGGGTATGAAAGAGCGAAGCCCATCCTCTTTTGAAACCTATCCTGCACGGTATTCCAGCTTTGTACGCAGTTAAACCACTGCGAAACGAACGATGAGGAACAAAGGCTACGTCGTATTTTTCTTTACGAAGCCTGTCAATAAGATCATGCCAGCAATCCGTGCGACCGGTTTTCTCCCGTTTGTCAAATAGAATGATGACATCCGCCATGCCGTCAAGCACGTCAGCGCATTCTGGAATGACAACTACCGTTAATTCGGCATCCGGAAAAACGGACTTTATCGAACGAAGTAGGGGCGTTACGAGGATTACATCACCGAGGAAGGCGGTCTGGATAACGAGAATCTTCCCCTGTCCCGATGTCAGCTTATCCCTGATGTCATCAAGTAGGGGTTGAAGATTTTCAACCCGTACCTTTTTTAGGGTGGAGCCGGTCATTTGACGTCCAGAAGCTCGATAGCGCGCTGATATACACTATCCGGCGATAGTTCTTCCATGCATTTACAGGCTGAGAAATCGCCGTTATGACACTTCCTGCAGACAGGCAGGTCAGGCATCATCGCCCATTCCGGATGTCCATAAGGTCCCCATCTATCGGGCATGCTGTCAGCAAGCGGTGGATATAGCCCGATAACTTTGGTTCCCAGCGCCACGGCAAGATGCAGCGGTCCTGTACTGTTTGTTATCAGAAGTTCGGTTTGTTTCAACAACGCTGTTAGTTCCAGAAGATCTGTCTTACCACAGAGGTTCAAGCAATGATCGCTCGCTACCTCACGACACAGATCTTCCTCACTCGGAGAACCTGTAACCACAATCTCCCATGAATGCTCGACAGCTAATCGGGCAGCGATCTCTTTGAAGTACTTTGAAGACCAATTCTGTGTGGAGCCGCCGCTGCCGGGATGTATAACAATATATGAGGATTGCGATCCCGACGCTTCGGGATTACCTGCGAGAAGTTGTCCGATTTTCTCTTCTACATTTTCGGGCAGTATTATTTCCGGAAAGTCTGCATCCCCCTTCACGCCCACCGCAGTCAATAGATCCAGGTTAAGATCTGCCTCGTGCTGCTGACTGCCTCGTCTGGGAAGGTCGATCCTTTTGTTGAACAGAAACGAATACCAGCGCCGCGCTGTACCGATGCGCTCAGGAATACGAGCTTTTTTCAGGGCTTTTGCATTTGAAAAGGTCGGTCGGAGACAGAATGCTGTTTCGATCCGTAATGATCGTAACTTCTCAGCTATAGTGTGGCTCGCATGGTCTCCACTCTCCAGTACATCTTCGATTCCATCGACACACATGACCAGTGGAGCGACCTGTGGCGCTGCCCAGAAATAGATTTTCGCACCGGGAAATGCCTGGCGTAGTAATGGAATGGTTGGTAAGGCGAGAATTGTATCGCCGAGACGGTCATTCCTTACGACGAGCAGGTTACCCCGCTCGTTCATGGATTGCTCCTTCGGGGGTTTCAGGTTGGAAGGACCGCCACCCAACTTCGGAGATGTAACGATCAAATTTGCGTTTCCAGGCATTTACGGATTGATGGATAATGCTCGCTATTTCCCTGTATGTCCCGTAAGATTTTCGGTATGGATCCGGTATGGCTTCCAATCCGAGAGGTTCGCCGAGCAGTTGAATGCGATTTTTAGCTTCGACTGCAAGCTCAATAACATCCGTATAATAGCGTTGATCTGCGAGCAGGATAATATCAGATTCAAGGAGCATCTCGCCGGTTAACCGCCTGGAAAGGTGTCCTGAGAGGTCTATACCCCAGTTATCGGCAATCTTCAACATGTGATCCGATGCCGGTAAGTCTTCGACAGCATCAATACCCGCGGAAGTTACACTGATACCGGATCGTATCGGATTACCCGATATTGAACGGAGTAGAATCTCTGCCATCGGAGACCGGCAGATGTTTCCTCTACATACTATCAGAACCTTTAACGGAGCAAGCGCTAAGGCAGACAGAAATGTCCGCTCCAATGACTCCTGCAATGAGCCATGACGTTTTATCGTGAAGGGAAGACGACGCAAGTCGATTACAGTCGATTCGGTTCCATAAACTGTTTTACCGCTGTCAATTGAAATATCGACCTCTTCGAGAAGCGCAGGATCGATCTCCGAATACGTTATTGGTGCAGATTCACCGCTCCGATTTGCGGATGTAGCCCAGAGTGGCTGCCAGGAAAGCAACTTGCACAACTTGGGGGTTAATTCATCCGAGGGTACTCTCACGCCTACACCGTGCGAACCATGACGATAACCGGTTGAAATTTTATTATTAGGCGGCAGGATTAAAGTCACCGGACCTGGTAGCAGCGCCCTCGTAACACGGCGCTGGAAGGGATTCAAATGCCCGTACCATGATTCCAGGTGATCCAGCGAGGCGAATATCAGGGTATATGGCAGTTTTCTATCACCTTTGATTCGATCAAGCCGTTTGAAAACTTTTTTGTCGAATGCCTTACCGATCAATCCATAGACAGTATCAGTGGGGATAACAGCAATTCCCCCGCCATTCAGCACTTCCACCAGTTTACGGTATTGCTCACCTTCACCCTTATCTCTCATCCCTCATCCCTTCTTACCATCACCAGTCGCTCGTCAACCTGTTAATCAGGTCCTGCACCAATCTCTCGATAGCTTTTTCGATACCTTCCTCACGTTCTTCAATACCCCCGCTCTGGTATTGGTAGTTGCCTTCCGCGGTGAGCCGCCCTTCCCAGATCGGTTCGGATTGTCCCGGTTTTGTCAGCACGACTTCAATGGTAATAATAATCTGGCTCTCAGTAACCTCTTCATTTTCAAGGAATGTCAATGCTCGATCGGTAACGCTCAAAATATTACCGCTAAGAACGGCGTCGGCGGATCCCTGTCCAGCGACAGTCAGCGTTCTGTTGCTCAGGAGTTTCTCAATCAACGCATCGGTGAGATCGTCGCGAATGCCGAATTCTGCGGTCTGGTTATCGAACGGTTCGATTGATATGGTCTCAATGCCAGCGATACCATGACCTGAAAAGGTGTAGAGACTGCAGCCTGCAGAAATAAAAGCAAATAGTATCATTCCAGCGAAAGCTGGAATCCGGAAAAGATTTAGTAATAACTGTTTTTTCATTTGATATTATATTGTCTGATTTTCCGATAGAGTGTTCGCTCACCTATCCCCAAAGCTTTGGCAGCTTTCCTTCGATTACCCTCGAAGTCGATGAGTGCCCGCTTGATCTGCTCTTTCTCAAGTTCATCGAGTGAATATGCTTCAACATCCTCGGCGCTGGAAAACTGGTAACCTACTTCGGCTTGATCTGCAAGTAACAACTGTTGTAGCAAGCCCTTTATGCTGTTCATTTCATGTTTTAGTTCAAGTAAAGTCCGATAAATCAGTTCCTGGTCAAGATCTGCGGTCGGTCTGGAGACAACCACAGGGAGGTTCGGGTTTCCCTGATCGTTTCCCAGATGCATTCTTACAATTTCCGTCGTAATTGCCCGTCCATGGCTCAGGGCGATAAGACTCTCAATGAAGTTCTTTAATTCCCTGACATTTCCCGCCCAGTACTGCCTGCTCAGAATATCCAGCGCTCCGATCTCGATTATCGGCTCAGGACGTTTGTTCTTCCGAACAAATTCCTGAATGAAATGCTCTGCAAGAATGATGACATCTTCCGGGCGCTCCCGCAACGGTTGAACGGTGATATTAACCGCCTTCAGACGGTAATAAAGATCCTCACGAAAACGCCGGTAAGTTACTTCAGAACCCAAATCCTTGTTAGTAGAAGCGATAACCCGCACATCGACTTCTATCTCCCTGCTCCCCCCTACCCTGAGGAATCTGCCTGTCTCCAGGACACGCAGAATTTTTACCTGAACCTGCAACGGCATCTCACCGATCTCGTCGAGAAGGAGAGTACCCTTGTCAGCCATCTCAAAGTAACCCTGTCGTCTCTGATCCGCAGAGGTGAACGATCCCTTTTCATGTCCGAATATCTCAGACTCGAATATCCCCTCAGGTATGGCGCCGCAATTCAAACTGACGAGAGGTTCCCTTTTTCGACCACTCAGGTAGTGTATCCCACGGGCAACCAATTCCTTTCCGGTACCGCTCTCGCCGGTGATAAGGACTGTTATATCACTCGATGCAACCTGCCGGATGAGGGACTTCACCCGACGAATGGCTGGAGACAAACCGATAATCTCATCGAGAGGATTATCGGGACTTCCCGGTATGGCTGTTTGATTATTCATTTTGGGTTGTGACTACACGAGCCTTGAAGAAGTTGACTGTCTTTTGCAGACCTTCGGTTAAATCTACTCCCGGGGACCAGCCGAGTATTTTTCCTGCAAGCGTCGAATCGATAATGCTTCTCCTCTGCTCACCTTCTCCTCCAGGGCGATGTTTGCGTTCAAAGCTGCCGCCCGTCAATTCGTTCAGTTTGTCGAACAGAGTAACAACATCCGTTTCGATCCCGGTCCCAATGTTTATAACGTGCAAGCCGTCCAGTTCAAGCGCGGCTATGTTGGCTCGAACGACATCATCGACAAAAACATAATCGCGCGTCTGTAATCCATCCCCATTTATATATGGCTGGTCACCCGCGAGCATGTTATGACAAAAGATCGCAATGACTCCGGCTTCTCCGAGCGGATTCTGACGAGGTCCATAGACATTGCCGTATCTCAGCACAATAGTGTGCATACCATATTGATTATGATAGAAATACATGTATTTCTCAACCGCCAACTTTGCCACACCATAAGGCGATATGGGATTAACCGGATGTGTCTCGGAAGCGGGAAAGTTCTCCTGTTCGCCATAAATAGCGCCGCCGGTTGAAGCGAAGATGAAG
>JABMRV010000203.1 GCA_013202285.1 bacterium | reverse complement strand
TCCGTTGATGAACATCCTCAACGGTGGACAACATGCCGATAATAACGTCGATATCCAGGAGTTCATGATTGTCCCGCATGGTTTTGATACGTTCTCCGACGGTTTGCAAGCCGGAGTTGAAATCTTTCATCAACTGAAATCTGTCCTGAAGAGCAAGGATTACGGGACTGCAGTCGGCGACGAGGGTGGATTTGCTCCGGATCTAAGGTCCAACACAGAAGCAGTCGAATTGATCCTCACCGCCATTGAAACCGCCGGATATGAACCGGGTGAACATGTTTCACTGGCGCTGGATCCTGCCGCAAGTGAATTCTACGATGAAGATGATCGCCGCTATCACCTCGCCTCTGAAAGTCTGAAACTTAGATCAGATGAGATGGTCGATTACTGGGTGAAAATGGTGGATAAATACCCGATCGTCTCCATCGAGGATGGCATGCAGGAGGATGACTGGGACGGCTGGAAACTGATGACCGACAGGCTTGCGGACAGGATCCAATTAGTTGGCGATGACCTGTTCGTCACCAACACCGAGAGGTTGAAGGAAGGTATCGAAAAAGGCGTCACCAACAGTATCCTCATCAAGCTCAACCAGATAGGAACCGTCACTGAGACGCTCGCAGCAGTCAACCTGGCGCATCGCAACAACTTCACGACCATAATTTCACACCGGTCGGGAGAGACTGAGGATACATTTATCGCCGATCTGGCGGTTGCCACAGGTTCAGGACAGATAAAAACCGGTTCAGCGAGCCGCACCGACCGCATCTGCAAATATAATCAGTTGCTTCGGATAGAAGAAGATTTAGGTGATACCGCCGTCTATGGTATATCGAGGTTCTGAAATAAAATCCCGCCGCGGAGCCACGAACCGTTCAGGTCTTATATCAGCCCGCGTTCGTCTCTGGATTCTGCTGGGAATCGTCGCTGTCATTCTGTTGATGCTTCTCTTCAGCGGCGACGGTCTCTGGCATTCCTTCGTTCTGAAGAGGCAGATCATCGTCATGGAAGCAAAGATTGATTCACTCGAGACCGTTAACGCACAGATGAAACAACGCATCAAAGGACTGCGCAGCCGTGATCCTGACATTATCGAAGAGGAGGCTCGCAGCCAGGGGATGATCAAGCCCGGCGAAAAGGTTTACCTGATGCGTCATAAATCCGAAAAATCGAAATGATGGTTTGAAGATGAGAAACGATGCTGACTCTCGGTGAAAAACTTCGGCGCATGCGGCTTAAGCAGAATCTGACACTTGTTCAACTGGCAGGTTTGACCAAAGTTTCCGCGGTTACGATCCACAACATCGAGCGGGACATATACGAGCCCAAGATCTCAACCCTGATGGATCTCAGCAAGGCGCTCAACGCACCGCTCAAACATTTCATCGATCACGGACCGGAGGGCTTGTTCATGCGTCAGCAGGATGGCGGGAGTTCTGCCGGGTATCCCCGCCGCCTGAAATCCCACAATCTACCTCATCTGAAAAGAATTGAGTTACAGGCTGACAGCGAGTTGATACTCAAACCCGACCAGGGCCGTTTACTGGTAATGCACCTGATTTTCGGGAGAATTGAGGCTGTCAACGGCAAACGATCTATTCAACTGCTCCCCGGTGATAATCTATATGTTGAATTATTTGAAGAAACAATACTTACCGCAAGCGAGAATTCTCTCGGTGTACTGGTGAACTACCCCACACCGGCGAGATCTGCTGAGTAGTAGAAATTAAGAGAGTTTTAACTTACACAGCGTTATAATTATCTACGTTTTCGGTGATCGTCTTTCTGGAGAAACAGACTGTCCGATAATATCATCTTTCCGCTGGCAGACGCCCTCGTCTTCCAGTCAAGTTGTTGTTATTTCCGGCAGACGGGGGCGTCTGCCAGCAGGCAGTATAAAATTAATTTATCATGAGATTCTGCGATAACACATGCGAACATGCGCGTTGGCCCGACAAACTGACCGATGGGGCAAAATCATGTATGACCTTCACCGCCTTATACTGTGAAAAATTGGAACGGCTGGTCTATAAGAATAGTCCCTGTGAATGGGAGATAGGCAAGCAGGATACGGAAGGTAAGGATGATGTGGTTGAGGGGGACTGAATCCCCTAAATACTGAAACCTGTCTGCAATCCCGGATCAGGTCCGGGATGTCGGGGTACCCGGGCTACGTAACTGAAAAGTAATAGGAATAACTATGTGATAAATGACTATTTATTTGGTATTTCGATGCCTTGGAGAAGAGTGGGATTAATTTCAGTGATTTCTTCTTTCAGTTGGCGCGCCATGTCAGGATCAAGATTAGCTAAGGCTCTGAAGTGTTCTTTTGCTTCAGGATATTCCCCTTGTCTTAAAAGCAAAACCGTCAGATCGTAATATGCAATGACAAGTTCAGGCTTTATCTGTAACGCTTTTTCGTAATGATCTCTTGCTTTTGAAAACTTTCCCAATTGTGCTAATAACCGTGCATAATTGTAATGTGCTTCTGCAAAATTGGTATCTATTTGTAGAGATAATTCTAAATCTTGCTGTGCTTTAGCAAGTTCGCCAAGTTCGACAAACAAGCCTGCGCGATTGCAATACACTACAGCATCTTTCGGATTTTGTTTTAAGGTTATATTAAAATGGTGAAGAGACTCTGTTGTTTCGCCTAATTGCTGAAGCAGGAGAGCAAGATTATTGCGTGCCTTGGTATAAGTCGAATCAATCTGTAGTGCTTCTTCATAATGTTCTCTCGCTTTCGTTAATTCTCCCAACTCCTGGAGTAGAACAGCCAGATTGTAATGTGCCTTTGCAAAAGAAGAGTCTATTTGAAGGGCAATTTCATAGTGCTGTCGTGCTTCGGTTAATTCACCTGAATCTTTAAGCAAAGTAGCAAAACTATCGTGTGTTTCAGCTAAATTCGGATTTATTTTCAATGCTGACTCATAATGATACCTTGCTTTACTGTACTCACCTAGGTTATAAAGCAGGAGAGCCCAATTGAAATGTGCCAAATAATTATCTGGGTTTATCTTCAACGCCAAATCATAGTGATGTCGCGCATTGGCGATGTTACCTAAATCCCACCAAAGCATAGACGCCAAATTGTTATGTGCAGCATCTAAATTTGGGTTTATCTTTAGCGCAATCTCATAGTGCACTCGCGCATTGGTGGTATCACCCAAGTCCCGGTATAATAATCCTAGATTATTGTGCGCCTCAGCATAATCTGGTTTGATTTCCAGTGCTCGCCGAAAAAAAGCGCGACTAGAATCAGATTCCTCCATAAAACTGTAACAGCTTCCAACTAAAAAGGATACCTGTGCCGCATTACCTATAAATTCATTTCCAAGTTTGTTGAAACATTTTAATGCCTGCTTATAATCCCTTGCTCCTAAAAACGACCGTAAGCCCAAAACCCAATAGATTACATAATCTATCTCTCCCTGAACATACCCCTCTCTTATGTCAGCCAAACTCATGATCGCAATGGTTTCGCTCGTTCCCTTTGCCGGAATTCCCATCACTGAAATGGTAGAATCAGTCATCACATATCTGATTTTTACTTTTGAGGAGTCATTCACTTGTTGATACAGAACTCCCCAAATAACCAGATCAGCCTTGAATTTCCGTCCAATTTCTCGACCGGGTTCGAAACCGCCACTTTTTACCTTTTGATATGGATTGAACTCGACCTGCATGGCAAGCGAGTCGCGTTCGACTATCTCATCCAATCGGGTCTTGATCTCTTCCTCGATGCGCCAGCCTTTGCTTTCGGGATCGTGCGGTTTGCTGAAGGAGAGTATCAGGACGTCGAAGTTCTTATCGGGATTTTTAAATTTGATTGAGCATTGGTAATGGCTTTTCTTTGTCCATTCGATTATTGGAGGAACCACATGGGGACCGACGACCCAAGCCACAATGAAAGCCGATACGGTATAGGCTGCTGTCTTGATCCAGCGATTTTGTTTTGGCTCTCTTTCTTCCGGCAACTCTGTCATGTCTTTATCCTTACCTTGCGAAATTTATTGTAAAGATTAAAAAGAGTACTCTTATCAAATTGAAAAAATTGACATGAAGCCAATATTCAGATAACTAACATGAAGTGCACTGATGGAATATACAGGTTTAGATGTTCATAAACAATACTGCTTGCCTGCAGGTTGGCGGACAGGTCGCGGGAATGACAATTAAGGTCGCCGACTGAAGCATGCCCCAGCGAAAGCTGGGGTCGGCGCTCCCCATTTTACAAGCAACCTTTCACTAACTCAGTCGATCCTTTCAACTGGATTAACCAGCCTTCCGATCCCATCGATCTCTACCGCAACTTCATCCCCGTCATGTAGTTCACTCACACCGGCAGGCGTACCGGTGGCGACAACGTCGCCCGGCATCAGCGTAATATATCTTGAAACCGCCTCGATGAGTTCCGGTACTTTGAATATCATATCGTCGATTAATCCGTCCTGCCTGATCTCTCCGTTTACCGTAACACGTATTTTCTTGCCTTTTAGCGGTTCCGCCTCGTTGCGCAAAACGATGCTCGGTCCCATCGGTGCGAAACCGTCCATCGACTTGGCGAGATACCAGGGACGGCCCTCTCCGGCGAGTTCGTGTTGCAATGCTCTGGCGGTAACGTCGTTGATGATGGTATATCCGAGAATAAAGTTGCTCGTCTCCTCACTCGACACCCGCGACGCCTGCTTCGATATGACAACTCCAAGCTCTCCCTCGTGATCGACTCTGCCGATCCCTGCATGCAAGGGGATCTTTTCCCCGTACCCGATGGCGCTGTTCTCTGTCTTGGCGAAGTAGAACGGTTTATCCGGAGTCTCGTGCTTACCCTCTTTTGCATGAGCAGCCCAGTTGCGGGCGATGCAGATTATCTTACCCGGTCTTAGCGGTAGCAGCGGTGCAAGCCCTTCAACGTCGAGACTACAGTAATTACCGCTTCGTTTCGCCCAGTCCAGCTCTTCCCTGATGAACGGTTCCTCAAACATCCCCCGCCGCAGCATTCTTATAATGCGCCTCTCCGGATCCTTGCCGGTCAGTTCTGATCGGAAACCGTGCGCCTCTATGATGGCTCCGAAATCGACGTAGCCGTCTCCGCCGTCCACCGCTATTGCGGGACGACCTTCAATGGTAAATCTGGCAATGCGCATGACAACCTCTCTCTAATGAATTGCGATTATTGTGGCTTTTTCCCCGCCCAGGTGCAGTCATCCCAGAGCGGGCAGTCCTCGCAGTGTGGATTTCGTGAAGTGCAGATGTTCCTGCCGAATTTCAACAGGTTAAGATGAAATGAAGCAGCTTTACCCACGGGAATTTGAGGACGGAGGGTATGGAAAGTCTCTACAGCATCAGTTTTCTCCGCCACCCAGCCCAGCCTCTTTGAAATCCGGTGTACGTGAGTATCCACCGGGCAGATGTCTCTATCGAGTGAGAACGCCAGGACGACTGCAGCGGTCTTGACACCGATCCCTTTCTGAGTTGTCAACAGCTCGATAACGTCATCATCGGCAAGCTCTTCAAGCGGTCTGAGTGTCAAACCTCCGAACCGCCCGGACACCCATTGAAGGACGTCGTGAATCCGCTGCGATTTCTGTCTCGACAGTCCCGCGGAATGGATTGCTCTCTCAATCATGGATACTTCGGCATGTAAAACATCATCCCATGTCGGCAGAGCTTCCCGAAGCATTTGATAAGCATGATCGCGGTTACGGTCGTTGGTGTTCTGAGAGAGGATGGTGACGATCAGTTCATCGAGAGTATCCTTCTTCCGCCAGGTTGGAATACCGAACCTGCTCTCCAGAACCCGCTGTGCATGCTGGATTTTCTTCCTGATAACTTAATCGCCTCTATAACGTTCCTGCCAGGTTTCAAACGAAGAGTAACCTGGCAGGTATATACCTAAGTTCAAACCGTCAGGTTACGCTACGCTTGAAACCTGACGGTAACGCAACACCCTTGATGGACGGGTACGGAGCCCCGTCCTCCTGATTTGGAAATTCCAATCAGGCAATTTGTGGACTGAATATTAGTAACTGTTCCACCTTTTCTCATCTCGCAGTCAGCGTCCTATTTGATTATCCTCGAATCAATCCCTCAGACAGGTTCGTTTCAATTTCTGCAGATCGACCGGAACCGCACCCACCTCCGCGATAACAATGCTCGCCGCACAGTTAGCGAGATAAGCGGCTTCGTAAATGTCCGCTCCTCCTGCCAGCGACGTCAGTATTGTAGCGATCACCGTGTCTCCCGCGCCGGATACGTCATGCACGCGCTGTGCCTGGGTCGGTATCATCCGAACTTCGCCATCGGAAAACAGAGCCATGCCTTCCCGTCCGCGAGTGACCAGCAAATGATCTACTTCGAGCCGCTCCTGAACTTCCCTGCCGGCTTTTACCAACTCACCCTCGTCTATCAGCGCCCTGCCAAGCACGTTTTCAAGCTCGCGGAGGTTCGGTTTGAAAACACTCGCTCCCCTGTAATCCCAGAAATTCTCACGTTTGGGATCCACCCCTATAGGTATATCCGCCGAGCGGCAGGTGTCAATAATCTCTCTGATGAACTCGCGCGTAAGAACACCCTTGTTGTAATCCTCCAGGATTACCGCTTTCACATCAGTGAGAGCTTTCTCGAAACGTTCGATAAGCTCCCGTCTGACGTCCTCTTCAAGCTCATCGTTGGTTTCCCTGTCTATTCTGACAATATGTTGACTGCCGGCAATAACCCTCGTTTTCGTCACGGTCGGACGGGATGATGTTGAGACTACTCCGGATGATCCGAATTTTCTGAGTTCTATCAGTTCGCGCAGCTTCTCACCCTCGGGATCCTCACCGACTACACCGAACAGTTGAACCTCTGCTCCCAACGTGCTAACATTGGCTGCAACATTAGCAGCGCCACCCATGTTGGCGGATTCACCGATCAACCGGACAACCGGAACGGGAGCTTCCGGTGAAATTCTATCCGACTCCCCCCAGATATAACGATCGAGCATCAGGTCGCCAATAACAGCGACACATGCTTCCTGAATGCCCGAAAAGATCTGATTTACTCTTGACTCTGTCAGCTTTTCCAATGGTTACCTCAAACTTTCTTGCTGCATCAAATATAATCCCATATATCCTCAGGAACAAGAATCTTCGGTGAAAGATATTCATCATTATAATCCAGCGTTAACAACGCAAGTTATTAAAAGAACAAAACATGTTCGTGCCGCAGGGTGTCCTCACCCTGCGGTTGCAAAATTATGTCTCAAACTGCGGGGTGGGGACACCCCGCGGCACGCGTGCAGATATTACAGCTGGATTAGGGTTTGAAACACGATCCGCCGGTTGGCGGATCGTGCCACACACCGAGAATCCTGATTAGCCAACTGTGAGACTGAACAGTAAGTGCTTTAAGAAAAGTTAATCAACAGCGAAACTAACGGGTTTCACGAAGCGATAATATCAGTTTCTTGCTTCTCCAAACTGTTATACGCTCATCTCTGCAGTCAATGTCGATTGTATTAGTGGAACTATTGTGCAAGCATATCCCAGCAAATGCCAGTCGATGAATTACAAGTCTTGATAAATCATAAGATAAGGAGAAACATTAAAGTAAAACGCAACTTAAAATATATATTCCCCGAATAAGAAGAATAACGAAACACTGTTAAAGATATCCGCCAACAATGCCGATAAGAAAGCAGAAGAAACTATTTGAGAACTGGAAAGGAGGTATAGGGGCATGGCTAACACCGCGGAAGCAACACAAGTATTGTATTCGATCAGCCAGGTCAACGCCCTTACAGGGGTACCGAAGTCCACCATTCGCTTCTGGGAAAAGGAATTTGAGGAGTTCCTGATACCGCTCAGGACCACCGGAAATCAGAGACGATATGACGAAAAAGCAGTTTCGATTGTTCAGGAAATCAATCAACTGGTGAATGGAGAAGGCTACACCCTGGAAGGAGCACGGCGAAAGATGAGCGATAATCCCGTTCAACAGGGATCGAACGATAACAACTCAGGAGTTCAACTCGATGAACTGGCTGCCACCATGTCAGATTATCTGCTGAAAAGACTGTTCGAGCGCGTTCAGGAAGAACAGGCTCACCGTCGAGCGGACTTCTAATCAGGAGATTATCGGGTACATTTCCTGTGAGTACACGAAAAAATGAGAATATAATTACGCTGCAGTGCAGCGAGCCATCTACAACATAGCAGATCCTTTTAGAGAAAACCGCAGAAAAACATTAACCGCCTGAGAAGATTCTCAGGCGGTTTTTTTATTTCCTCACCCGATCTTATAGCATCACTAAGAAGTACTTTCGCATTCCAGCCTCTTAACAAACGTGTCTCTTAACAATGTGTGGCACGACTTGCTTGCAAGTCGTGTTTCAATGATATGACTGATTTCAGCGTATCCGCCATAGGTGGATCGGCAGACAGAAATGAGCTCTTTGAAATATTCACTCTAATGGTCGTCATTCTGGCGGAAGCCAGAATCCAGGAAATGTTAGGTTGTTAGATAACAAACTTCTCTGGATCCCAGCTTTCGCTGGGATGATGATAGAGTCCCCAATATGGAATATTTCAAAGAACTCAGGAATTTC
>JABMRV010000202.1 GCA_013202285.1 bacterium | reverse complement strand
GCGCGGGAATGACACAGAAGGAACTTTATCAACAAGCACTAAGTACACGATTATCGTTGTAATTGAGATATAAACTCGACAAGCTCTTCAGCATATCTATCCCAGCTCAGTCTCTTCAGTATATGGTCAATTCCTGTCGACATATCTGGATTACCATGTTTTATAAAATGATCTCGAATTGTTTCCGCAAGCTGTTCAGCATTACCGGGCTCGATCAGATACCCGCTCTCACCATCTTCAACCGCATCCGGCAGCCCGCCGACCCTGGTTACAATCACCGGTCGCAGGCATCGATAAGCAATTGGAACTATCCCGCTCTGTGTGGCGAAGAGATACGGCAAAGCAACGATATCGGCAGCGCGAAACCAGGCGGAGACATCTTCATTCGGAATGTACTCATCCACAAGCCTGATCATATTCCGGGGCAGCTCTTCTGTCAACCTTTGAATCTCCGGACGGTTGGAATATATCTCGCCGACGACAAGCAGCTTTAATCTTGATACATCATGCAGTTTTGAAGCCGCCCTGAGCAGTACCTCAACGCCCTTATATGGACGGATCAACCCGAAATACAGCACCACACGATCTTCTTCATTCAGGTCAAGTTTCTCCCTCGCGGCGGATTTTGATATATCCTCACCGGGGAATATGTCATAGACAGGATGAAAGAGTGTCTTGTGTTGATTTCCAGGGATCAGTCTGTCAAGTTCGCTCTCCTCAGGACCTGCATGAACGACAAACCCGTTCATCCCGCCGATGCCGTATTTCACAGCTTTCCACCACAGCATCCCTTTCTCATGCGGGGAGACGTTATGACAGATGCATATACCGGTGACGTTTTTACCGGCAGAACGAAGTATTTCCCTGTATGACGGCGCGAAGAAAGGATGCCACCAGTGAAAGATCAACGCATCCGCACCCCACTCCTGCACGATTCTCCCTGCACGTGACCAACTAAAGGGAACTATCGAGTCGATTATTCTTTCTGAGGGGAAACTGATGACGGATGTGCTTTTATCGAATTGTGTTTTTCCCGGGAAGAATATCCCCGGATACAGGCGGGTGAAGTTGATGTATCTGCATTCATGAGAAGCGTTTAGCTGCTGAGCCAGCCGCGTGGCAAAGTTGGCTATTCCACCACGGTAAGGATGACCTGGAGCGATAAAGGCGAGCTTCATTCCTCTGAGGAGGGATCGTAGTCGGAGTCCTCTCTCAGCGGCATCTGCCCCCGCGTGCTCTTCTCGACAATCATCTCACCGATCAGACCCAGCGTGAACAACTGCACACCTGTCACTACACAGAGAATACCGATCTGCAGCAGCGGTCGATTGCCTATCCATCGTCCATGAAACCATCCGATTGTGAGATAGGATAATATTCCAAGCCCTGCCAGCAGACTCAGCAATCCCAGCGAACCGAACAGATGCATCGGTTTGGTGAGGAATTTCATACGAAAAAGGAGTGTGATAAGATCAAAAAAACCAGCGAGAAACCGGTACGCTCCGAACTTGGTTTTACCATGCTTGCGCGGGTGATGATTGACTATTAATTCTCCCACACGAAATCCGTGCATATACGCTAATACCGGAATAAAGCGATGCCGCTCGCCGTACATCGACAGTTCCCTGGCAACTTCACTTTTGAAGATTTTGAGCCCGCAATTAAAGTCATGCAGCGGAATACCTGAGAGCAGCGAGGTTACTCGATTGAACAGCCTCGAAGGGATGGTTTTGGTCAATGGATCATGCCGGACTTTTTTCCAGCCGGAGACGAGATCATAACCCTCATCAAGCTTGGCAATAAGATTGGGAATCTCTGCCGGATCATCCTGCAGATCGGCATCCATCGTAATAACATATTTACCGCGAGCAGCTTTGAATCCGATTGCCAATGCCGCCGATTTCCCCTGGTTACGGCGAAAGGTGATTAGTCTGACCGATTTGTCGTCCCGGCGCAGTTTATCTATTATCCCGTTCGATCCGTCAGTTGAACCATCGTCGATGAAGATGAATTCACAGGGATGGAACTCATCCTTCACCGCCTGTGATAATCTCCGATAAAGCTCGCTGAGAGAACCCTCCTCGTTATAGAGAGGTATCACAACCGACAGGACAATCTCTTCTGTATTCATCATTGCACAATATCCACTATATCACGACGGGAGGAAATGAAGTCGATCTCCACGGATTTATACTTAATGTCCAATATCAAGTCATTAACCATAATTACCGTTCTATCCGGAAAATAATCGGTTTCTGAATTATATACAAAGTTTCGTTTCAATAACAATTCACCATCCTGCCAGAACTCCTGATTATGTACGCGAAGAGGCTGGTAATCCAATTTAATTGCCAGGCTGTCTCCCTCGTTATTACCTCTTACCAATGACAGATTTCCCGGTTGACCGGGCTCACCGGAAACCGGCGTCCAACTGTCCGGATCATCGAAATAGATCAACGGCAGCAGGAGCGATGTAATGATGGATAAGTCCGGGAAACTTATATCGTATTCCGGTATTTCAAATTCTTGATCGATATCCAGCTCTGTTGTATATCCATTGTGTGGGATATTGACAATAAACTTGTCACCGGCAGAAACAACCTCTACAATTCTAATACCGAGAGGACCGTCGATGCTTACATTCCATCCCCTGTCTGTCGAGAATTCAATATCCGCCTTAAAACTGACCTTTCCAAATGATCCTGTAAGATGGAAATCGGGATGTGCTGAAAATCTCTCCAGACTCTTGCTGCGACTGACCAACTCATCAAAGGCTTCCTCCGGAGAGGCTGCATGGAATATTTGAAAGGCGGGATGCCTGGCACAACCTGCTATTAAAAGAAGCATTACCATCAGCCCCGAAAGATTTTTCAGCATGGATTATTCAATATATTAAGAGGTTCCTGTTTTATTAAGAAGTTTCTGTTGAAAAAGTCATTTATCTCGCGAAAATAGTAATAAATTGTCATTCCTCGAAGGCAGGAATCCATGAAATAACAATAACTTGTCTGGATTCCCGCCTGCGCGGGAATGACAAAGTAGCACGAGAATTAGATTGCTTTGCTGCGCTCACAATGACATAAGGTAACTACTTATCGCACTTATTAATAACTTTCTCACTTTCTCACTCATCTGCTCTGCAACAACTGTTGATACTGCTCATTGTCCGGCTCCAGTTCCGCGGCTCGTTTCCATGCTTTCAATGCCTTCCGTTCCTTACCAAGCGCTTGATAGATATAACCCAGATGCTCGAATATTTCAGCATTATCATCCGAATCCTTCATCGCTGTCTTGATTACTTCGAGCGCTTCCTTTAATCTACCGAGGCGATACAAAATCCAGGCTCTCGTATCATGATAGGAGGGCGTCTCAGGACTCATTTCAAGCGCCCGATCAACCATTTCGAGTCCATCCTCCAGCCGATAATTCTGCACTGAAAGCAGGTACGCATAGTTGTTGAGTACCGCCGGACTATCCGGATCAATCTCCAGCGCTCTCTCATATGAAGCAGCGCCCTCCTCCCATTGCCCAAGCAGATGATAAAGGTATCCTCTGATTAAATAAGGAGAAACTCTCGTACTGTCCAGTTCAATCGATTTATTAGCAGCTTCAATCGCCTCATCCAATCTTCCGAGCTTCTCCAGTGTCCCGCTTCGAGTGTCATAGAACAGGGGAAGACCTACGAAACGTTCGATTGTAATTGCAACCACTTCAAGCACTTCTTCATATTTTTCCTGTTCGCTCAAGATCATCAACAGACTTATCCAGTATTCAATATCGCTACTGTCCAGTTCAACAGCATGCCTGAAATTATCCTCCGCTGAAAGCCAGTCTTCTCTCTGTGCAGCCATACCACCGAGAACATAGAAAACCTGCGGATAACCAGGATCTATCTCGATTAATTGTTTATACACTCTCTCAGCCGCTTCAAGATCACGGAGCTTGAGATAAATACGCCCAATTCCCTGATAAACATCCACATTGGGCTCGAATCGGTCCAAGTATTGGTTGTAAACATCGAGGGCTTCTTCAAGTCGTCCACAACTGTTAAGCAGAACAGCCAGTCTGCGCAGATCCAACTGTTCAAGATCCCGTATCGTGGATATTTCGAGATAACAATCCGCAGCTTCACTGAAGTACCTCAAGCGCAGGTAGTACTCCGCCAGCATCTCCAGCAGATCAGTATTACGAACTCCAATTTCTCTCCCTTGTTCGAGTATAATGATTGCCGCTTCACGTTGGTTGAGCCTGTCATAAACCCTTGCCAGCGACATGCGTATCTCAACGGAATTGACATCAAACAGTAATGCAAGCTGGTATTCATAAACAGCCTGCAGGAGATCACCCGCTTCCTCGTGGATGGTTCCGGCGAGGAAATGATCCAGGGCAATATCATGATATGCCACTTCATCATTAGTGAGCAGAGGATTTTCGATTTGAGCTTCTGAAGGAGAACTCCCGAATCCGATAAGGGATAATCCTAATAATGTAATAATTACGTAATTATATTTTGATCGTAGAATTTCTTGCATTTCAGCTTTCCCAAAAATGTGAGGCACAAATAACGAATGAAACATGGGTAACAGGTAACCCATGCCACCCATCCGCCGACAAGAATGTCGGCGCTCCCCATTCGATGAGCGTAGAACCACTATAATATCATTAATCACTGAACAAACGTACGATATCATTGTATGATACCACCGTAATCAACAGCAGTAAACCGGCGAGTCCGATCTTCATCAGGTTGACTTTCAGCTTGTCGGGGATTCGACGGTGTATCACGGCTTCGACAAGAATAAACACAAGATGTCCGCCATCCAGCATCGGGATTGGCAGGATATTCAGGAAGCCGATGGATACGCTTATCAGGGCAATAAAACTCATGAAACTCACAAATCCGGAACGGACAGTCTCTCCTGACGCCTGAGCGATGCCTATCGGTCCGAGTACCTGTTTTAATTTCGCTTTACCAGTAATAAGAGCATAGATAGATTTTCCACTAAGCTTCAGAACCCACCATACTTCCAATGCTCCATATTTCATAGAGGAGAACGGTCCTGCAGGTTCAGTTACAATCGACCCTAATATACCTATCTTGCCGATGGTATCGGTTTCCAGCGTATTCATATTCATTTCCGGGACAGTCGCCGGAGTTATCTCCACGCTCATCGTACTGTCGCCGCGCTGCCAGCGCATTATGGTAGGTAAACCGGCACGGGGGCGAATTGCCGCAGTCAACTCCTGCCAGGTTTCGACCGGTTCGCCGTTAATTTCAAAGATTTTGTCACCTTCCTGTATCCCTGCTGCCGCTGCAGGATAATCGGAACTGACCAACGTAACCGTAGTACCTGATAATTCACTTACACCCACATGCCAGATGATTCCGGAGTAGATCATGAAACCGAGCAGGATGTTCATCAGAACACCGGCAGTTATGATAAACAGCTTTCTGATCAAGGTTTGTGCTACAAATCCTCGCGGATCGTCAGGATCATATTTCTCGTCGAATCCCTCGTCGAGCATCCCGGACATTCTCACATACCCGCCAAGTGGTATCCAACACAACTGGTATTTGGTCTCGCCTATTGTCTTACTAAACATCCTCGGTGGAAATCCCAGTGAGAATTCTTCCACCCGTACACCTGACAGTTTGGCGGCGAGAAAATGCCCCAGTTCATGGACGAATATTATTATGCCGATTACAACTAAGAATGAAAGTATTGTTGTCATAGTATATTATAACTCAAGAAAGATAATTAGTTTTTGTTGAAAAACTCATTGAAATAGTCATCCGCCTGCCGTCAGACGACCTCGTCTGACG
>JABMRV010000201.1 GCA_013202285.1 bacterium | reverse complement strand
CGGTACAATTACAGCGCGAAATACCGAATCGTTTCGGCATGTCTGATCATGCTGCCTGGGTAGTTGCAAATTCGATTGAGGAGAGCCGGGAACTTAAGGAGAAGTTCAGGGAAAAGTCGCTGGTCGGTGATGTGGCTGCTATCAGTGATTTTATTCCGCCTGCTGAACGAGTTGAGAGTTATAGAACAAGATTACTGGAATTTCGAAAATCCATTAATCCTGTCTTAATTATGTCAGAGACGGCTCAGCCATTGGATAAAGACGACCTTCTCATAGAAGTTACTCGCCTCTGGGATAATCTCGATCTGATGAGCAACCTCGCTTACACAGCCGGTCTGGACAGGATCGTTTCCGTGATTGATGGTATAACCGGAACAGATTCTGAAACCGGTGAAGTCGATAAAACGGCAGTGCTACCAACTTTAACGAGAGTCTTGCAGGGTGATATCGATGAAGAAAATGGATCAAAGGTGGCTGCTGATTGGGAAACCAGAATGCGCTCAAACGCCTATGCAATGGCGAATCCTGAACCTGTCGGACTGGACGATCTGCCTGAAGTTATAAAAAGTTCGCATCTACCGAGGGAGGGTGACGGTTTCCTCGTTCACATTGTTCCCCGCAAGTACCTGTTTTCAAAGGTGGAACTTGACCGATTTGTTGAGCAGACAAGTTCAGTATCACCGAATGTGGCCGGAAGTGAGCAGTTGATCGTTGTAATGTTCGACTCGATACTGTCCGACGGTAAAAAAGCCGCGCTGTTTGCTCTGCTCGTGATTATTATTCTTGTACTGATACACTTTCACGGACCGATTGGATTGCTGTCCCTTGTTCCATTGGCAGCAGGTGCGATGTCAATGATTGGTTTGATGTACATCATCGGTGAGAAGTATAACTATATGAACCTGATGGCTGTTCCTGTAATACTCGGAATCGGCATCGACGATGGCATCCATGCGTTGCATCGATTCAGGAATGAAGCGGGCAAGGGCATCGACAGGGTTTACAACAGCTTCAGTTTCGTTGGGCGTGCGATATTCCTGACTTCGGTGACTACGATGATTGGATTCGGAAGTATTGCATTCTACACGATGGAAGGTATGGCGAGCTTCGGCAGGGCGTTGTTTATGGGTGTAGGCGCCTGCTTCCTGACGACAATTCTGGTACTGCCTGCGGTTTTGAGATTGGTTACAAAAGAATAAAGGAAAAACAATGAAATATGAAATCACAAATAATATACACTCCCGCACACAAGCTATCACTCTGCTCATATTCCTGGTAGCCACAGTGTTTAACTCATCTTTTGCTGAGGAGTACGATGCTGCACAATGGCTGCAAAGGATAGACAACGCTGAGCGAGTTCCGCATTCTTACGCTGTTATGAAACAGACAATCACCACTTCCGGCGGCAGCGAACGCACCCTGACCATACGCTCGTGGTCGGACGACAACGGCGACTTAAGCCTGATGGTTTATACATCTCCGGCAAGAGTCAAGGGAGATAAGATACTGATGCGCGATGGCGGCGATAACATCTGGTATTATATGCAGCGCCGTGATGTAACTCGGCATTTTACCGGACTTATACGCAGACAGAGCGCAATGGGCTCGGATTTCTCCTATGAAGATCTTTCACAAGGCACAATGACGGAGGATTACACGGCGGAATTGCTCGGTTTCGAGGAGCTGGACGGGATCGAGTGCGTGAAACTCAAACTTCTACCGACCGAGAGCGGTCCTTCTTATGACTATCTAATACTTTTGGCGGACAAAGAGGATGCTCTCACGCGGAAGATTGAGTATTTTGACGATGAAGGACACCTGAAGACACTCTATCTCAACGATTTCCGAGAGATCGAGGATCGAAAGATAGCCTTCAAACTTGAGATGAAAAACCACCGGGAGGGATCAAGGACTTTGATGGAATACGAGTCGGTTACCTTCGCCCAAAAGCCCGAAGTCTGGTTGTTCACCAAGGAGGCATTGAGTAGGGAGATTCGTTAGAACTAATTTAATCACGGCAAAAACTCCTATAATCACAATATAAGACAGCATGAGAACAATAATTACCGTTTTAATCCTGTTAATCCCCTGCATGGCAACCTCGATTGATATCTCCGGTTACTACGAGAACACACTGATGCCGGAATTCTCAGACAGAACGCAAGCGCGATTGCTGGATGTCTCCAAGCTGCGGCTGGACTTTCAAGCAGGGGGCGCTGATAATGAGCTTGAATTCAAGGGAAACATCAACTTCATCGCCTATCACAGCAGTGTGTCGATAGACATCACACCCTATCTCCCTCAGGCGGTTGTCGATACGTTGAACAGCCGGGAAATTCCTCTCAAGATCAGCTTCGATGCGAATCGTATCTTCCTCGACAACGCATACCTGACATGGCGCAGGAACGGGTTTCGCATTCGTGCGGGAAGGCAGCAATTAACTTGGGGACCTGCTTATAGCTTCAATCCGACAGACCTGTTTCACCGCAAGGACATGCTCGATCCCTCATACGAGAAGGAGGGAGTAACGGCGATGCGGGGCGATTATCAGTCGGGGATCGGGAATCAGGTTGCTCTTATTATGGTTCCGTCTGGAAGTTTTGATAGGTCAGGATACGCAATGCGTATCGCAACTTACATCGAAGCGGTCGGTTATGATGTTGGTTTTACGCTCCATAGGGTAACTGATTCAACATCTGTAGATACGTCAGATTACGAACCTATTAAGCAGCGGCGTCGGGCAATAGGATTCGATTTCAGCGGTGGATTGGTCGGGCTGGGATTCTGGCTTGAAGGCAATTATAACGCTATGGAGACTGAGGACGATTTCATCCGCGCAGTAACAGGATTCGACTATACACTTACGAACGGTCTCTACATGATAATCGAGGGATTGTACGATCAGCGTGCCGAGGCTGAAGCGCCATACTCTGCGCGGGACTGGATGGAGAGCATTATGTTCGGGGAACCGCTCACAAGAATCAGGCTGCTCGCAGGCGTCAGGAAGGATATTACAGGGCTTGTAACCGGCAGCTTGTACTGGTTTGGCGGGATGGACGGCTCGATGGCGCTGAACCCGCGCATTGATGCTTCAGTGGCTCAGAATGCCGATCTGGCGCTGTTCGGAATGGCTACTTTTGGTAAAAAAGAGGGTCAATTCCCGCCGGGTAATTATGCGTTAACAGCGCGGATTTCGCTGTTTTTCTGATGTGATTAACAGCTCCTAAGTACGTTAGTTGAAAGGGATAATAAAGGGGGAAATACAAGGGAGATTTTCGATTCTGAACAAACTATCGAAACAGGGCTCAAACACAGTGCAGGACAGGCTTGGCAGCAATATTAGTTCATAGTTGAACAGTTATAACATTGACGAAAGACGATTTTTGATTCGTGATTCGTG
>JABMRV010000200.1 GCA_013202285.1 bacterium | reverse complement strand
ATGTAGACATGAAGGCAATTGAGGGTGTGAAGACCTTCCTCAAGCGCTATCCGGGGGAGCTGAAAGACGCTGTTTACGAAGGCGTTCAGGAGATAGCCCTTGAGATACAACGCTCTGCTGTTACGAAGTTAAAGGAGCATGGCGCCATCGACCTGGGGCAGTTGTGGAATTCGATCCACATTCACCGGATATCGCCGACCGAGGTTATCGTCGGAACCAACGTTGAATACGCGGCAGCGGTGGAGTTCGGAACGAAGGGGCATTGGCTCACCATAGACAAGATTCCGGGGTTTCGCGGCTGGCTGAGAAGACACGGGATCGACTTAGACGCGAAAATGAAATATTTCTATGTCCATCCGAAACCGAAACCTTACATGGAGCCAGCTTATCAGGAAGGAGTTCGGATCGCCCCGAATGAAATCAAGAAATCGGTTGAAGCGGCCATGATGCAGGTGGGATTATGAAACTACTGCATGCGATTTCGAAGTACCTGACCGATAATATTCCAAGCATTCATGCTTTCAAGGACGACATCGCCTTTGTCGCGGCTGGTAATCCCTATCCCTATTTCCTGGTCGACCTGATATCAACTCGCAAACGTAACCTCGGAACCGGCGTCTGGGATGCCACCCTTGAAGATAACGGAGACACAGCCACACAGGTTAAGGTTACAAAACATCACCAGGTTCTGCGCTTCACAATTCGAGCTGTAAACAGTTCCGAAAAGAACGGTAATGTTATTGTAACCGAAGTCTGTGACCATATCGACGAACTGCTGGCTGATCTATGTCGTGAAGGTTCAGTTGATCTGGTCGATCCGGTATCCAGCGAGAGTGTTCACATTGAGCAGGTGATTTTTCAGGGTCGTTCAGACCTTGCCCCGATCGAGAAGGGAATGCCGTTCGTTTACCAGCAGTCGCTCTCATACCTGTTCGTTGAGCATCATCACAGAACAAGGGTGGTTGAGAACAGGATGGAAACGATCAAAATAGAAATTTAGGAGGTGTCATGCCTCGAAAGAAAGATAACAGCAACACTAAGTTGAGGATATCCACAGTCATCAGACAGTTGAAGATTTCACCACATCTGGCGACGGCGGTGATGGTTCATCATAACCTGAAAACCTCCGACCGCATCGAGTCCGATAAGTTCATGCAGATGGTTGAAACATGGCGCAAACAGCCGGTGGGAGGTAAATGATGGCAACCAAAGTTATCAAGGACGTTTACACCGAATATCTCTCCGGTTCCGTAGTTGTAACTCCACCCGCATCCAACATTGAGTTTATCACCGGAGCTGCTAAAGGAGGGCAGTTGCTGAATCGCTACACCATTTCAGACAAGAACACCGCCAGACAGATATTCCGAGGCGGTGAACTGTTGAAAGCCTTGCTGGAACGCCTCGACGCCGGGAGTTCGATGATATACGCAGTTCGGATAGGCGACGCTCAGAAGGCAGTTCTGATCTTGAAAGCAGGTGAAACCGATGTGATTCGTCTGGAAGTTGCCGAACCGGGCACATGGTGGAATTCCATCGAGATTGATGTGACTGCAGATGGTGATTCCCGCACTATCGAGATCACCGACCCGGACACCGAGGAGACCTTCGCTTTCACAGCAGATTCGAATGATGCCCTCGTCGAGGCCGTTAACAGCGGTCAGACTCTGGTCACAGCCAATAAGCTGGCTGACGACCTTCCGGACGCAGTAACAGGTGAGAACCTTTCCGGCGGCACCGACGGCGAGACGCTGACCAACGGCGACTATATCGACGCCATCGATTTCTCAGAACAGTTCACAGATGTGTCGTGGATTCATTTCGTCGGAGCGGACACCCCGGCTCTATGGACTGCCATTGTCACCAGCTGCCGTAACATGGTCGAAAATGTCCTCGGCGAACGCTTCGCCATCCTCGATATGCCCCGTTTCGAGCCCTTCGATCCCTCCCACCCCACACCACAGGAGATTCAGGATTACACCGACGCCTGCATCACTCTGAAAGTTGACTTCACGGATCGCAACGCTGTCTTCTTCATCGGTGAAGCGAATTTTATCGATCCGGATGGCAACGAGTATATCAACCGGGTGATGTCGGCATGCAGCGGAAAGATGGCATCGGTGGCTCTGCAGAAGAGCCTCATAGGTGAGTCGCCGGGGAACATCATCTCTCTGGTTCCGGAGTTCACACGAGGGCAGCAGGTACAGCTTATACAGGCAAACATCAACTACCTGCGTACCCAACCGGGGATCGGGAAGATCATCGCCCTGTCAAATAACGCCCCTCCAGCCGGTGAGACATATAACCGGATCGAGAAACTGCGGGCTGTTTACAGCGCCGGCAAACAGGCGCGGATCGCGGCATTCCCACACCTCGGACGTCCGAACGACGAGGGTGGAGAAGGTCTGAAACTGCTCGAAGAGGATATGAAGCGACCGCTGGAATTGATGGTGCAGAAGGGCGAGATCGACAGCTATGAACTGACGGTGGAGTCGACCGACGAAATGCGCACTTTGGGCGAGGCACAGGTGACCCTGTCAGTCAACTCGATGAAGGCGTTCGAGATCATCCTGACCAAGGTTTACCTGGATTGAAAGGAGGATGAGTAATGCCAGATCTATTTGAGGCGGTGGGATTTGCGGACGGCATCTCCAGCAACTCCATCAAGATGTTTCTCGACGGCGTGCCGGTACTGGCGCTGCAGAACTTCAACTGGAAGATAAAGAAGGGTAAGAAGCCGCTGTTCGGGGCGGGGTTCAAATCAGCGCACGGAGTCACCCGCAGCGCACATAAAATCTACGAGATCGACTTCGAGATCAAGGAGATACTGACCAACTCGGCGATCAACGTGGCGGAGACAGCCAAGAATGCAGCGCTCTTAAGCACCTTCGAGGACTTCACCGACATCCGCAACGCCGTGATCATCATCATGTATCCCGGAGCGGCGGCGGTCAGATCCAAGACTTTCACTGGTGTGGAAATAACCGACCAGGAGGGCGGTTTCTCCGACAGCGAGGACGCCGAACCGATCGGTATCAAGTGCAGCGGTTTTGCCACTAACGCTACCGGAATCTTTTAACCGAAAAGGAAATGGACATGAGTGAAACACAGAACTCTACAATTACTGAAAAGATCATCGCTGAACTGAAAGAGAAATACAAGGGCTATCCGCTCTTTCAGATAACGGACAACACGACCGGCGATGTATTTATTATCCGCGGTTCGAACTGGGACGAGTTCGCCCAGATCGGCAACGTGAAGCCGGGCAAGGAGAATCGCGTGCCCTTGAACATGGTTAAGGCGTATGTGGTCTGGCCTGAGATCGACCAGCAGGACATCGAGTACAACCGCTCCGGCAACTGGCAGCCCGGGCGGATCGTCGCGCTTGCTGAACAGATACAGGAGGTGCTCGGCTACAATAAGGAATTCACGGTAAAAAAGTTGTAGGCGAGGTCAAGAGTGAACTCTCAAGACACTGGTACAAGCAGATGCGCGCTGTGATCTGTAAGACCTTTCCAGCTTATACCTTCGAGATGGTCGACCTGATGCCCATGACCCGAGTGATCGAGATTTACGCCTCCGCTGAATGGCTGGCTGAGGAAGAGAAGAAACTGATCGATAAAGCTTCCCGGAGACGCCAATGAGCATGCTCCAGGGCTTCACTCAAGGGATCAACATCCGCATCATCGGCTCCTCCAACCTGGCGGGAACGATGGGAGAGGCTGTTTCCCAGATGGATAAGTTCAAGGCATCTGCCAAGAATCTGATGAAGATCGGTGGTTGGATGTTGGGTGTCGGGACGGCTTTGGCTGGCTTTGCGGCTCTGATGGTCAAGTCCACCAATGCCACCACCAAAGCCCTTGGAGAGATGGCGTCGCTCGGTTTCGAGGATCTGAAATCCCTCGAACAGGCTGCTAAGGAGTTCTCTAACCAGTTTGCAGGCATAACCAAATCGGATTTTATTTCCGCAGCTTACGATATCAAGTCCGGAATCGCTTCCCTGACTGACACTGCTGTTGGAGAGTTCACCAAGAT
>JABMRV010000199.1 GCA_013202285.1 bacterium | reverse complement strand
GGCTGTAACAGCCGTAAGTTCATAATTATTGTCATCCCCGCGCAGGCGGGGATCCCGTGAATATAGGTTGCCTAAAAGTTACGGGATTCCCGCCTGCGCGGGAATGACAAATAACCTCGTTCATGTGGAGGTAGTCCATGATCAGGCAGATTCTTGCCGTCATTTCAGCAATCGTTCTCCTGCCGCAATTCTCTCCGGCAGCGGCTCCGGGTGGAATCGACCAGCCGATAAGCAGCATCGATGTCGTTGTTGAGAAGATCTCCGGCAGCAGGTTCAGAATACAATACCGAACTGATGAAAACCGTCCGCCAGCCGGCGGATTATCCTTTACCGCCGAAGATGAACTTCCATGTGCCACTCGCTGGATTGCTCTCGCAGAAAATGCTGAGGTCTCGGTCACTGTCTCGCGCAGTCAAGTTGTTGAAATGTCCTCAGATCTCTCTGAAACCATAACAACCGGCGTGAGTGGATTATCCTCCGAGGCGGTCTCCATCGGAGACGAATGGTCGATGCGAGGTGTCCGTTTCGTTCCCATCACTTTTAGTCCGGTAATCCCGCAGCTGCGGGACGGCGATTTCCAGTTTGTACAGAGCGCTGAAATAGAGATTGAGATTATCGGCGATCTGCCTCGATTGAGCCGCTTGGGTACAACGATACGGAAGATGTGGGGAGATTTACTTGTCAACCGGGACGATCCGCGACGCGATCAGGAAATCGGTAACACTGCCTCAACCTATATCTATGTACGCCCAATATCCGAAGAAGTCAGTGAGCTTCTGCAACCTTTGATCGAACTTCGCCGGTTGCAGGGTTTTAATGTGATTGAAATGGCACATGTCGGGGATGCTGCATTGTTAATGAGGAATATACGGAATCGGCATGAGTCAGGTGATTATCCGGTTGAATATGTTTGTCTTGTCGGTGATGCCGGAGGAGAACTTGGCGTACCAGGTTTCATCAGGAACAGCAGCGACTACCCTTATGGACTATTAGAGGGCAATGATCCACTGCCGGAAGCGGCGGTGGGCAGAATATCCTATAACAGCATCAGGGAGCTGGAGAGGATACTTGAAAAGATATACGATTACGAAACCAATCCCGATATGGAGGACATAGATTGGTACAGTAGGGGAGCAGTTGCAGCTGGAAGTCCGCTCAGCGGGTATTCCACGATTCTCGTCAGCCGCTGGGTGCGCGATCTTATGCTGCGAAACAACTATACTGAAGTTGATACATTCTGGTGGACGATGGGTGGCGGACTGGCGAATTTCATGAGAAACAGTTTCTACCGCGGCGCTCTATTTGTGAGCTATCGCGGCTGGACCGGAATGGAAGACTGGTCAGATTATGCTGCAAGTCGGCTCAATAATGATCATCTGCCGGTCGCTGTGCTGCTCGGGTGTAATACAGGTGATTATGACGGTGAGGGCTTCGGTTTCACTGAGGCGCTTCTGAGAGCCGACGGCGGCGCTATAGGCGCTATCGGAACGGCTGGTTTCCAGTCGAGGGTCAATTATAACAACGCCCTGCTCGCCGGGTACTACATCGGCGTTATCGAGGATGATATCTGCCGTCTTGGCTGGACGCTGAACAGAGCCAAGCTCGAGTTGTTCGCAACCTACAGCACTGCAAACATGGAGATGGTTTCTGATCACGCTTATTGGACAAACCTGATAGGTGACCCTGGAACGGTTATCTGGAGGGGAGTACCACGGACAGTCAGGATTGAACTACCCGAGTTTGTAGATACCGGCGACGGTGAATTTGGTGTGAGAGTCACCGATGAAGATGATAATCCCATCAGCGGTGTCCGGGTCGGTTTTTATAAGCAGGATGAAATAACTTCCGCCGCATACACTGATGACGATGGTGAAGCGGTTATTATATTCAGCTATGAGGATGTTACTCCGGGGGATGCCTTTGTTACCGTTTCAGGAGACAGGGTGATTCCCGTTACCGAAGAGATCCGTGTGAGGATGTCTGATCAGTTTGTCGTTTACGAGAGCCATTCAATCATTGAAGACAACCGCGCCCCGCATGAAGGTAACGGCGATAGAAATGTGAATCCACGCGAAGTATTCGGTATTCAGGTAACAGCTATAAACCTCGGCGGAATGGCTGTACAGCCAGTCATTGAGTTCACACTCAGTTCTGAGAGCGACGCCTGTACTATTCTTGATGACATGTACAATCACGGAATGCAGATACAACCGAACGGAACGGTGGAAATGGAGTTTCTTGTCCGAGCAGAGTCGGATTTTCCGGATCGTGAAGATATTACTTTTACTATCGCGGCACGTAGTAATGATATTGAGTGGAATTCGAGTTTCAGTATCAGAGGCGCGGCTCCCCGCTGGGAGATAGTCGATATGTTCCACGATGACGATCCCGGACCCGGTGCCTGGGTTAATCTTATTGTTGATCTGCGCAACAGCGGTCAGTTGCCCGTTTTACCGTTTTCCGCCATATTAGTGAGTTTAGGTGAATTTGCAGATGTGGTAATAAGCGAAGTTCTCTACGATACTCTAGCCGTGGGAGAAACCGTATTCGGCGATGAGAGCTTCAGTTTTATGATCAACGGTCAAGCGCCATACGGCATTTCCCTGCCGTTTGAACTGCGGCTTACGTCAGAAGACGATTACACCGGTACAGTCCCGCTCAGTGTTCAAGTGATGGAGAGACCTTCGACAATGCCCACCGGTCCCGATGAATATGGTTACTGGGCGATCGACAACCGTGACGGTATGTTTTCGAACATCGCACCGGAGTATGAATGGCTCGAAATCAATCCACGTCGCGGCGGTCCCGGAGTCAATACAGGCATGTATGATCGCGACGAAGATGATGACAAGAGCGTACTTCTCCGGTTGCCGTTCACATTTCAGTATTACGGTGAGGAATACGACCAGTTGACCGTATGCACCAACGGCTGGGCAGCGTTTGGAGATCAGAGCGATTATGTCGATTTCCGAAACCTGCCGATCGGTTCTCCACAGGGTCCGGTCGCTCAACTATGCGTCTGGTGGGATGATCTCTATCAACCGGATGCGGAAGCCGGTGTTTACTACTATTACGATGAGGCACAACACAACTTCTACGTGGAATGGTATCGGATGAAACGCTGGATTGGACCGTCCGGACCGGGTGTATCGGAGACCTTCCAGCTTCGCCTGACTGATCCCGCATGGTTCCCCGGAGGAACTGGCGATGGGGATATCCTCTTCATTTACGAGAGTGTCCGCAGTGAATCGAGAGTGGATGCACACGGCACTCCGTATGCGACCGTCGGTATCGGCAACTTGGATGATACAGGCGGTCTGCAGTACAGTTACTGGAACAGAACGGCTCCGGGCGCCACACCGGTGGCATCCAACAGCATCATCCGCTTTTCAACCACAACCAATTATAACTATGCAATCGTTTACGGTTCCGTAACTACTGCCATCGACAATCAACCGGTAGAAGGCGCAAGTGTGAGGGTTACGCCCGGTTACTGGACAGAAACGGATACAGCGGGCATCTACCGCATTCCGCATGTGTTTGCCGGAGAACAACTCATCGCAACGGTTATCAAAGATGGATTTAATCCCGTCTCCAGGGAATTGAATCCGTTGAACATAGGCGACAGTACCGAAGCGGTCTTTTCGTTGACTCAGCCCGTGATAGAACTGGATGTTGAAGCATTCAGTGACACACTCGAGGATAATCAGCAGGCTGTTAAAGAATTTACAATCTCCAATACCGGCAATGGTGAACTTACATTTGAAATCGGATTCGATAACCGGACAGGTGTAGAAAATGATATATTTAGTCACCCTCGTACTTCCGGCGGACGTGATGATCGTGACGATCTCTGGGATCGGCTTTCCAGCTTTAATGCTACCGAAATGACCGGTGATCACCGGATCCTCGGCGTTGTCTTCACGGGTGACGATTTCTATGTCTCAGGGGGCAATAACGGTGAGATGACCAATTACCTGTACAGGTTCAATCGTGTCGGTCAATTAATGCAGCGCATCGAACAGCCATGTCGCGATCTGTGGGGGATGCATGACCTCGCCTGGGATGGAGCGGCAGGAAAAATATACGGCGGCTGCAGAGGCTGGATATACGGTATTGAGATCGAGGGTGGGGAGGTTGATTCTATCCCGTCGCCGCTGATCCCGCCACGGGGTTTGGCGTTTGATCCGGAAGAGAGGGAGCTATGGGTTGCCAATGTGGGAGATCCCATCTATCGGCTTGACCTCGAAGGTAATATCATGGGTGTTTACTCCAACAGACTCAGACCATATGGTCTCACCTGGCGCAGCGATGATCCCGATGATTGTCCGCTTTATATTTTCTCTGCAGATGGAATGACCAACATGGCTGTCAGCAAACTCAACCCGGAGACCGGAGACATACTGTCATTTGCCCAGATAGAAACTGAACCCGGCGACAGAGCGGGTGGATGCCATTTGACAACAACATGGACAGGCATTAATTGGACATTTATCGCCATAGTCCAGAATCCTGATGGCGACCGCGTCGATTTCTACGATGCGGGTCTGAACCTCTCCTGGTTGTCGGTTGAGCCGGAAGAGGGTTCAATCGAAGCAGGAAATCGGGAGATGTGCGAGCTTACTATATCTACCGCTGGTTTAGAGGGCGGTCAATACGATGTTGATCTTGTCATCGTGCACAATGCCACAGACGGCGAGCTGCGTATTCCGATCTCGATTTACCACGATAGTGATTTCGTCGACGGCTCGTTCGAGAAGCCTTCATCCTATCAATTGGACGCAATCTTTCCTAATCCCAGCAACGGGGTCGGTATGATTTCGTTCAATCTGCCGCATGCTGATAATGTACTGCTAAGCGTCATCGATCAGACAGGGCGGCGCATCGGTGAGATCGTCAATTCTCATTTTGGAACCGGTTCTCACAAGGTGGCATTTACTGCTCATGACCTGCCTTCAGGGATATATTTCATTCGTATGGAAGCGGCACGGGAAGTGAGAATCAGGAAATTTATCCTGCTCAAATAAGGGGAGCGCCGACATTCCTGTCGGCGAATCCTTAAGATGCCAGCACGCCGTTGCTGGCAGCAAATCAAATGTTTGACTTAAGCTGTCAATGGCGGCGCATTGACAGCCATGCATTTAAATATTGAATGATGAATTCAAAATCCAAAATCCAAAATCCAAAATTTATAATCTCTGCGCTGTTTCTCGCAAGTGTTTTCATAGTTGACGCAATCTCCCAGGAGGCAGCTTTCCCGCGTCACCCTTCAGTATCACCTCAGGGCGATTATATTGCCTTCAGTTATGGAGGCGACATCTGGACGGTTCCGTCCGGTGGCGGTAGAGCTTTCCGACTGACGGTCAGCGAGGCTTACGAGCACTCGCCTAAGGTGGCGCCGGACGGCAAATGGATAGCCTTCAGCGCCAATCGCGATGGTAACGATGATATCTATATCATCCCGTCCGCAGGCGGTCAATCCAGGCAGTTGACATATCACGAGTCCTACGACCAGGTTTGCGGCTGGTTTCCAGACTGCAACGAGGTGATTTTCTCATCTCGCCGTGATGACCGTTATTCTGACAAACCGATGATATATCGCGTTTCGGTCGATGGCGGAACTCCCCGTCCGGTTATGAACGCTTATGGAACCGATGCGACTGTATCGAATGACGGTCGTAACATGCTCTATACGCGGAGTGGCAAGAATACAAGCTGGTGGCGGAGGCATTATCTCGGCAGCGCTTCACCCCAGATCTGGATTTACGACCTTGAGACTGGTATTCACACAGCCGTTACCGATACCGCACGGTTAGAAACGGGCGACGATTACCGGAGACCTCCTTCGCGTTGGCCCTTCTGGGGAGAGGCTGGTTCGATCTACTTAACCACCGAACTCAATGGAACGTCTGAGATTTACAAACAGTCTGACGACGGAAAATGGAAACGTATTACACCGGCGCTCGGCGATGGCATCCGTTTTCCTTCGATTTCGTTCGATGGGAGAGTCATCGCCTATGAACAGGGTCATGATATATATGTAATCGAGGATGAGGGTGAACCGCGCAGGCTCGAGATCATCGCTCCACTCGACAACCCGCAGGCGGTTGAAGCGAGAATCAAATACTCGGACAAAGCCGAGAGGTTAGCCTTCACTCCCGACGGGAAACAGATGTTCCTGGAGGTGCGGGGCGAGGTTTTCGCCGGTCGCATTGTAACTGATGACGACAAGGCTGCTCGCGGCAGGGCAAACTCGATATCGGGTAACAACCCCGCTCGTGACGGTGATTTCACTGTCTCACCCGGTGGAGATTCGCTCATCTTTGTCTCCGACCGAAACGGAAATCAGGATCTCTTCCTTGCTTATTCTTCAGATCCGGAAATAGTGGAACTTGCACGCAGTTTCAGCATCGAACTTGAGCAATTAACCGATGATCCCGCCGAGGATCACTCGCCGCGCTGGTCTCCCGATGGTGAAAAGGTCGCCTTTATAAGAGGCAAGGGTGACCTGATTATCCTCGATCTTGAATCGAAAGAGGAGCGGACACTGATCGAGGGCTGGTCGATGCTCCAGCATACATGGTCACCCGACGGTAAATGGATTGCATTTGCCAGGGAGGACGACAATTACAACAGCGATGTTTTTATCATTTCTCTCGAAAGCGGGGAGGAGATAAACGTCAGCCGGCATCCCGACGAGGATACTCTCCCCGTCTGGTCTGCGGACGGCAGAAAACTTGCTTTCAGATCCCGCAGACAGCAGAACAACTGGAACCTACATTTCCTCTTCCTGAGACTTGAGGATCATTACCGGGCAATGGCGGACTGGGCTGAAGATGAGCGGAAACCTGATTCCGGCAAGAAAAAGAAAGACGATACAGAGAAAGAGGTTGAAGTTGTCGAGGTGAAAATCGACACCACCGAGATATATCGCCGTATCAGGATGGTCGCTCCTCTTGCAGATGAAGACGCCGAGTTCGACATTTCACCGGATGGTAAACAGTTCGCTTACGTAAACGAATTGAACGGCGAACGTGATCTCTTCAGTGTTAAATGGACGGGTGAAGATGCTAAACGGCTGACGAAAGGCGGGAAGGATCCGCTTTCGGTCAGTTTCTCCGATGACGATAAACGGATACGGTTCCTCACAGGTTCCGGTAAAGTGAGATCAATATCATCCGCTGGTAAGGATGAGAAAAGCCACCCGTTCGACGCCCGCGTTCTGGTGAACTGGCGCGCTGAAAGGCAACAGAAGTTCGGCGAGATCTGGCGGACTTTGAACGACCGATTCTATGACCATGACTTCCACGGTTATAGCTGGACAGAACTGCATGACAAGTATCTGGCATTGATTGATAAAGCCTCCTGCGAGCGGGATTTTGGCGACCTGGTTAACATGATGTTCGGCGAGATCAACTCGTCCCACATGGGTTATCGTTCTCCGGATTTCGAAAAATCGCTCTCAACCGGCAGGCTCGGAATTGATTTTGACTTCTCCGCAGATGGTCCCGGACTGTTAATCAGCCATGTTCAACCGAAGGGACCGTGTGGGCGCATCGAGGAACCCGTTTTATCCGGTGAGCGTTTAATCGCTTTGAACGGCGTCAGGTTAGAGTCCGGGATTAACCTGCACCGGCTGCTCCAGGATCAGGTAGGACAGCGCGTCGAGTTAATCATCACCGACGGCAAGGGAAAGCGGGAACGCCGGGTTGTTGTGCGTCCGATGGGATCATGGCTCCAGGGTGAATTTCGTTACGACGAATGGGTTTCAGGCAGGCGCAGTATCGTCGATTCGTTATCGAGTGGTCGACTCGGTTATCTTCACCTGAGAGGCATGGGAGACCGAAGCCTTGCCCGTTTTGAGGCGCAGTTGTACTCGCTGGCAAACGGCAGGGACGGTCTCGTAATCGACGTCCGTTACAATGGCGGTGGCTGGACAACAGACTATGTGCTGGCGATGATCCAGGTCAAGCGTCATGCTGTTACTTTTCCGCGAGACGGCGGTCCGGGTTATCCTCAGGGGAGACTGCCTCTCTTCAGTTGGGTGAAACCGGTGATTGTCCTGTGTAACGAATATTCGTTCTCAAATGCCGAGATATTCAGCCATTCAATCAAAACGCTGGAACGCGGAAAGTTAGTGGGTGTGCCGACGCCGGGAGGAGTTATCAGCACCGGTGGTAGAAAACTGCTCGATGGCAGCGGATTCCGCATTCCACTGAGAGGTTGGTATTTCGGCAGCGAACCTGTGCGCGACCCTGATCGCGACATGGAGGGCAACGGGGCTGTACCGGATATAATCGTACCACTCAGACCGGGTCGGATGGCAGTCCCGAAGGGTCGGGATGACGGACAGCTCAGAACTGCAGTAATGGAATTGATTGAAGAATTAAAAACAGAGGATGACAATTGAAAGATAGAATGATTCTTGGGCTTGCAACAGTGATACTTCTATCTGCCCTTATAGTCGCAGCAGCGGGATGCAACCGTGGAGACAGCAAGTCTTACGAAACTTATATTGCTCAAGCCGGTAAAGGGATGGAGTCCACCAGTACTGGTGGATCACCACTGTCTGTGATAGAACTTGCCGGTGAATCGCTGATTTCCCGCAACAGTGAATCCCGAAGCTTCGGGAATGCCCGAACACGTACTGCTGCATTGATAGACGCACTGCGTAAATTAGCTGAGAAACGTGGAAATCCGCCGGGGCGGACTGATGAAGAAGGTATAATGATTAACAATAAGTGTCGGCTTGATTTGGATGGTTTGAATATCTCATCCAGAACCGATCTCAGGAGCGGAGTGGTTATTTCTGATATTGTTGATGTTACGCTTTCAGATGATGAAAACAGACCGATTGCGGTATGGTGCATGAATAATTTGAAGTTGGTCAAACCTGTTGAAGATGATGATCCGGAGTTAAGCATTCTTCAAGAAGCTATGACTGAACGAGGATTTGAACTTGTCCGAAACCAGCGGCTCGGTGAAAATATATGGCGCGAAACAGTGAACTACAGGTTTAACAGCGAACAATGAAAGACAGAATTATAGCTGCCTGCGGACAGTTTCCGCCTCAGTTTGGAGACATCGAAGGCAATCTGGAACGGATCTGCCGGATGACTGAGATGAGCAGCGCTGATCTGATCGTTTTCCCCGAACTTGCCATTAGCGGCTACCAGTTTCAAAACCGCGACGAGGCTCTCTCGCTCGCCATTGAAATTCCCGGCGGTCGTGAGATCGACATACTCCAGCAGGCAGCGAATGATACGGATACACATATTGTCCTCGGTGTGGCTGAGCGCTCCGGTGAAAGCCTCTTCAACAGCTCACTGCTGATTAAACCAGCTTCGAGCAACATAGATAATGACGACGTTGTAACTATCTATCGCAAACTCCACCTGTTTGATCGTGAGAAGGAGATCTTCGATTCCGGCTGTGATGCCCCGAAAGCGGTTGATACGGCTGTCGGAAGGATCGGGATGATGATATGTTTCGACTGGATCTTCCCCGAAGTTGCCCGTGTTCTGGCGCTTGATGGAGCGCAGATATTGTGTCATCCTGCCAACCTCGTCCTGCAGTACTGCCAGCGCGCAATGTTTGCAAGATCAGTAGAAAACGGCGTATTCAGCATCACCTGCAACCGGATAGGCACCGAATCTCGACTCGAAAAAGAACTTACTTTCACCGGCAGCAGCCAGATACTCGGCAACCGCGGTGAAGTACTTGCTCAGGCGGGTTCCGACTCGGAAGAGATTATCCGTGCGGAAATTGAACCCGCCCTCGCCGACAATAAGATGATCACCGATAATAATCATATCCTTAACGACCGGCGAGTGGAATATTATAAAATGCTGATTTCAAAAGACCTGTAAAGAATAGAATCATTTAACAGGAAATGTCTAATGCAAACTGCTGACGAAGCGCTGAATTTACTGACAGAAGGCAACATTCGTTTTGCCGACGAAAAACCAATATATCCGAACCTGACGGCTGAACGGAGAAGCGATACTCTTGAACACGGACAGGCGCCGTTTGTCGGCATCTTAAGCTGTTCCGATTCGCGCGCTCCGGTGGAACTCGTTTTCGACCGGGGAATCGGTGACATTTTCTCCGTGCGCAATGCGGGCAACATCTGTAATTATACAGTCCTCGGTTCCTTTGAGCTTTGCGTTTATAAGTTCGAGACGCCGCTGCTGATCGTCATGGGACATACCGACTGCGGGGCTATAAAATTAGCGGTTAAAAGAGCGGATCTTCCCGGGAATATCCCTAATGTGATCGACAGGATTGTCCCTGTTGTCGAGTCTGTGATGGAAGGACAACCTGATTTATCCGGCGATCAACTTATCCTTGAAGTGACCAAAGCCAACGCTCGCCAAGCCATGGAGGAACTCCTATCGCGCAGTGAGATGCTCCGCGAAGGAGTCGAGAAAGGCAATCTGAGAATTATCGCCGCCATGCACGACCTGGAGAGCGGGCGCGTGGAGTGGCTTGAATAGTATTTCTGATCGGGCAGGCGAGACGCCTGCGTAATGATCTGTCAAAGAAAAGTGAAACTACCTGTTCCGTCAGGTCTTGCTGTGACTAAGTCGCAGTGTGACCTGACGGTATATATTGAAATGACAGGAGTTTATAAAACTGGCATGTCACACGCCGAAGGCGCAAGACCTGCCAGAACGGACATGTGAAGTAATCAAAAAGAAAGTTTATCCTTGGCAAAGAATAATAAACAGACAGACCCGCTGGCGAAGCTGGTTGCATTATGCAAACGGCGCGGCATCGTATTTCAATCGTCGGAGATATACGGCGGTCTCGGATCTACTTATGATTACGGTCCCTACGGTGCACCGATGAAGAACAACATCGCCCGCCTCTGGTGGGACGATATGACCCTAAAACATGATAACATCGTCGGACTCGACTCCGCCGTCATCCTCCACCCGAAGGTGTGGGAGGCGTCGGGGCATTTGAAGGAGTTTAGTGATCCGCTCGTGGAATGCAAAAACTGTAAAAAACGGTTCAAAGTGGATGACGTTGTGGAACCGTTTTCAGCCAAGTTTTGGAAAAATATAAGCCAAATGATGAGTTCTTTTGAACCGGGAAAGCTTATACAACCCGAACATCTGCCTGAAGGCAGCCCCGAACGCAGCATGACCGGGAAAATATTACTGCATGCTCAGCTTAAGGACAAACTCGTTGAAGGTGAGCTTCCTGACCTCGATAATCACGTCTATAATGAATATCTACTTGATGCCTACAATCAGTGCCCGGCATGCGGTGAAAAAAATAGTCTGCTTAAGCCCCGTGATTTCAACCTGATGTTCCAAACCAATATGGGACCTGTTGAAGACGAGAACTCAACCGGATATTTCCGCCCCGAAACCGCTCAGGGGATCTTCCTTGATTATAAGATCGTCGCTGAATCCGCACGGTTGAAGCCACCTTTCGGCATTGCCCAGACCGGAAAGGCGTTCCGTAACGAGATCACCACCGGTAACTTCATCTTCCGTACGCGCGAGTTCGAGCAGATGGAGATGCAGTACTTCGTCAAGCCGGGCGAGACGTCGGAGTGGCTCGAAAAATGGCGGCAGTTGCGCTGGGACTGGTATCTGTCGCTCGGTATCGACGCCGATAAGCTGAGATGGCACGAACATCCGAAAGACAAGCTCGCTCACTATGCAAAAGAAGCGTGGGATATTGAATATCTGTTCCCGTTCGGCTGGGGGGAATTAGAGGGGATTCACGACAGAGGCGATTTTGACCTCAAGGCTCACCAGGAGGCGTCCGGCAAGGATCTGACATGGTTCGACGATCAGGAGAAGGAACGATACCATCCACACATTGTCGAGACTTCAGCGGGGCTTAACAGGACGATGCTCGCGGTGCTGTGCAACGCTTACAAAGAGGATGAGCAGGCTGGCGAGAAGCGTGTCTATCTGGCGCTCGATCCGAAGATCGCACCGGTCAAAGCCGCCGTTTTCCCGCTGGTCAAAAAGGATGGGCTGGCTGAGATCGCGGCTGAGATTTACGATGACCTCCGCACTCGCTTCCCCGTCTTCTACGACAAACAGGGCTCAATAGGTCGCCGCTACCGCCGCATGGACGAGATAGGCACACCGTTCTGCTTCACCATCGACTACCAGACCAAGGATGACGACACCGTCACCGTTCGCTGGCGGGATACGCTGAAACAGGAACGTATTCATAAAGATCAGGTGAAAGCATACCTGGAGAATTAGGAATAGTGCCGTCGGGCGTCCTCACCCGACGGAAAACAAGTACTCTTGTGCCATGTGAGGACACATGGCACCACTAAACATACTTTTGTCACTAATTAATTAAAAATGCCAATTTCTCCTCGCCCCACACGCGCTGAAGTATCCATCTCAGCGCTGCGTCATAACTTCACGGTCGCCCGCCAATCCTCCGGTTCTGCCGCTATCATGGCTGTTGTCAAGGCTGAAGCTTACGGACACGGGTTAATACGCATCGCTGGAGAATTCTCCGCCTGTGGCGCAGATTACCTCGGTGTCAGCTTTCTCGAAGAGGGGATCATCCTGCGTGAGGCGGGCGTCAAGACACCCATCCTCGTCATGGGAGGGCTGGTCGATGAACAATTGGAACGCTATCTCAACCACGATCTCGATATTACCGTATCATCCGTCTGGAAGGCGCGTCAGGCTGATACCGCAGCGGCGAAGTGTGGTATGAAGGCTGCAGTGCAGTTGAAAGTCGATACCGGTATGGGGAGGATCGGTCAGAACTGGCGCACTGTGAAGGATTTCTTTGGCGAGATCGCCAAGTTGAAGAATATAGATATTAAAGGCATCTACACCCACCTGGCGTCCTCTGATGCGGAGGATTTGTCGTTCACAATCGAACAGTTGAACCGCTTTGACGAGGTAATAAAGCACGCTCGTTCATTCGGCATCGAACCGCCGTTTGTCCACGCTGCCAACAGCGGCGCAATGATGCAGATTCCCGATAGATCACGTTACAGCATGGTTCGTCCGGGACTGATGCTGTTCGGTTATCCTCCTGACCACCGCCTTGATGGAGTTTTTGATCTCAAACCTGTTATGACTCTGAAAACAAATGTTGTTTATGTAAAATATCCCCCTAAAGGCACGACCGTCGGTTACGGAGCGACCTGGAAATCCCCAGGCAATCGCTGGATAGCAACCCTGCCCATCGGTTATGGCGATGGATACCCGCGACGGCTCGGTAATCGAGGCTGGGTTATGCTGCATAACAGACGCTGCCCGGTTGTCGGACGTGTCTCGATGGATCAGATCACCGTGGATGCCGGTGATGAGGTTTACCTCGGTGATGAGGCTGTGCTGTTCGGCGGTGAGGGAGATCACAGTCTGCAGCTGTGGGAACTGTGCAGCTTGATAGACGCCATCCCTTATGAACTCCTGTGCGGCTTGACAGCACGCGTACCGAGAGTGTATATTTAATAGAAATATAACTATTGAGAATGGTTCAAGTCATGTTACAACCTCCTTTTTCAAGATTATCTCTCATCATCCTCTGCTGCTTTGTTCTGCAGTTTGTTTCCATTGAACTTTACGCCGATGTCAGTGACCCGGCATATCATACCGTCGAAGAGATTAATGCGCGGCTGTTTGCCCTGCAGGATTCCGTGCCGAACATAGTCAGAGTCGAACTGATCGGACATAGCCAGCAGGATAAAATTCCCATCTATGCTATCAAGATCAACAAATATGTTAATGAAGACATCTCTGATAGACCTGCAATCCTGTTTCATGACCTCCATGCCGAAGAGATTCTTGGCATCGAAGTCAGCATGTGGCTGATTGAGAGACTTGTCAGTCACGCCGACAGTAAATCCAGGGATTGGTATGAAGAAATTGATACCTGGATAGTTCCCACAACCAATCCTGAGGGTGTAAACGTTGTATTCTCGCTCGATCAGTCATGGCGGAAAAACAAGCGCAATAATCTTAAGGACGGGCGTTTTCGTTATAAACCCGGTATAGGTGGCGACACATCCGGCGTCGATCTCAACCGGAATTTCCCCCTGTTCTGGCAGCATGGTCACAAATTACTCGGACAGTTAGGTACTGAACTATACGACTATTACCGTGGGCCCAGTCCTCTGAGTGAAGCGGAATCTCAGGCAATAGACGGACTGGTTGAGAGAATTCGACCGCTTTACATTGTTACCTTGCATAGCTCCAGAACGGGAAATTTCGCGGAGAAAATTTTCTACCCATGGGGGAGGGGTAACGTTGCCTTTCCCAATCCAAAGTTCTCCCCCGATATTCACGTACTGGACTTTCTTACGAGGGAGATGGTGACTCGAATGTGGAAAATCGGAGATCCTGGAAGTAACTACTTACCCGCTCCGATCAGTTCATGGGTCGGTGATTGCGACTCATATTTTTACTGGAAATACGGTTCTTTCGCAATGCGAATTGAGATAGGCGACAAGGGTGGAGCTATGCAGCCCGACTCAGCGGGTATCCAGGATGTGATCGAGTCATGTTGCGAGGGAATAGAATACATGTTCAACAACGCTGCAGGCATATCAACCTCCGCAAATGACGATGTCGGTACTCGAATCGATATAAAAACCACGGTCAACGGTGAGCCCACTGAGGCTGTACTCGAAATGAAAACACTAAAATCGGCGATAATGCCCTTCCGTTGGACAAGCCCTTACAGCGGAGTATATCACTGGCTTGTTCTGGAAGGCTTTACCGATACATTAATCGTTCGTAAGTTCGGATATTATAGCCACAAGGGAAGAGTATCATATCAGAGAGCCGGATCCAGCCCGCTTAGTTTAGATCTAATCCCATTACCGGTTCATTTATTGACTATCGAAGCGATAGCCGTTGACAGTACCCGGATCCGGGATGACATCGACCTTGAAGTCATCCATACAAGCACACAAGGTTATCTGGGATGGAATACATCTGCACCTCAGGTAATCGTCCACGTACCGTTAGACTACCCGAATAATGAATGGCAGTACACATTACAGGATGGTCATATCCGGATCGAACTCCCTGAAGGCAACTACACCCTTACTCTAATCAACGGCGACGATCATGTCCCGCGCAGGGTCGATGTTGATCTGAGTGCGGACATGACCAGGCAGGTTATTCTTAAAGAGGCTGTAACGCTTCTCAGCGAAAACTTTGACGGAAACGATATTCTTTACGTCTCGGACAAAATCAACAATCCAGAGGGTGAGAAGGGGGATTCACTGGCGCGCTGGGAACTGACGAACGAGTTGTACCATTCCGCACCGCGCTGTTTGTGTGACACACGCAAGATGAACACGCTGCAGAATGAAGACGGCTGGTGCGCTCCTTACAACATGCTCGACTATTCATTCGATCTGGAGACAGCGGGAACCGCGGCGCTCGTGTACTGGTTGAACCAGGCGCTGGAACCGGGATATGATTCGATGTGGGTTGAGGTTTCCGTCGGTGATCCCACATCCGCCGATCCGAACGACTGGACATGGACGCAGGCAGCACCCGCACATCAGGAACTTTCCATTCTCGAGGATATCCCGGAACCTCCCTGGAACGCGCCTTACATCAACCTGCAGCAATATGCACCCTGGAAGCGCTTCACTGTTCCGCTCGACAGTTTCTGCGGACAGTCCATAGTGCACTTCCGTTTCCGTCTGAAGTCGGACGGCTTTATCGAGGAGGATGGCGTTTATATAGATGACATCATGCTGCTTGCCTCAGATGTCGAACCGCCGGTTACGTCATCGACCAGTGAAATTCCTGAAGAATTTGAGCTTGACGAGCCCTATCCAAATCCCTTCAACGGTAATTTGACTGTTCCTTTCAGACTCCCGGATGAAGCAAAGATCACAGTAACATTATATGATCTGACGGGAAGAACCGTGCTTAAAACCGAATCGATCACATTCGGTACCGGTTCTCATCTGGTGACCATCGACGCAGGAAGCCTGCCTTCAGGACTTTACTTGCTGCGGGGACAGACAGTGTTCGGGTGGAAGATGAAGAAGGTGCTGTTGATTAAGTAAAGCGTTGGTTTTATAACCCCTCCTTACTCCCATAAGTGCTTAAATAAGCGATATTTCGAGTATTTTGATCATTCCCGAAGGGAATGACCTTTGAATAGCCGTGGGCG
>JABMRV010000198.1 GCA_013202285.1 bacterium | reverse complement strand
TTGTCTGGATTCCCGCCTGCGCGGGAATGACAAAGTAGCGCGCGAATGACACGGTTAGGTTTAATACTTGACTATTAAGTGAATAATTCAAAGAACTCAGAAATTTCGGCGCTACTCATTCAATTTACTAAATAATATAACAATAATTCCATGACCGACAACAGCGAAACCAGCCATTCTGAAGAGATTGAATCACAAGACGGGGATGAATCACGTAAGGTAATCCGCAGCATCGAGATCAAGATACCGATGGCGAAAGAACCGGAGCGACTCGATGTCTTCCTCGCAAGACAGGTTAGCGAACTGACGCGTTCCAAAGCTCAGGCTGCGATTTCTGAGGGTGCGGTAACGGTCGATGGTTCAGCAGTTAAAACCTCGCATAAAGTTCGTCCGGGTCAGTTGATCAGGTTGGAGGTGCTGTCCCGTCCTCCGCTTGAACTCGAGCCTGAGGATATTCCGCTGGATGTTGTCTGGGAGGATAGATGGCTGGTAATAATCAACAAACCAGCTGGAATGGTTGTGCATCCGGCGGCGGGAAACAGGTCCGGTACGCTGGTCAACGCACTGCTGGCGCATTACGGCGAACTGGCGACAGCCGATGATCCCGACAGACCGGGAGTTGTTCATCGTCTCGATAAGGAAACATCGGGTTTGCTGGTTGTATGCAAGCGTGATCCGGCGCTGTCAAAACTGGCTGAGCAGTTCCGCAAGAGAAAGGTCAAGCGTGAATACAGGGCGATCTCCTGGTGGCAGATGTCCGCGAAAAAAGGTATCATCGATGAACCTATCGGTCGAGACCAACGCGATCGAAAGAAATATGTTGTAAGGCAGGATGGGAAGCCCTCGATCACTCACTGGGAACTGTTAGAGAAATTCAGTTACCTCAGCTATCTTAAGCTGCAACTCGAGACCGGACGAACCCACCAGATCAGGGTGCATCTGTTGAACGCCGGTAATCCTGTATTCGGAGACCCGAATTATGCGGGACGCAACAGACAGTTGGGGAGACTGACATCCGGTCAGCGCAAGCAGGTAGCCGTTTATTTTGAGAAAGTCTCAAGGCAGATGCTGCATGCCCGCACACTTGGATTTATACATCCGGTGACGAGAAAGGAGCTATTCTTTGAAACTGAGTTGCCCGAGGATTTCACGTGGCTATTGGAGGAACTCAGGGGAAGCGCTTCATTGAAGTAGTGCCAGTTGAAAAGTCTTTTGTGTCATTCCCGCGTAGGCGGGAATCCAGTCAAGCTATTGTTATTTCATACTATTATTCAACACGCGTGCTGCGGGGTGTCCCCACCCCGCAGCTTAATACATAATTTTGCAACCGCAGGATGAGGACATCCTGAGGCACGAACATGTTCTGCTAAGATGAAAAGCTATTTAACCAGAACCAGCTTTATCGAATGTGCTCCCACTTGTTGACTTACTCGACAGATATAAACCCCCGACGCCAGACTCTCCCCCATATCGTTGCGACCATCCCACAAAATAGCATGTAATCCCGGTTTTGCGCGTTTGAAATCACGACGGTAAACCCTTCTGCCCGATATATCGGATATTTCAATGTTGACAGGAGAGTATTCTATGACTCTGAACTCGATTTTGGTTGTCGAGTTAAAAGGATTCGGGAAATTTGTCAATAAGAAATGAGACTTGGGCAAGGCTGGTTCGTCTTCAGGTATGCGTCCGGTTGAACCATACTCAAACGCCCCGATATCAACGTAGGGTAATCTGCCGCCACCGCTGTTTTCTTTCTGTGGAACATCGACCCGGGGAGCTTCATAGTAATCCAGTTCCGGATGATCAGTGCCGTAACCGGCGTCAATTAACGGTGAATCCGCTCTGAGCTCGAAATTCCTGTTCCACTGGTCGATGAAATGAGCGTTCCGTCGATGGTTTCCCTCTCCGGGGTAGTAATCATCTCCACGAACCATGCTGTAAGCTATATCGAGTTGTGCATCTCTTTCCAGGCAGATCTCGACATCATTCCGCCACAGTACAGTGTTTCGCGCATAGACGTTACCTTCATATTCATGATAAGAGCCTACGCAGATACCGGTATCATTGAAAGCTATTACATTGTTGAACAGCCGGATTCCGGAATGTGCAGTTAATCCGATTCCTGTCTGGCAGTTTGAGATGATGTTATTTGCCACGTAGATGTTGCAGTCATAACCACCTATGGAGATGCCTTTATCTCGTGCACCGCTGATCCGGCAGTTGACGATCTTCCCCTCGTCCACCCTGTCCATGTCTATCGCCTCATCGACGCCGGCGTAAAACAAACATCGGTCGATTTCAAGTTCGGATATGTCGTCAAAATCAGCCAGATCCGCGCTCTGTTGGGATTGAGGACCGTGTGAAAAGCGGCATGATCTCACAACTGCATTGGCATTGCGCACTGCAAGAACCTCCTCGCTGAAATCCTCGAAACGCACTCGTTCAATATGGACAGGGCAATAAAAGGTTTCGATAGCTCTTCGACCCCGCCTGAAACTGCTGTCATAGATATCCAACCGCTCTCCACCGTTAACAACGAGGAAATAATATCCACCGGTAACAACTGTGTAATTCAAGATTACCGGGTCGGTTGCATCGATGACTTCAATCGTGCCCCAGTGGCTTGCCGGGTTTAACGGCACGAAGCGGACGCTGTCGTTGAATGAACCTGTAACTGTTAAACCACCTTCTATGCGGATATTTTCCCAGTTTCCTATACCTACGACAACTCCCGGTTCTATCGTTAGAACCGCATCGGGAGCTACAGTCAAGCCATCCGGCAGACTGTAGGGGCTGTTCTCGATTGACCAGTTAGTAGATGATTCGATTGTACCGCTAACTATAGTTGGATTAAATGCATTCTCCGGTATTTCAAACGGTGAGTTATATGAGAGTGAGTATGTCTTATGTCCATCATTATCTGTAGAAGCATAAACACGCCAGAAGAAGTGTCCGGTCTGAATTTGATCGTAGAGGATGTTTGTTTCCTCGATGTCTGCGATTACCAACCTGTTATCAGACGGGAACTTAATTTCCGAAGATATCAACACCGTGTAGCTTAGTCCATTAGAGTCGGGTGTCGCGGTTGGTTCCCATGAGAGATAAATACCTTCCGGAGAAAGCACTGCCGTCCTGAGATCGAAGGGGAATGGGTATTCCTCCATCTTCTGTATAATCCGTCTTCCTCGTCCGCCTGTGATTGCTGGAAAATCGTTTATCTCATCAATGAAGTGTTCTGTAGTGTACTGTTTGAAAGTATCCGCATCCACTGCCTCCATAAGGAGCTCTTCGAGGGTATCGCTCATGGCTTGAAAATAGTTTTCCACGAAAACGCTGTCAATTAATCCTCTCATCTGTTCATATATTATTGCCCGCATACTCGTGTCACGCCAGCAATGCACGATCAGACTGTTTGTACCTAACTGGGCAAGACCGCACTCAGAGAATGATGGAGTTCCATAATTATATCTGTAATGAAATGTATAATCCATATCCCAGGGCAGCATGTGCCATCGTCCATCTGCATCTGGTTCGTGGATGAGGAAGTAATTATGGTAATAGGTCGATGTGTTGGCAAGTATGCCGTTGACTGCGATAACTCTTGCCAGTTCTTCCGGCTGGAAGTAATCTGACAACTCTCCGAAGAATCTTTCATCCACTACCGTATCCAGCCATTCGATCAACCTGTGAAGCTCGTAATATCCAGCATCTTCATTTGTCACCTTGTCCCAGTTCAGATCGACCCTGTCACTGGGTCTCAACAGGCAGCCGTTTCCGTCAGCTTTATAAATCGAGGCATCGTCTTCGAAATCCGTCGATGCAAGGTAGTGTTCGTCAATTTCTTCGATATCGAGGTAGAGTCCCATATAACGATTATTGATGTATATCCTGGTGAACCATGTTCTCGATGCTGGCAGTCCAGCTCGGTGATAGAAATCATACGAGAGGAATTCGCGTGAAAAACTCGCATCTTCCCATTCGGAGACTAGGATAATCTTATCCCTGCTGTAGAACCTGTCGTCTGCATCGAAGTTTATTTTGAAGGATTTCTTTGGGTAGCCGAGACTTGATTCACCCCGCACCCGGAATCGAACATCGCGCCAGACTGTTCGACCATACTGGAAAGTGCAATCGATATAACGACGCTCCCAAGGACGGGCGAGGATGTCAGCAAATTCACTGGAATCACAGTCTATGTAGTAAGTGCGCAGCTCCAGTGACAGAGCTGGTTTATAAACAGTGAAAAACAGGATGAAGGTAAAAATATATAAGAATGGTGTATAAATTGTGCTGGAGTTCATCAAATAGGTGTTGACGCTTGATATTCTTCTGATTACATTCATATTATAAAGCTCTGGATATTTTCGAAGCCTCGTTTACCCTGAACGGGAATCTGCATCGGTGGTCATGGAGTATGTACCTATTGCAGGATAATAGAGTATAACCATAAATGCAGATGAAATCAAGAATCTTAGAGATGGGAGAAAACAGTTATCCCTTTCAATGTTCCATGTTTTTCACCGAGTAAACGTATAACCTCATGATTCAGAACCGCAAAAAGGTCGGGGAGCGACGACATTCTTGTCGTCGTTAAATCACTACATATAGGACGACAGGAATGAGTCCCTTGAAATATTCCATATTTTGGACTCCTTCATCATCCCAGCGAAAGCTGGGATCCAGAGAAGTTGAGGATATTACGAGCGTTACTGGATTCCACCTTTCGATGGAATGATGAGCCGTGATGATTTCGCGAATAATTCAAAGAACTCAGGAATGTTGTCCCTCCCCTTGAATGTTGGGTTAATTATTCAACAACCATCAGTCGTAGATAAATGGAATTCAGTTATAAGATGACAGACTATTTTACAAATCGAGAAATTTTGTCCGCTCCTCGCCTGCCGCTTGAGGGCAGCCTGGACCTCACATATCGCTGCAATAACAATTGTCGCCACTGCTGGGTGAATATTCCGGTGGAAAGTGATGAGATTGCAGCCGAGCTTTCACTTGATGAGATAAAATCCGTTGTTGACACGGCGAGGTCGATGGGTTGCAACTACTGGTATATATCCGGCGGTGAACCGATGTTGCGCGAGGATTTTGCCGAGATTTTCGATTATATAACCTTGCGGTCAAAATCATATACTCTTAACACCAACGGGACGCTTATCACTACCCGGATTGCCGGTTTAATGAAACGCCGGGGCAATAAGCTGGTCGTCATCTACGGATCGGATGCAAAGGTTCACGACCATATTACACGCACTCCCGGTTCATTTGAGGCGGTTATGCAGGGAATCGCATACCTCAGGGAAGCAGGCGCAGGATTTACAGTGCAGATTATACCGATGCGGGATAACTACCACCAGTTACAGGATATGATTAAGCTTGCCGAGAATCTGAATAGATCATGGCGTATCGGATCGGCATGGCTCTTTCTTTCACCCGGCGGCGACTGTGAGCGCAATCGGGAGATAAAACGGCAGAGATTGTCGCCCGAAATCGTAATCGAACTCGATAAGCCTGATCTAACTTGCGAGGAGAGATTTAGGCTGGAATTCTCTCAGATCGAGACAGCGGGTTCTCCGGAGGGATTATATGAAAGATGCATCACTAACCGCAGCGCTTTTCATATTGATCCTTACGGGATGATGTCGTTCTGTGGATTCGTACGCGATCCGGATCTCCGTTATAATCTGCGACAGGGCGGTTTCGAGGAATGCTGGGAGAAATTCATTCCTTCGCTTGTTAATAAGGTTAAGATCGACGAGGAGTATGAGAACAACTGCGGGGATTGCAGTTTCAAGGAGGATTGCCGCTGGTGCCCGGTCTATGCATATCTTGAACATAACCGTCATTCTGCGAAGATAGAATATCTCTGTGCGGTTGCCCGTGAGAACCGAAAGTACAAGGAAACCTTTCGTGATAATCACAGAAGGTATTATCAACTTGGCGGTATAAACATTCTAATTGAGGCTGATACACCCATTTCGGACGACACCTTTGATGAAAAATTCAATCTGTTCAGAATAGACCAGCCTCGTATAACAAATGTCACCATTCGCCATCATTTCGATATTCCACCATTGAATCACCTTCAGCTTGAAGAACCTCTTTACGACAGACCGCCCTGGACGATTTACAGGGTGAAAAACAGTTGGCTCTACTTGTCAGGATCTTTTGTTCCGCAGGGTGTTAACAACCTGCGGAACATTGGGGTGGAACGCGGAACAATACAGATTGCAGAAGTCAACAACGATTACAGCCGGATGGTGATATATAACAATGCGAGTGTGAAATCGAGATTTCTTAAGGGTGGAGTACAATCATTGACACTGTTTCCGACCGACCAGGTATTAATGGCGCCTCTGCTTGCCAATTACAACGGCATATTCTTACATTCAAGTGGTGTGATACTCAATGGCAGCGGACTCCTCTTCGTCGGACATGAAGAAGCGGGAAAAACAACGATTGCCGAGTTACTGAACCATCATGCCGAGATACTGTGCGATGACAGGATTATCATCCGGAGGATAGAGGACAAATTCAGGATCTTCGGAACCTGGAGTCATGGCGATCTGCCGATTGTCTCGCCATCGTCGGCGCCTCTGAAGATGATTATGTTTCTGAAGAAATCCGACCGGAACAGTCTTGAATTGATCGAAGACAGGTTCGAAGTCGCCAGACTTCTGCTGGATTGTGTGATTAAACCTCTCCTGACCGTGGATTGGTGGGAGAAGGTTTTGAGTATTATTGACGATATTGTCAAGGCTGCTCCCGCATATTACCTTCATTTCGACAGGAGTGGGGAAGTAGTAACTGTTTTGGAAGATTTTGCTGTTGAATGATGAATGTTGAATTCAAAATCCAAAATTATTTTGAAGGATAGCCCGTACATTAAGCGACAGGATATTTCATCCTTTAAGCTGCAATCCGACGACGAACGACCGCTCAGGTTTCTCGATATCGAGTTAACCGAACGGTGTAATAACAACTGTGTTCATTGCAGTATAAATCTCCCAGAAGATGATGCTCATGTGAAAGCCCGCGAGATGTCAACCGGTGAAATCAAGAGAATTCTAAGCGATGCGGCTCGATTGGGGTGTATGCTGGTTCGCTTCACAGGCGGTGAACCGCTGCTCCGTGAGGATTTTTCGGAACTTTATCTATTTACGCGACGACTTGGAATAAGGGTGATAATCTTCACCAATGCGACTCTTATCACTCCCGGATTGGCGGATCTTCTTGAGCGGGTTCCGCCTCTTCAGAGGATTGAAGTCTCGCTGTATGGAATAAAGCCTCAAACGTATGAAGCCGTAACCCGAAAAACCGGTTCATGTCAGGCTGCGATGGCGGGAATAAAGCTGCTTCACGAGAAAGGCATACGGTTTATCCTTAAATGGGTGTGCCTGCCGCAGAATAAAGAAGACGATGACGCTGTAGATGGTTTTGTTTCTTCAATCAACGGAACGGATAAGCGGGTATCCAGAAATGCCGTTTTCGATCTCAGGTGCCGACGGGGGGATGACCAGGGCAAGAATCGTCTCATAAAGAGCCTGAGATGGCAGCCTGAAGAGGTTATGAGGTTTCAGTACCACCAAGATCGTGGTGAAACCGATGCACAATTGATTGATTTCTGTCGAAAGTTTACGGGAGTGCGCGGAGACAGATTGTTCAGTTGCGAAGCGGGAGTTACCGGTGGCTGTATGGATGCATACGGCAGTTTTCAACCCTGTCTGCCTCTTCGTCACCCGGAATGTTTATATGATCTACAACATGGGAGCTTTGAAGAGGCTCTGAACGATTTCTTTCCGCAGCTCCGGCTGAAGAGAGCTACAAATCCGGAGTTTCTGAAACGCTGCGCCAAGTGTTTCCTGAGGGGTTTATGCGATCAATGTCCGGCAAAGTCCTGGATGGAGCACGGGACACTGGACACACCCGTTGATTACCTGTGTGAAATTGCTCATGCTCTTGCCGAGCGAATTGGTCTGATTAACAGCGGAGAGAAAGGCTGGAATGTGAGTGACTGGCGAGAACGGCTGGAGCGGGGAAAGTGTGAAAGTGAGAAAGAGATACACTAATTAGTTTCTGTTGCGAGAGTATTCATTTTGTCATTCCCGCGCAGCAGTGTGTCCGAAAATACTAAAACACCTCTGATATCATCATTCCAACGAAAGTTGGAATCCAGAGAAGTTGCTGATATTACAGACGTTACTGGATTCCAGCTTTCGCTGGAATGATGAGGTTCTGCGTATTTACAACATTCTCGGACAGACTGTTTCGCCGGAATGACGAGATAATTATTGTATTGTGCTGTTTTGGTGATCCGGATCAGAAATATATGATTCCCGACATTGTTACTGTATTATTAACGGTTTCAAACGTTCCGACCAAGTTGTTAGCATCGTTTTCCCGCTCGTATTGCTGCATGGAATATGTCACATCAATGGCAAACCACTCAGCGATGTAGCCGGTTCCAAACGCGAAACCAATACCGGAAACCTGATCTTTTGGTTTGAAGTTTACCTTATCGTAGTTGGCGAAGACCGTGGGCACGGTCTGAAATCCCGCCCTGATGGGGAAGACACCCCAATCCAAAACGAGAAGATATTCCATACCTACCCGAATCTGATTGAGATCCTCCTCACTGGGACTGAGCGGTTCTTCGTTACCGACTGCAGGAATTTTCTTGCTGTCACCGTACATTCGCATTTCGTAGTCCGCAGCGAGGGTCAGGTTCTCACCTATCCGGAGTGAAGCGCCAAAGCCCAGCATCAACGGCATTTCATATATTGTTGTTTGTGGATCATCGATACCGGGCGCTGTTTTTTCCTCGCTGAGTTCGAACGGAGTTTTTACCGATGCTCCCAGCTTCAGAGGAAAAGGAGATTGCATGGCGCCGAAATCAAGCAGGGTACCAAAAACCATATTGAAACCGGAGAATGTCTGATCCCTGATGCGGTCAGATGCATCTATTATTTCTTGTTCGCTATTCGCATTGCCGAACCAGATATTGGCTGCCGCCCCGATGGACATTACCGGGAAGAGCCGGAATCCCAGTCCGGGAGTGAAGGTATCGCTGCCACCTTCAGAGTTAAATTCCGTTGGTTGAGACCTGCTGGTATAGAAATCGAGCTGTCGCTGATAGGCAGCCGCAAGCACCAGTTTCCCCTCTCCTATCTTGAGGGGGAAGGCAATACTGACGAAATTGAAGACGAAATGGCTCAAACTACCGCTCTTTTCATAACGGTTACCCGCTGCATCTGTAAAACTGTCTTCGTAGCTGTCCATCACGATACGGGTGACCGCTGAAAGTTCAAGACGCTCAAGCGTAGCAAGTCCAGCCGGATTCCAGACGACTGACGTCGCATCATCAGCAACGCCGATGAAGGCGCCGCCCATGCCC
>JABMRV010000197.1 GCA_013202285.1 bacterium | reverse complement strand
ATAGCTGGCAGACGAGGCGTCTGCCAGCGGACATTTATACTTTATCAACAGACACTATTTACTTTCCACCGCCAAGATACGTGCATGCTTTTGGTATGGGGTGGACCAGGATCCGACCGTGTGTGTTGTCGTCGAACCCGCCAGCCTTTTCAAAGGAGTCAACAATATCCGGTACCTGGTTTTCACCGACGACCAGGTTGCATTCCTCGCGCGCCGGAGATATTTTGCTCTGTTCCGAGTCGCTTGGACTGATATGCTTAAGTTTGACGATTGTAGCGCCGGCTGCCCCGACGATCATTGCGGCTTTGACAAGGTCATTACCGCGACCCTCGTCGCAGGTGACGATCAAATTGGTGAGATTCTCAAGATAAGCCCTCTTCGCCTTTGACTCACGCTCATTAGCTACCATTGTTCGGCTGCGCCATTTGGTGCTTCCCTCTATTTCGTCCATCGCGGCTATGATCTGCTCCATGCTCGCGGCATGTTTCGGCATTTCGCGGGTGACTTTCATGTTGATGATCCCTCTGCCAATTGGATAGAGAAAGATAAAACCTTTTCCGGGTTGATCGAGTTTTCCGGCATCGATCATCATATCCATAAGGGCTTCGGCATCGACTGAACTCGCAATCAAATTGATGACCTCTTTTGCGGCTGGTATGGTTATTCGTAAAAGCCCGAGCTTGTCCCGCACTCCAGTGCCATGCCCGAAGGTGATGCCGGGCACGCAGGTGCCGGTGTCCAGCGCAACCCTTGCGACATGATTTCCCTGTCCGCGATAAACAATGCAGCAGATGCCAGTCAATTTGGTTTGCATTATGTAAGTCTTTCCCGCTTCAGTGGAATCCATGCGGTTTTCCTGGCAAAGGTCGTGGAATTTAATCAATCTGACATCTTCGCTGAATATCGTGCCTCCTCCCGAGGTGCCCGTCCTGCTTTTTTCCACGATCAGATTCATCGCAGTTTGTTCCTGCTCGGAAGGCACCAGAAAAGACAGAATATCAGCGTGTTCTTCGACAATCGCCGTTTCAAAGCCGATCCCGAACGGTCCTTTCTTTTCCCTCAGCATTAGCGTTCGTGCATCTGTCAACTGCAGATCGACAATCCCCGCTGAGTTCAGAGCTTCCACAATACTTGAGGACGCTCCTCCGTGGAATATCCCGGATATCTTACTGAGTTTTTTTTCTGAAGCCATCAGGAGACACCTCCCTTTATTACAATTTTGGAGGATTCTTGAAGCGACGCCTTTTGCCTTCTCGTCACCAAAATACCAACTGACAACACAGAAAGGATAGGGCAGACGGACGCCATTGACAGGATGCCAAAACCTTCAACCACACCGACCTGACCCCCGAGTCCCAGACCCATGGCAAGCACGAGGGGAACGGTGACGGGTCCCGTAGTCACTCCTGCGCTGTCCCAGCCGATGTTAACATATTCTTCAGTCGAGATTTTGGATAAGAATAGCAGCAAGATATAGGGAGGCGCCAGAAGATAAACGAGTGGGATGCCCCACAGGATTTTCGCCACACCGAGCACGATTCCGGCACCGACGCCCAGCGCGACCGCCTGCATGAGTACCGCTTTCTTGAAGACACCCACCGTGATCTCTTCAACAGATAGTCCCAATGCATTCAACGCCGGTTCTGCAAGGGTAGCCCCGTATCCCATGATGAAAGCGAAAATTAACACTACCATCAATCCTATTATGCCACGCTCCGAACCGTAAAGAGGTCCTTTAGTCGGTGTATAGGAGTATATCTCCTTCTCTTTATCGTGATCCTCTTCGAAGTAAGGCACTTCTTCGTAATCACTGCCGGTATTCAAGTAGAAGAATTCCTTCAGTTCTCCGTCGGAGGTGGTGGCATTCTGAACCACTTCTTTGTCAAAATTGGTTATACTACAGATCTGCTCCTTCATTTCGATGCTCATGAACGAAGAGGGCAGTTTACTGCCGATCTGACCGCCGAGTTTTCCAAGCCCGAGTTCGATGCCGATGTTAAACATAAACATTCCGAAAACTGCAAAAGCGATTCCAAGCATGATTTCATCGGCATGAGGAAGTTTTTCGCGTAGAATCGCTATGAATACAAACATCAGAAAAAGCGTGAGCGGAATGATCGCCTGCGTTGCAGCGAGCCCGTTACGCTTTAATATATCGAAAACTTTGAGTGGCGGGACGAACCTGGCATAAAATGTAGCTGCTTTCTTGATAGCATCCTTGTCGTTGTTGAACACGGTCATTTGCTGGTCTTCCGAACCATACAGGGCAGCCCAGCATTCGAGTGCGTCCGGCTCCGACCCGAAAACCGCACCCCTCTTCGATTCGTCCAGTTTAAGTTTCTTCAGGTAGGCGAGCATCTCGTTTTTGTCTCCACCAAAAAGCGCAAGCTGACTTTCTATGCTTGCGTTCTTGAAGGCATATCCGATCATATCTTCTTTGCTTAGGAATAAAGATACAGTTTTCGACTTGTTGCCCGGGCTGAAAAACGCTGTCTCTTCCATCGGTTTGGAAACGTCCCCAAGAAAGACAGCGCCGAGGGTGAAAACAGTAATAATGGGAAACAGCGAGGCGAGCGTTACCATCCCGAAACCGGCTGCGCCCTCGCCCGAACTGCCGGCGATACGGCATATCCCGATACCCAGCGCCAGAACAAGAGGTACTGTTACTGGACCAGTCGTAACTGCGCCGCAGTCCCAGGCAAGCCCCGTCAGCGCTCGCAAGTTCGGGTCCATATACCCCCAGATGGTAAATCCTACGAGTCCGGTGATCAGGACATATATGAACGGCTTCAATGACCAGTTGTAAAGGAACCGCAGCATACCGCACATGATCGCGATACCCACTCCGGCACCGACAGCGTAAACAAGATAGTTGGCGTATTTGTTCAGCAGGAGAAACAACAGCGGAGCCTCCCAGGGCTTTACAGAAGAGCCCGCGGCTTTCAAAATGCCGATTGCGGGTTCCGCGAACGTGGCTCCCATACCGAGTATAAAAGCGAAGACCAATATCACCGGCAGTTTCGATTTCTGTGGCAGCTTTACTCCGATGACTTCGCCAAGCGGCATTAAGCCAAGCATTAAGCCCTCCATAAAGAAGGTAAGTCCAACGATGACAAGCGATAGTCCTACCGCAATGACCGAGGCGTCAACGATGCCCATCTGGAGCACAATGGTCTGAAACAGGATTAGATAAATAATGATCAGAGAAACGGATTTTACCTGCTTCATGATCCGGTCTCTGACATACGGGAGCAACATCCTGATCGCCTGTAGGAAAGTTACATTGATCTTACCAACGGCTTGCTGTTGGGCTGCCATATTGCCTTCCTCTATATTATTCTACGAAAATCCGGTTAAAAGTCACGCGATGATCAGGAGACTTCGTGCTCGCTCCATCCTGAATGGACGCTTCAAAATATCCAAATAAAAGATTCTTTTCTGAATCACCGTATGGCGGACTTGAGACCCGGCGGGAACGAAAGGATGACCCCGGCTTCGGAGAAGCCGGGCTACGTTTGAAACCAGACTTGCGAGCAAGTCTGGTCACCCGTCTGCCCCCGGTTCCCATCCGGCGCCACACCGGTATCAACCGGCGCAAATCGGTGGTCTATTTATTACGCCACTTCGGTGGACGACCTTCAATTGCAGCGTTGAGACCTTCATGCGGATCAATATTGCTCAACAGCTCTTTCATGTATGTCGAAGCCGTGGTACGCATTGCTTCCATTGCGGAAGCATACAGACTTCTATCGATAGCTCGTTTACTCCAGATAATGGCTGGAGCGCTGCGGGAGGCTACCTTGTCGGCGTACCGATTTACCTCATCCATAAGTTCCCCCTCTCTGACCAGTCGGTTTATCAAACCGGCTCTGTATGCTTCACGAGCTGAGATCTTGTCTCCCGATATTATCCAATCGATTGCACGATTTCTACCGACGAGACGAGGCAGTATGGCTGTAGCGATCTGTGGATAGTGACCGAAGCCGATCTCCGGATGGCAGAAGGTTGCACCTTCTGTAGCGATACACACATCACAGAATGCCGCTAACTCAAACCCACCATCGAAGGCTTCACCTTCAACTGCTGCTACGGTGAGCCCGCATATATCGTTCAGATAGTCGAACATCTGTGTATAGAGAGGCATCAGATGACCGACTCTCTCTGTTGTTCTTTCCTTCAGTTCAATACCTCCACAGAAGGTACCGCTTGAACCTTTTACAACGAGTACTTTCAGCGACTCATCTTCGCGCGCTTTACCCAGGGCATTAACGATTTCTTCGAGCATCTCGACATTCAGCAGATTGCGAGAGGGCCTTTTAAGCGTCAGGTCGGCTCGACTGCCTTTTCGAGTAAAATCGATAAATCTGTAATCACTCATAACTTCTCTCCTAATCGTTAATAGTTGACATTTACTTCAATTACCGGTGAATGTAATAGCCTAATTTTCTAATTAGACAGGATTAGGTATATCCACGAATTCAACTTCAAGTCCGAATCTGTCAGAAAGATGTTCACCCAAAGCCATGATACCCCATTTCTCACTGTTGTAATGTCCGGCGGCATATAGACTCAGGTTTAGTTCTTCCGCAGCACGGATATTGTTCTCATTCAGCTCTCCGGTGACAAGGAGGTCAGCGCCGGCATCTGAAGCATCCTGGTAATAGTTTCCTGCTCCGCCGGAAAGCACAAATACTTGTTGGATGCCGGTTTCATGGAAATCAAATCCGAAGCCGTTCGTATTCAATACTTCATCGGCATGATCCTTGAAGCTCTGAAAAGGAACCGGTTCGGGTAATTCGCCACAGGCTGCAATAGGATTTTCAATTCCAGCGCTCGGAATGAACGATATGTCGGTTAGTCCCAGCGCCCTGGCAATCAGGGCGCTATTCCCCAGTTCGGGATGTGCATCCAGCGGCAGATGATACCCGAACAGACTGACGTCAGCATCAAGCAGCAGTTTGACACGTTCCTTCAGGATACCCCTTAATGCCATCGGATGCGGGCTGTTTTTCCAGAAGAGTCCATGGTGTAATATAACCGCGTCCGCCTTTCGCTCTAAAACAGCCTTGAAGAGACGGGCGCTGGCGGATACACCGGTTACAACCTTCTCAACAGTATTCCGTCCTTCAACTTGTAATCCATTGATGCAGAAATCGCTGAAAGCCGAAGTGTCTAACAGGTTGGCGAGGTAGTTTTCAAGTTCTCTTAATTTAATCATGGTTGGTAACTGCAACAGGTTTGAATATCAATTTAACACAGCAAATCGATAAGCCAAATGAACTGGATCACATATAAGATACTATTTCCAGACAAAAAACTGCCTCGGTGAAACACTGTATCGTCCGCCATCTGGCTTATCAACTCGACCGATTATCGATTACTTTCCGCGGAACTCAGCCCGGCGTTTCTCGAGATAGGCGTTCATACCCTCATGAACATCCTCGGTGGTATATAACTGTCCGAACAGGTCAGCTTCGAGCTTCAAGCCGGAAGAGAGATCTGTCTCAAGCCCGCGGTTGACAGCCTCGATTACATAACCGAGCGCTATCGGCGCTTTTGTTAAAATTCCTTTGAGCATCTCTTGAATGTTAGAGAGGAAATCGTCACGGTCGAAAACCTTCCTGCCTTTCTCGTTAGTGATTTCCTTTCCTGTCTCGTCTTTCTTGTATGTTTCGACGACCGCGTTAACCAGACCTATACGGAAAGCCTCAGCAGCATTGATGATTCCACCACCGAGCAGCAGTTCCAGAGCGCGGCCTTTCCCGACAAGGCGGGGGAGACGTTGAGTTCCACCATAACCGGGGATGAGTCCCAGCCCCACTTCAGGCTGTCCGAATTTGGCGTGAGCTGCGGCGACGCGCAGATGACAAGCCATGGCAAGCTCGCAGCCACCGCCAAGAGCAAAGCCGTTCACCGCGGCGATAACCGGTTTGGGAAGATTCTCAATCTTGTTAAGAGCCTCCTGACCGGCGAGGACAAATTCCCGCCCAGAAACCGGGTCCTTGGTCGATAATTCTTTGATATCCGCGCCTGCAACGAAAGCTTTACCACCGGCTCCGATCAGGATCGCACCGAGTACATTATCATCAGAAGCGATGATATCGAACAGTTTAGCGAGTTCGGAGGTAGTATCACTGTTTAATGCGTTGAGGGCTTCCGGACGATTGATGGTAATAGTTGCTATACCGTCTTTTACATCATATAAAAGGTTGTCGAATTCCATATTTTCTCCAGTTTTGTTTATTTACTTCCTATTGAAAAAGTAAAATTCCCGCTGGCAGACGCCCCGTCTGCCAGTGAGTTATGTTT
>JABMRV010000196.1 GCA_013202285.1 bacterium | reverse complement strand
CTCATCCCTCATCCCTCATCCCTCATTCTTCTGGAGGCTTTTCCCAATCCGTTCAACCTGACGACGAACATCAGATTTGGGCTGCCAAATAACGAGCTTGTCTCAGTTAAAATCATCGACCTGACCGGTAATGCAGTCGAAACGCTGATATACGGCAGGCTGCGAGCCGGTTATCATACGGTTTCCTGGAATACTCTCGATTATCCTTCCGGTGTGTATATTTGCAGTATGCAGGTGGCGAACGAAAGCAGGGTTGTTAAGATGGTTTTGGTTAGGTAACCCCCCCCTAGTCCTCCCCCGGAAACCGGGGGGGGAGGATTCACATCAGCAATTCATACTTTACATCCCTTCGGCAGCAACTATTGCAGCTCCCAAAGCGCCTGTGTATTCGGGCATCTCCGGGATTATAATTTCACACCCTAACTCGAATGATAGCTCTCGTATCATGCATCTGTTGTAGGCAACACCTCCTGAAAAAGCAACGGGAGACAGCGGATGCAGCGAGTGAGCCAGTTGTGCCACGCGCTGCGCTATCGAACGATGCACTCCCGCGGCTACATCCTCCCGCATAGCACCTTCAGCAAGCAATGACAGAACCTCCGACTCAGCGAAAACCGTGCAGATTGAAGATATGGAAACCGGATTATGTGAGGAAAATGCGAGTTCAGCAAACTCTTCGACCGACAGATTCATGGACAGCGCCAGGAATTCAAGGAACTTGCCGCTGCCGGCAGCACAGCGGTCGTTCATGGCGAAATCGGTGACCAAACCCCCCTCTTCCAATAGCATCACCTTCGAATCCTGACCACCAACGTCTATCAATGTTCGAGCATGAGGTAACTGACGCCCCACACCGCGGGCATGAGCAGTGATTTCCGTAATGGTTCGGTCGGCAAAAGGTACTGTCACACGTCCATAGCCGGTAGCAACGATCCTGTATTCGACAGCTCCATCCCCATAATCTCCACCGGTAACAGGGGGAGATCTAAAAGGAGTGACTGATGCGGGCGGTGTAAGTTCTGCATCTGCCATAGCCTCCCTGAATGCCTTCTCTGCGCTTGCGTCAGGCGTCCAACCGGTTGCCACGAAACTCCTGCCCAACACACGGCTGCCGTTTAATATCACAGCCTTGGTCGTCCGCGACCCGACATCTATTCCAACGCAATAGAAAGATTCTTCACTTCGCTCAGAATTACATTGGTGATTTTTCATAACGGGCTGTTTTTCCTTGATTAATAAATGCATGCAATTTCTCAGGGACAGATCGTAACGGAACCTCACATCCGGTTGACAGCACAAACCCCTTCGGATTCGAGATACCCTTCTCAAGCGTATCCTGACAGATCTCTTCAATCGACAGTTCACTCGACTCCAGCAATCCATTCGTCGGTAGATTCCCAACCAAACGAATCTTATCTCCAATCGAGTTCACGGCATCGACTATGTTCAGTTTGTCGAAACTGAACAGATCGGTACCGGTTTCAGCGATGAGGTCAACCAGCATAGAAGTATCGCCGCAGATATGCAGCACGACGTCAAGGTCATAGCGATGAAGATGTGAAATCAATCGACGCAAATCCGGCAGAGCGAATTCACTGAAAGTCTTCCTCGAAATAACACTCCCCGATGCAAGAGGATCGACCAGCACCGGCAATGCTCCGGCAAGAATGCACTCATCACTGAGACGTATGGCAGCTTGAAGCGAGACATCCAGCAACTGATGAGCGGCTTCGGGAGCAGTAATTGTATTCATCAGAAGATTTTCCACTCCGCACAATCCCGCTGCTGTCGTGAAGGGACAGGGAATGAAGGCAAAAACCGGCAGCACATCGCCCGCTGTTGAGAATAGTTTGTCGATAGCCTCAAGATAGACCGGCAGCCTGCCGTTCGACCCCGGATCGGGAGGTTTCAGCGAATCAATCTGTGAGTAATCGCTGATAACGGGACGGTCGATTATCGGCACCTCGAAATCGCGCAACAGGTATTTGCTCCCCATCGCCTCTGCTATTATACCGACGTCGGTGAAGACGGACAATCCTTCGTGACCGTATTCTCGTTGAGCGGTAAGTTGAGCCTCGGCGAGAGTCGCGCCGTTGGTGCAGTATTGTATCAGGTCGCAACCGTAAACGGTTGCAGCATAGGAAGTGACCAGAGGATATACCGGTGGGCGGTCTGGGAACTCATCCATCAACAGCAATCCCCACCTCTCACGCGGATTCATCTCACCTGCCACAGCGACTCCTGCGAGCCATGAGCGTTTCCATGAATGCTTCCATGCGGTTGTAAACCTGTGATTGCAGACGTATCTTACCCGGCGCAACGACATCGAAGGCAAGTGTCGGTACATCCCTCTTACGCAGTGCTTCAATAATGGGGACAGTCTCATAGGGACAATGAGTCGAACCGAAGATACCGGAGATGACCGCTCCTTCAGCGCCGGATTGTTCCACCTGTTTCAAAATCAACTCGGTGCGAAACTGCGTCGATCCCATGAGAGAACCGTTCAGGTGAGCCTCGGCAAGAAGCTCAAAAGGATCGCCTTCCCCACCTATCAGTGGAGTCGTCTGGTTGATAACGTACTCCGATCCGACGATCCTGCCACCCAACTCCTCGATGTAATTCATCAACAGCGGATCTGCCGGAGGAGTCACCCATATCAGTCGCAGAAGCTGACCATTGTACCCTGATCCCTCCTCCGCTCTGGATTTGACTGTCCGTCTTAAGTCGTCCAATACAGATATGCATTCGTCGAGGTCACCATAATATGATAAGGCGGCGAATTCAGCATTCAGCAATTCCAATCCACCCATCGGATTACGCTCGGACTCTCTCATGTATTGCTTGATTTCGGCGATGTATAAACGTAACCTGTTAACCTTATCGACCGTGGAAAAGAACCTGTCTTTGTCGAATTCCACACCGGTTACTGATTCGAGTTCAGTGCAGACCTGACGATACTGACCGATGAGAAACTGTTTCAATTCCTCGTGGTCAGGTCGATTATCATCCCGATGAGGCAGTTCAAAATAGTGAATATCGTATCCGAGATAGCCGACTTCGCTCAACACCGCTGCCATATCGTCACAGGTCGCTCCTACCGTGGCGATATTGAGATCCGGGTTGGGGAAGTATGCCCGCTTGGAAAAACCGCCCAGTGCAGCGCGAACGAAACAGCAATCTTCACCGATCCCGAATTCTGCGGCTTCATCGAAGAGAACCTTGCTCTCCATCATGAACGGTGTCCACCACAGGCAGTCAGGGTAAAACGCAACCGTATCCGGGAACGAATAGATCAGCGGCGTCAGCGCGCCAAGATCGCCCATCACTGCTACAACCTTCATCCCAGCCTGGCGTGCTCGGTAGATTCGCTCTCCCTCGCTCAGTACAAAACCCCAGAGTCTTAATGCCGCCGGGGAATTGTCAAATTTCAGCTTGCGCAACAACCTGTTTCCATAGACGAGATATGTCGATGGCGGAAACAGATAGCGGGACCATTCAGCATCCGGGATGTGTCGATAATAACGGGTTTCATCTATCAGGTCATCCGGGATTGACATGAACAGCTTGTGCCACTCCCTGAAATCAATCTGACGCGGTATGATATCTGTCCAAGCTTTCATGCTTCCCGCCTCTTCCCCATTGCCTCAAGCATCTCTATGAAAGCGCCAATTCTGGTTCTTAAACCGCCGATTGCCAGAGACGTCAGATCATCATCAAGTTTGAGAAAAGGAATACCAAGTTCCGCCTTGAACCTGTCCGCTGAAAGCCCGAACGGGTGGCAGTATTTCACCGAACGGTAGATGACGCCGGCAACATTCCTGCGAACGATGAGATCCCGGGTATATTCAATCAATGGCGTTAAAGGTCGCCGATGAGGACAGTTGTTGTTCTCGACGTAGCTCTCATAAAGCAACGCAATCGGATCACTATCTGAGGAACTGAGTGACAGAAACGACCTGTCACCGAGGCAGGTGGCATCTGCTACCACATTTCCTCCCGCCTCTTCGATGACATCAAGTTCATATCCACCGGGTACGCTTCCCATCAGCATTATTCTGACGCGATCAGGAGTATCCGCTTCGAGTTTTAACCGGTCAAGGAAACGGGATATCTCATCTGCCGGAAGAGGCGAAGATGCAAGCTTCTGCAGCAGCTTGGCGGACATTCTCCCTTCATCACGCAGCTTGTTAATGCGTGTTCTGAGCTTATTTCTCACTTCGATATAGTGTTGCAGGCGATCCATATTCAGATTCAATCCGAGCGTCTGACCTAAACCTGCGAAAGCGGACTTCATCTGTTCGATAAAATAGCCTCTATCCTGGTTCCATGTCCGCGGTGCAGCGTAAAAAAAAGTGCGTACACCAGACCAGGTGTCCAGAGTTTCCGTTAACCTGCGAATCTGGTCGCAACATGCTCCTACGATGACCGCATCCAAGTTACAATAGGGCTCTGATTTCAGCATCATCGGAACTGTCCGGCAGAAGGAACATGCATCCGTTCTTATTGGAATGAGACCATCGACTTGATTCACCGTTTGAGGCACGATTCTGAGCGGAACCGCTCCGTAAGCCTCGATCAGTTCTACCGGCACGCGCAGGCATAAATATCCAATTAGAGACTTTGAACCGCTGATATTCGATGGGTATTCCGTTTCGAGATGCCGGAAGTCTTCGATGTAGTTATTCGTGGATTCGCAGATCATAGTCTGATGGTTTTATTAATAAGTGCAACAAATAGTTACTGTTGAAAAGTATTGAGTAGCCGCTGGCAGACGCCCTCGTCTGCCAGCAATCTTACTGTAATTCAAATACTTATCTG
>JABMRV010000195.1 GCA_013202285.1 bacterium | reverse complement strand
GTGTGGCATGGGCTACTGTGTTGCCCATGTTTCATTACTAATAAACGCCGGGGGGCGGGTGCCCCGGTTTGACTTGCAAACCGGGTTTCAGTAAGTTCGTCGAGTTCAGTCAGCGCTCCCCATTCTTACTTTCTTACTCTTTCCCTTCATCCTGTTTGCGTATAAAAGGTTTGAACAGATCGATAGGTATTGGAAAAACAATCGTTGAGCTGTTCTCAGCGGCTACTTCGTTCAGGGTCTGGAGATACCGCAGTTGCAGTGCAATCGGATCTTTTGCGATTACGCTTGCCGCCTCAGCTAACTTAACTGAAGCCTGCAATTCACCCTCGGCATGTGTTATCTTGGCGCGCCGTTCTCTTTCCGCCTCAGACTGCTTCGCCCAGGCGCGACGCATCTCCTGCGGCAGATCGACGTGCTTGATCTCCACGTTTGCAACCTTCACACCCCACGGGTCGGTATGACGGTCGATTATCTCCTGCAGCCGGTGATTTATCTTCTCTCGTTCTGCCAACAAATCATCGAGTTCAACCTGACCGAGGACACTCCTCAGGGTCGTCTGTGCAAATTGGAGAGTGGCATAAACCCAGTTTTCCACTGCAACGACAGCCTTGTTTGGATCCATCACCCTGAAATAGATTACCGCGTTAACCTGTATCGAAACATTATCCTTGGTGATAACGTCCTGCGGCGGGACGTCACGGGTCTCAAGCCTGAGACTTATCTTCTGCATGCGATCGATGAAAGGAATCAGGATTATCAAGCCGGGACCCTTGCTGCCGATCAGGCGGCCCAGACGAAAGATCACTGCGCGCTCGTACTCCTTGAGAATCTTGACAGCGCTGAGAATGATCACACCGATAACAATTAAGACAGGTACTGTAAACGACATCTGATGATCTCCTTTTTATAATTATTTCAACTTGACTCATTTTCACGTAAAATAGTGATTGACAACCCAACCGGTCGGGTGTCCTGTCCAGTCCGGCAGTTGCCGGACCTGTCCGGCTTCTGACGGATTTATCCTATTCTTACTTGCTCACTTGATTACTTGATCACTTTCTTACTCGCTCCCTCGCTCCCTTTCAAACTTTCACACTTTCTTACTTCTTCCACAAAAATATCGAGATCTTCGCGGGAATGTTTTTCAGTCACAGCGATCAACATGCTGTTACCCATATTCCCCCACCACTTACCAAGTGGAGGCCCGGCAAAGATGTTTTTATCTGCAAGTTTATCCTGAACATCCACAGCAGAAACAGGCAGGTCGATCACGAACTCGTTGAAGAACTCTCCCTTATAATGCAGACTTATATTCGGTATTTCATTCAGTTTCTCTGCCAGGTAGTGAGCTGAACGATACGAGTTTTCCGCCGCTTTCTTCAGACCATCGCCTCCGACAAGGCTGAGATATACCAACGCTCCCAATGCAACCAACGCTTCATTGGTACAGATGTTGGAGGTTGCCTTTTCACGCCGGATATGCTGCTCCCTTGTCTGCAATGTAAGGACATAACCGTCACGATTCAAACGATCTTTCGTCCGCGCAACCAGTCTTCCAGGCATACTGCGAATCAGAGTCTTCTTTACGGCAAAAAGCCCGACATACGGACCACCCAGTGACAGAGGAGCCCCGAAAGGCTGACCTTCTGCAGTAGCAATATCGGCACCCCATTCACCAGGCGGTTTAAGCAGAGCAAGAGACAACGGATATGTTGACGACACTACAAGCGCTCCCGCTTCGTGTGCTGCAACGGCTGCTTCAGTGACCGGCTCGAGCAGACCGAAGAAGTTTGGATGCTGGATGACTACCGCTGCAGCGCCGTCAGCATACTTTTTAATCTCCTCCGGATCTATTCTGCCATCATCGCTGTGAAGCTTTCTGATCTCAATTCCGGCAGGACGACAATATGTCTCCAGAACCTTCAGATACATCGGATTCAGACCGGCTGGAACAACAACCGCACTGCGCTTCTTCTTCCGTACAGACAATAGAACCGCTTCAGCAAGAGCGCTGGCGCCGTCGTAATGTGAAGCGTTTGCAGCATCCATCCCCATCAGGCGGCAGATCATGGTCTGAAATTCGTAAATCGTCTGCAGTGTTCCCTGTGCTACTTCAGCCTGGTAGGGTGTATAAGCCGTGTAAAATTCAGAGCGGCTCAGTATATGACTTACAGCCGCGGGAATATAATGATCGTACGCTCCACCACCGAGGAAACAGAGGCTCTCAGCGGCAGGTATATTCTTATCCGCCAGTTTTTTGAACTCTTCTGCAAGCTGGTATTCCGAGATACCTTCCGGAATATCAAGAGCCCTGTTAAGCTGGAACTTCTCCGGAAGTACACGATCAATCAGATCTTTAATCGAGGAAAGTCCGACCTTCCCCAATATCAGTTCCCGGTCTTCTTTACTGTGTGAAGTATAATCCATTTATGTTCTTTGGTGCATTGAATAGGTGGGGTGGGCGTCCCTGCCGCCATCGCAATTACTTATGACAATCTGCATAATTTCAAGCAGATTCGTCGATTAGCTTCATATATTCATCCGCTGAGAGCAATGTCTCAATTTCTTTAACATCAGAAATACATATCCGTAAAATCCAGCCTTCGCCATAAGGATCCTTATTAATCAATTCCGGTGAATCATCGAGCTGACCGTTAACAGCGATGATCTCTCCGGTTATCGGCGAATACATATCGGCAGCGGCTTTTACCGCCTCGATTGTTCCGAAAGTCTCGCCGCTAACAACTTTGGTTCCGACCTCAGGAAGCTCGATAAAGACAATATCTCCAAGCTCACCCTGGGCATAATCAGTAATACCGACCAGGGCTTCCTCGCCATCGACCCTGACCCATTCATGATCTTTAGTGTAATGCAGATCGGATGGTATATTCATTTCAGTGTCCCTATTTTAACTTCTTACTTGCTAACTTGCTTACTTTCCAGTAAAACCTCAAGAAACTTCGTATCGTAATCCCCCGCAATGAATTTCTTATCCTTTATTATTCGCTTGTGCAGAGGAATTGTCGTCGATATTCCCTCAATGACAAACTCATCGAGCGCCCGCGACATCCTCGCCAACGATTCGCTGCGTTCATTTCCGAATGCGATCAGCTTGGCAACGAGTGAGTCGTAATAGGGTGGTATAACATAGTCCGCATATACATGAGTATCCACTCGTATCCCCATTCCACCGGGAATGTGACACGCTTCTATTATACCTGGTGAGGGTGTAAATCCACGATCGGGATCTTCAGCGTTTATCCGGCATTCGATGGCATGACCGTGAGGCTCGTGCATTCTACTTTTCGATTTTTTTCCCGCGGAAGCAAGGATTTGCTCTTTGACAAGATCGACCGAGTAAACCATCTCCGTTATCGGATGTTCAACCTGAATCCGGGTGTTCATCTCCATGAAAAAGAACTCCTCACCCTCAACGAGAAATTCAACCGTACCCGCTCCGATGTAGTCCACAGCGCTGGCAGCTTGAACAGCCGCTTCACAGAGTCTCTTGCGGAATTCCGGCGACACAACCGGCGAAGGACATTCCTCGACAAGCTTCTGGTGACGACGCTGGATGGAACAATCCCGTTCACCGTATGTTACAACATTCCCACCAGTATAACCCATCACCTGGATTTCGATATGACGCGGGTTTTCGATGAATCGTTCGAGATATATTCCACCGTTTCCGAACGCCATCTCCGCCTCAACACTCGCCATGGCAAAGCTGCGTGACAGCTCATCGGCGCCTCTGACCACCCGCATTCCCTTCCCGCCTCCTCCGGCAGTTGCCTTGAGGATTACCGGGTAGCCGATCTCGGATGCATTTTTAAGCGCTTCTTTATCGTCTTTTATTATACCCTTGCTGCCGGGCAGGATCGGAACTCCCGCTTCTGTCATCGTCTTTCTGGCGAGCGCCTTATCTCCCATTTTAGTGATTGTTTCAGGGGAAGGTCCGATAAATGACAGATCCGATTCAAGACATATCTCGGCAAATTGTGCATTCTCGGCGAGGAAACCGTATCCCGGATGGATGGCATCGGCGTTGGTTATCTCGGCAGCGCTTATGATCCTCGGTATATTCAGGTAGCTGTCCGATCCCCTCGGAGGACCAATACAAACGGCTTCATCGGCAAATCGGACATGGAGAGATTCGGCATCAGCCTGGCTATATACTGCAACGGAACCGATACCCATTTCATGGCAGGCGCGGATAATTCGTAGAGCAATCTCACCGCGGTTGGCGATTAATATCTTCTTAAACATTCAGTCTTTTCTGATGGTGAACATTGTCTGACCGAATTCGACCGGTTGAGCGTTCTCGATGCAGATATCGACTATTGTCCCCGCGAAATCCGCTTCGATTTCATTCATCATCTTCATCGCTTCGATTATACACAGAACCTGTCCGATTTTTACTATATCACCGACCTGAACGTAAAGAGGAGCTTCAGGTGAAGGCGCCCTGTAGAACGTCCCCACCATCGGCGCTGTAACCTGTGCAAGGTCATCAGGCGGCGGAACCGCTGTTTCGGGTTGAGCTACCGCTACCGGAGTAACCATTGAAGCCTGTTCTGACGAGGTTATCAGTGGAGCAACCTGCATCGGTACAACACCGTCATCGGATATCCGCTTGACAATCCTGATACGGGAGCCCTCCTCCTCGATCTCAAGTTCGTTAATATCGCTTGCTTCAACCAATCTGATCAGACGGCGTATTTCTGTAATCTTCATCAGCAACCTCGATGCTACTCTTTTGCTCTTTCGAGATACTCACCTTTCCGGATATCAACCTTGATAATTTCATCTTGCTCGATGAACAGCGGCACCTGAACAACAGCGCCGGTTTCAAGAGTTGCCGGTTTAGTGACATTAGAAACTGTATCACCCTTAACACCCGGTTCGCATTCAACTATCCTGAAGCTGATAAAGTTGGGCAGTTCTATACTTATCGGTTTCTCACCATGCAACATAATCCTGACATTTTCACCTTCTTTCATAAACTTAGCCATATCACCTACTACGTGAGAATCTATCGTAATCTGATCGAACGTCTCCTCATCCATAAATACAAATCCGTCATCCTCTGCGTAAAGATACTGCATCTTGCGATCTTCCAACTTAACCACATTCAGTTTCTCACCCGATCTGAACGTTTTATCAAGGACTCGTCCTGTAATTACATTTTTTATTTTCGTGCGGACAAACGCTCCACCCTTTCCGGGTTTTACATGAAGAAACTCGACGATTGCAAACAACTGGTTATCCATCTGTATTACAAGACCGTTCCTGATGTCGGCAGTAGTTGCCATTTAATAAAACTCCTTATTATTCTGCCTGTTCTTTCCCCCCTTTTATTGAAGGGTGGAATAAACGGGAATTAATAATCATGTTTGTTCGATCCCGCAACTGCAGGATCGTGAACTTGTTTTTATCCATTCCGTGGGCTAACGCCCACGGCTATTCAAAGGTCATTCCCTTCGGGAATGCTGTGTTATCCCTGCTTTCGCAGGGACATACTTATTACGCCCTTTCAGGGCTTATTTGGAATATACACTACCCATTCGATTCAGCGAAAATTCTTACTTTCACACTTGCTCACTTACTCAAAAGATCAACAAACCTCTTCTCATCCAAAACCTTCACATCCAACTTATCAGCTTTCTTATACTTCGATCCGGGATTTGCTCCCGCGATAACGAAATCCGTCTTCTTGCTGACCGATGACGTCACCCTGCCCCCCCTGATTCTGATCTCATCCCCGGCGGATTCACGCGAGAAGTTTTTCAGCGAACCCGTCAGCACAAATATCTTGCCTTTCAAATGCTGAGAGCTTCTTTCATCATGCTCGGTTCGACCAATCATTCCGGCTTCTTTTAGCTTGGAGATCAGCCGGATATTCGGTTCAAATGCGAAGAACTGCTTGATCGATTCAGTGATGACTGCACCGACCTCCGGAGTCTGTTGCAACTCCTCCTCAGGCGCTTGCTCAAGACTGTCCAGATCTTTGTATTCAGCCGCAATAATCCTTGCCACCCCGATGCCGACATGACGTATGCCAAGCCCGAAGAGTAACCTGTCAAACATTTTTACCTTTGAATCTTCGATCCCGCCGATAAGGTTTTCCGCCGAGATTTCAGCCATTCCAGGCAGGGACTCAATCTGTGATTTTGTAATGCTGTAAAGATCACCGGCGTCCTTCACGATACCGGCTGCGACTATTGCTTCGACCGTCTTACCGCCCAGACCCTCGATGTCCATCGCTCCCCGCGAGGCAAAATGCCTGATCCTGCCTGTTATCTGAGCGGGACAATCCCAGTTGGAGCAGCGTCTAACCACTTCTGCTTCGTCGCGAACAAGTTCAGACCCACATTCGGGACACCGAGTCGGAAATTCTATCGGTTCAGTATCTTCGGGTCTCTTATCAGCAAGAAACCGGTTGACTTTGGGGATGATCTCCCCGCCCTTCTCTATCTCAACCCAGTCACCGGTTCTGATTCCCAACCGCTCTATCTCATCTTCGTTATGAAGCGTCGCTCTTTTTACAACCGTCCCCAACAGCAGCACAGGCTCAAGATTGGCTACAGGCGTAACCGCGCCGGTTCTCCCCACCTGCCAATCGACGCTGAGTAATCTGGTTAATGCCTTCTCCGTCGAGAACTTATAGGCAATCGACCAGCGGGGATTCTTGGCTGTCGCTCCGAGCCGTTCCCACCAGCTTATATCGTTCAGCTTGATGACAACGCCGTCGGTCTCGTAGGGAAGTTCATACCGGTCGGCATCCCAGCGATCCAGATACGCCTCAACGTCAGACAGACCGGAACAAACCCGCCAGTTCGGATTTGTCGGGAAACGTGCACTCTTCAAGGTCTCAAGAATTTCCGACTGGCTTTTCATGTTCAGACCTTCGCCGATCATACCATAGGCAAAAAAGCTGAGAGGTCGTTTGGCGACCTCTCGCGAATCGAGTATCTTCAACGTCCCTGCAGCGGCGTTACGAGGATTCATAAACGGTTTCAATCCATCTATTTCACGTTGTGTGTTCATTGCGTCAAACTCTCTGCGCGTGAAATAAACCTCTCCGCGCACCTCTAAATCCGGAGGCATATCATCTGGCGCTGAAAGTGGGATTGAACGAATAGTCCTCAGGTTACCGGTTATCTCGTCACCAATCCGACCGTCACCTCTGGTTGCACCGGTTGTCAGGGTGTGGTTTCTATATGTCAATGCAGCAGAAACACCATCGATCTTCAGTTCGCATACATATTCAGGTTCACCGTCGTACAACTCCCTGATACGGCGGTCAAAATCATACAGTTCGTCAATATTATAGCAGTTCGCCAGCGAGAGCATCGGCGTCGCATGCGTCACCTGCGAGAAGGAACCCAACGGTTCGCCTCCGACGCGTTGAGTCGGAGAACCGGGACTCACCAGGTCGGGAAACTCGTATTCCAACTCGATAAGTTGACGCATCAGAGCGTCATACTGCTGATCGGTTATCTCCGGATCAGCAGTTACGTAATAGAGATAATCATGGCGGTCGATCTCTTTACGCAGTCTTTCTATCTGCCGTAGAGCGCTTTCCCTGTTAGAACTCAACAGTCCTTTCCTTATCGCGTAAGGGCTGATCCCTGCTTTCGCAGGGACTTGCTTACCGAGCCCTTATTCAGGCAGAAACAATTTATAATGTATCCGATGGATTTGCAACTCTCAAACTTTCACACTTGCTTATTTCTTACTTTATCAAATTCCCAATTCGTTCCCAGCGTATCTTCATGTTCATCTTCGCCCACTTCACATGCTTATCCCAGGAGAAATAGATTATAAGCGCCTTACCGATAACCATGTCGCGTGACAGGAAGCCCCAGAAACGGCTGTCTGCCGAATTATCGCGGTTATCGCCCATCATGAACATGTAACCCTTGGGAACGGTAACAGGACCGTAGTTATCCCGGTTGCGCATCTCCATACCTTTAGGGGTAATCCCCGGTTGAACATAAGCTTTCGGATATGTTACATCGTGAATAAACTTCGACTGGGGAGGATTCTCAAACAGGATCCCATCGACGTAAACTTTCTTATCCCGGATTTCGATAGTCTGACCTTCGGTCGCAATACATCGTTTAATATAATTGAAGTTCTTGTCAACCGGATAACGGAAAACAACAATATCTCCCTGTTTCGGCTCAGAAATCCCCGGCAGACGGAAGTAGGGAATAAAAAAACCTGCCCTCGTAAACGGGATACCCACCCAATCGGGCGATCTTATCCCATAAACGAACTTGTTAACCAGCAGGAAATCACCTACCAGCATCGTATCCTCCATGCTGCCGGTCGGAATCCGAAATGCTTCGAGAGCAACCGTTCGGATAAAGAGAACGATGACAACAATGCTGATAATCAACTCGATCCATTCTCGAGTAACGCTCTTCGGTTTACCACTCCCTCTGAACCACCGTTTTATCCTGTTCAGAAGAGTCTTTTCACCAGCCTGATTCTTACTACCATCTGTTTTCTGCGATTTCTTACCAGTCAATTAAACCATCCACTTGTGATTACTTGATTCTGTTTTCCTGCTTGAACGTATATTAAGGATGTTAGTTCCACATTGTAAGACTATAATCGCTAATAAGTCTCTGTTGAAAATGTACCGTTTCTGAAGGATTTCATCTAATATTATCATTATGGTGGAAGCCGGGAACCATAAAATAACAAAGACTTGTCTGGATTCCCGCCT
>JABMRV010000194.1 GCA_013202285.1 bacterium | reverse complement strand
CCCGTACTTGATACGGGATCACAAGTCGGGTTTCAAGTTGTCGAATCCGCCGTATGGCGGATACAGATGTAGCCCGGCTTCTCCGAAGCGGGGGTAACTCTCAAACGGAAGACAGATTATTCCCGGCTTCTCCGAAGCCGGACTACATATCAACCGGACATACCTCACCTTGATTCAAAGCATTACGCAGTTGACAATCCAAAACATATTGTATATATTAGGCAAATAATGTGGCATTTATAGTAGATTATCTCTCTTGACTATCAAATACTTCGGAAGATAAATGAACTCAAAAGCAGTATCCGGTAAGAGTGATGGCAGCGGCATACTGGGGAACAGGCTCAGGGAGTTGCGCAAGGAGAAGGGATTGAACCAGGGGCAACTGGCTGATCTTGCAGGCATTAATCGCTCTTACTTGAGCATGGTCGAGAACGGGGTGGCAAATCCTTCGCTTGACGTCATGGAAAAGCTCGCTCGAAGTCTGGGTTCCAGCGTCTCCGAACTGCTGTCATGTCTGTCTGATTCAGAAGCTTTGACCGCCTTGAATGTCGAAGAGCGGCATTTCGTTTACGACACCGGTGAGGAGTTTGACATGTATCCCGGTCTTGTTGAATTCCTCAACGATGATGATGAGATGCTGTTAGTAAAACCAACCACAGTGGAGATCGAACATCTTAAGGGAATACGATTCAGCCGGAATCACAATCCCACCAAGCGGTTTTATCGTGACGCGCTGTTAGACTATCGACGGAGGAAAGAATCGAATTCATCAGATCATTAACTGATGAGTATGATGTTGAAGTCTCACTGGAGAATCTTGACGGACCGGAGAGCTTTGTAATCGACCGGCGAATTGTTCTCGATCTGGATCTCTACCCCCAGCGAAGGAACTGGCTGTTCTGCCATGAGCTTGCACATGTCCTGTTAGGACATCAGAAGATGACGATAAATCGTGAAATTGAACGAGAAGCCGATACTCTTGCGTCCGAACTGATGCTCCCATCCTCCGAGTTCAGGCAAGATATGAGTGAGATGGATATTCCCGCACTTAAAGAGAAGTACGATCATGCCTCCTGGGAGGTAATCTGCAGGCGTTGGGCGGATGAACGACCGGCAGTGTTGACAATATACGATAACATGCGTTTGACATCTCGTAGCGCACCTGAGAAACTCAATTTCCCGCCTAAACCGTCATCTGTTGAGATTGAATTAATAATGGAATGTTATAATCAACGACGACATATCAGCGGAAATGTCGAAGGCAATATAGAGTTGGATTTACGGGCATTCTATGTTGATGTTGGGAGCGAATTTAAACGTGTGCTGTTAATTACCGAAATGCCATCGGTCGATTTTTAATGTTACTCACTGAATTCTGATAGGGATAGATGAGACGGGCGTACTTCACAACACTTGGTTGTAAACTGAATCAGGCGGAAACATCCCAGATTGCGAAATTGATGGCAGCAGAGGGAATCGCAATCGATGGTGGAAAGGATGTCGATTCACCTGAAGTAATCTTCGTGAATACATGTGCCGTTACCCGCAAGGCAGCCGCTAAATCGCGCCATACGGTGTCTAAGTTGACGAGGCAGCATCCCGATGCAATCGTCATTGCAGCTGGGTGCCTTGCTCAGGCGGATCCGCAGTCTCTTGCTAAGATTTCCGGTGTTGACTACGTTATAGGCACAGATGAACGATTTTCATTTGACTGGTGGATTTCCAAGCCAAATGCGCCGATAATAAAAGTAGATGGTGATACAAGCAGATTAAAGCCAATATCAGCAAATACCGGATCTGGAAGATCACGCCCGTTTCTCAAGATCCAGGACGGTTGCGATCAGAATTGTACCTATTGCATTATTCCAAGTTTACGGGGGCGTAATCGATCTGTTGAGCTTGAGAGTGTTCTCACCTCTGCACGACAGCTTGTTTCCGGAGGCGCACATGAGATTGTTCTTACCGGTGTTCGTATCGGTTCCTGGGGTCTTGATATCGGTTACGGATCCGGTTTGGCTGGATTGTTAAAGGATATTTCGGAACTCCCCGGTTCATTCAGGATCCGACTTGGTTCGATTGAACCATGGGAGTTGAGCGTTGAATTGATGGAACAGTTGATTAACAATGCGAAAGTTTGTCCGCATCTGCATATTCCTTTACAACATACTGTACCGCGAATAGTTGAAGCGATGGGGCGTCCACCGCTTGCAGATACATTGGATCGATTGAAATCCATCAGGGAACAGAATCCCCATGTTGCCCTTGGATTGGATATTATCACCGGATTCCCCGGTGAGACGAATGCTGACTTTAACGATTTGGTCGATGTTATCGAGGATCTTCCGGTTACCTATTTACATGTATTCAGTTTCTCAAAACGACCGGGAACGATAGCTGCACAGATGCCAGATCAGATTCTGGATCGCATCACAAAGGATCGTGTAAAGACGCTGTTGGAAGTTGGAAGCCGCAAGAAGCGGCAGTTTATTGAAACCCAGGCGGGACGCATACTCACGGTGATTCCAGATCGACCGGGTAAAGAACAGAAGTGGGTAAGAGCAGTAAGTGAAAACTATATCAAAGTGTTAGTCCGATCCGATGAGATCGATGCCGGTAAACCGTACAGGGTGAGGATTGCACTGAATGAAGCTCACGAGCCGGTCGGAATCCGTATTTAGCACGATTTATTCTACTTTCAGCTATAAAGAGTAAGTATTTCGACGTATATATTAATGAAGGCTTGACATTTCGCTGTTACCTGTTTATATTCCGCTTGATATTGTGGATTGTTGGATCGAATCGACTCCAATGAACTTGCTGCCTTGAGGTGTGTTAGAAACAGGGTCAGTTAATGCCTGTTGAAAAAGTCCTTAATCTTTGACAGGTGATTAATAGTACCCGACACAGCCAACCTGAACTGCCTTTTAACACCGCGTGACAAAATCCCGATAAATAAATCACTTAGCACTGCTTAGAATCTGTCTGATACTCACTAAGTAAGGAATTAGTATGAATGTGTTTCATGGTCAGAGACGACCTGAGAAATCACATCAATGGATTGTAACTTTTATGTCAGTGATGTTTGTTTTCACGTGTGTGATTTCAACTGTGGCATATGGTCAGGGACCGACTATCGTAGATTATGATATACTCGATGAGGTTTGGACCTGGGAGGGATCTCCGTATATAATCACAACTGATATAAACATCTTTGGAGTCCTGAGGGTTCGCCCACGCGTAGAAGTTGATTTTCAGGGCAACTATGCTATGATTGTATGTGAAGGAGCGATTCTGGATGCTGAGGGAGGCGCTTTACCTGAAGAGCGGATTGTATTTACTAGTAACAGCACAATCTGGGATGGAATCAGCTTTATCGATGCTGACAACGAGTCAAGAATTATCAACTGCGATATCAATAACGTAGCCACAGCCATTAATTGCTTTCAATCCGATCCCAGAATCGAGGGTAACAATATTGAAGCTCACAGCATTGCAATCAACTGTAACCGAGCTTCGCCTGAAATAGTCAACAACGTTTCAATCCGGGTTTTAGATGCGGGAATCGAAGGATTACATCTTATGGCTATCTCAATTCATGATCGCTCGCGTCCACTCATATCCGGGAATAGCTGGATTGAATGTAGAGCCAATTACTACTACAATAATTCTACAGGTATTTATATCCGTGAGAGCAGTCCCATCATTGAGGATAACTGGATCGAGGTAGTATCGTTCAACCGATCAACAGGCATTTATACTGAATATGCAAATGATATTCTTATAAACAGGAACATAGTCCGTGTTAGATCTGCACCACTCTCAAGAGGGATGTGGTTTGAGAATTCATCCAGGGTACGCATTCTTAACAATGTTGTTCATATCTATGGCTCACCGGTGAATACATCCGTTGGTATCCGGATAACAGAAGAATCCAGTATAAGTCTTATAAATAATATAATTGAGGGTAATGAAGCAAGTATCGGCTTATGGGCAGAGCAGTATCATCTTGATGAATTCAGCGGTTATAACCTCTACTGGAAAAATCTAACTATTTATCTCGATCTTGATGCTGCTGAGTTTGAAGGTGATATTGTTAATCAGGATCCTCTCTTTGAAAGCGATGCATACGAACCTTTGGAAGCAGATTATCATATTACCTGGAGAGATACCGGAGATGTTGCTACAAAATCACCGTGTATCGACAGCGGTTTTCCGGATATTAACTGGAACGATCCTGATGGCTCGAGATCGGATATGGGAAAGTATTACTATGACGGTCTTAGACCTGAGCCTCCGCATTCGGTTCAGCATCGCGGGAATAGTATTCCGGTAGCCTTTGAGATACTGACCGCCTATCCGAATCCCTTCAACCACAGAAACAGTGTTTCATTCAATCTCAATTCACCCGGTTTAACAAGCTTGTTATTATATGATATGTCAGGCAGTCTGGTCAGAACGATCTGGACAGGAAACTTATCTGCAGGTGAGCACATGATTAACTGGCGGGCAGAGAGATTATCCGCTGGGAGCTACTTTATTCAACTGGAATCCGGTGGAATAAGAAGGATGAAGCAGGTTATCTACTTACCTTGATATACCAAAATCATTTGCGGGTTGCGGTGATACCGCTCGACAGAACGTCGAGCGGTTTTTTTCTCTCTAACATTTCCATTAAATGACGCGAGTCAATGCAAAAGTGAACGGATCATCAACAAAGATGTAAAGAAAACTTGTTGAAATGAATGATTCATCGCCTTTATGATCTAAATTACTTGAATTCTAAAGATGAAGAGAGTAACTTATAAAGCTTTTATTATGCAAACTGATTGATTCTGTTCAATGCTCAACAAACTGTTTTCAGGAATGCTTTTGTGATTCCATCACTTAGAGTTAATTAATGTCCTAAAATAAAACTATAACCTTCCAATGAAACCATTCATTGTCCTTTTCCTTCTGATAGTTCTTGGTTTTGCAATCGGCTGCGACAGTGATGAAAATCCGGTGCAGGCTGGAAACAGCATTCCGGTTATCAAAGGTCTCTCAGCCGGTGTGGCTGTACTTCGTCCGGATGCAGCCACGACTTTCACCTGTTATGCAGTTGACCCGGATAATGATGAATTGACTTATATCTGGTCAACTGAAGCCGGATCTTTTCCCGATGGCAATTACCAATCATCCGTGAAGTGGCTGGCGCCGCTGGAGACGAACGATTACCTCGTCTGGGTGAATGTGAGCGATGGTCAGAGCAATGTGCAGGGTTCCGTTAATATAGCTGTATCCGAGAACGGAAATATCGGTGAGGTTGAGATACCTCTCGGCAGCCTTGATATTACAGTAACAATGGTGCTGATTGAATCTGGTATGTTCGAGATGGGCGCCGAACTTGACAGCATCGAATATGCCGATAACGATGAGTATCCTCGTCATACCGTTTCGATTGAGAGTTTCTGGATTGGAAAATATGAGATAACCCAGATGCAATGGGAAGCCGTTACCGATACAAATCCTTCTGCATTATCCGGGTCTTGGAATCCGGTTGATAATGTTTCATGGGAGGATGTTCAGGCATTTATTGATACGCTGAACAGTGTCGAGACCGGTACGCCCTGGCGACTTCCATCAGAGGCGGAATGGGAATATGTCTGTCGTGCTGGCAATGATTCTTCTCGTTTCCCATGGGGAGACGATTCGTCATACGTGGAAATCGATAAATGGGCTGTCTATGGTGCTTATAACGGTATTGGTTCACATGCCGCAGTGGGCAGCAGACTACCCAATGCCTTTGGCATAAATGATATGGTGGGAAATGTCTGGGAGTGGTGTGAGGATAAATATCACCGCGATTATGAGAGGGCACCGGTTGACGGCAGCGCCTGGACATCCGGCACCACAAGTTATCGTGTACTGAGAGGCGGTTCATGGTATGATATACCTCAACATTGTCGTTCCGCCGAACGCATCCGCGCGATGAAATATCTGCGCTATCGCACGGTGGGTTTCAGGTTAGCGCGCAGCGGTCCACCGGTGGGTGGGTGAAATTACGATCATTTTTTATCAATGGCTGTAGTTTATCAGGTTAATACACCGGATTTTGCTGGACCAATGGATTTACTTGTATTCCTGGTCCGACGCAGCGAATTGGATGTCGCTTATATATCCGTGAGTGCAATTGCTGCAGATTACCTGGCTTGGATTGAGCGTATGGAGGTGTTTGATCTCGATAACGCTGGTGATTTTATTCTCCTGACGGCTATACTGTTACAGTTGAAGGCAGCGGATCTTTTACCGACACAGGAACCGGAACCGGCGGATATCGAGATGCTGATGGGGGATGAACGACGCTCTTTTGGGGAACTGATGGCGTTGAAAGCCAGCGCAGCGCGCCTTGCCGAGCTTGAGGAAGATCAGGTCAACATGTTTGATCGCGGTGGTATTCATATAACCGGGCTCGAAGAGGCTATGGCAAGCGATATGCTCTCCGATGTGTCGCTATACGACATCGCACTTGCTTTTCGCAAGCTGATAAGGAAACTACCGCATGAACCGACGCATATTATTGAAGATATTCCTTACACGCTCGAAGGACAGATGGCATTCATTCTCTCCTTCTTCGAGAACAGCCGTAAGGTTGCTTTCGAGCTGTTTGCAGAAGCTCTCGACAGCAGGTTGGCGGTGATAATGACCTTTCTGGCGATGCTTGAACTGATGAGATTGCATAGAATCGCAGTTCGCCAGCCTCAACCGTTCGGTGAGTTCTGGCTCGTTCTGCGTGAAGTCGGACAGCATGAATAAGATTGATATTCAGCTCATAGAGGCGTTGATATTTGCAGCGCCGGAACCTGTCGATGGAAACCGTATTGCGGAAATTATCGGTAACGTGACATCCGAGGAGGTTCTGACATCGATTGAAGAACTCAACCGGTTTTATGAAGAATCGGAACGATCCTTCAGTATCATCAAGGGTGGTGGGGGTTTTCGCTTTGCCACACGGTCCGAGTTCAGTCGATGGGTGAAAAGGATGATATTGGGATCGGGCAGATTGAGGCTTTCGCTTGCCGCTCTTGAAACGGTCTCAATGGTGGCATATCGTCAACCGATATCCAAGGCTGAGATAGAATCGATACGAGGTGTGGATGTAGGCGGTGTTCTGAAACTGTTGCTTGAAAGGAAACTCGTTAAAGTAGCAGGATATGGTAAGGGTCCGGGAAGACCGTTGCTTTATGCAACTACGTCGGATTTTCTGCGGCATTTCGGTCTGGATTCGCTCGACGATCTGCCTGAACCGGATGACCTCAGCGAGGTAGATCAAGCAGGAGGATTGTTCTCGTCTTTGGATGAAGAAGATCAGTTATCTGAATCAGAAAACTGATCAGAAGGTGAAAAAAGCGATTATTGATTCTTAAGGAATACTAAATGGAGATAAAGGGTAAAGATATACTCGTATTAGGTGGCTGGGGGCTTGTCGGGACAGCATTATGCAGGCAGTTGATCGTTCGCCGTCCCCGTCGTATCATCATCTCATCTCTCACACAGGAACAGGCTGAGTCAGCCTGCAGCGAGTTATCCGCTGATGCCGGTGATGTTAAGCTCGAACCGGCATGGGGTAACATATTTGTACGTACAGATTTCAAAGATCTCTCACGCGATCAAATTTTGAACAATGCAGAAAACCGTCGGATACTGGCTGCCGACGTCCTTGAACCATCAATGTCATTTGGGCATTTTTTTCTGTATGATCTTGTTGCAAAAAATAAACCCGATATTATAATCGATTGTGTGAACTCTGCGACCGGACTGGCTTACCAGGATGTTTATTCTGCCGGACTTTTGGTACAGAAAGAACTACAGAATGCCCAGGCGGGCGGTTCATCATCCGAGCTTTTCTCAGAGGTCGAAAAGCTGCTCTGTTCGCTTTACCTGCCGCAGTTGGTTCGGCATGTGCAGGTATTATACCAGGCAATGAAAGAAGCCGGTACGAAGAGCTATGTAAAAGTCGGTACCAGCGGTACAGGCGGTATGGGGCTGAATATACCCTATACTCATTCTGAAGAGAAACCCTCCAGGGTACTGCTGTCGAAGACATGCGTGGCGGGAGCACATTCCCTGTTATTATTCATCATGGGCAGGACTCCCGATGCTCCTTACACCAAGGAAGTAAAACCGGCAACCGCAATAGCCTGGAAGAGCATCGAACACGGTGAAATTCTGCGCGGTGGTGAACCGATCCCTCTCTATGACTGTCCTCCTGAGAAGGCTGTGAATGTCGAGAGGATTCTTGATACGCAGGACTCTACGGCATGTATTGACCTGAACCAGAATCTGAAGGGCGTATTCATCGATACCGGTGAGAACGGAACTTTCTCAATCGGGGAGTTCACCGCGATCACCACACATGACCAGATGGAATACATCACTCCCGAAGAGATAGCACAGACGGTGATCTGGGAAATTGAAGGTGGCGCTACCGGTCATGATGTCGTGGCGGCGCTTGATGCCTCAGTGCTGAGTTCGACTTATCGAGCAGGAGTCATGCGGTCACTGGCGATCCAGAAGGCGAAGGAGTTGTCAGCCGAACATGACGAAGAGGTAGTCGCCTTTGAACTGTTGGGACCTCCGAAGCTGTCCAAGCTCCTCTACGAGGCACACTTGCTGAAAAGGGTGGTAACGAGCCTTGATGGAATAACCGCCGCTTCACCTGAAGAGCTGTCGAATAAAGTAACTGCGATGATTCTCGATGACAATCGGTTAAGAAGCAGGATTGTCTCGATTGGTATTCCCATACTGATGCCGGATGGCTGCAGATTGCTCAGGGGACCTGTCATCAAAGTTCCACACGATCCACGTCAGACCGAATTCGAGGTTAGTTCAGGTGATATAGATAAATGGAGCAGGAATGGCTGGGTCGATCTGCGTGTATCGAATATGCAGCTTTGGCATGACAGGATAGATGAACTCCGCGCACAGGCGCATATTATTGATTCCAAGGACACCAGTTCGCAGTTCCTGCGCGATGCAACCTTCTGGCATCCTGATAAACCGATAGATGAGGGAGAGCTTGTCGGCTGGTTGTTTATTCATGAGGAAAAAGGCAGGAGGATGAAATAATTAGTTCCTGTTGAAGAATTCATTGAAATAGTCATCCGCCTGCCGTCATCCCGAAGCGTCGGGATGACGGAAAAACAAGGATTTATCTGGCAGACGAGGGCGTCTGCCAGCGGTCTGGAGGACT